>JABDKI010000125.1 GCA_013002295.1 Altererythrobacter sp.
TATGAAATGCTCAGCAACGGCCAAGGTGATCAGGTAAAACGCCATGGTGAGCGCCATGCGCAGCAGATAGCGGTGCGTCGCGCGGGTGTTTTCCTTCGTCAGCGAGAGTCCTTTGACAAAAGCAAAGACCAATAGACTGACCGGAATTGTCGCTAGGATGTAAGTGGTTGTGGGATTCAGCGCGTCTGATTTCCATAGAAGCATCAGCCCAAGCGCGCTCAAGACTGAGGATGCGGCGGCACCAAGGCACAGCTTGGTAGCGAACGAAGCAGAGGTGTTGCTCATTGCAGGCACCCCATACCGCAGCTGCTGCGCGAGTGAATGGTTCCCCAGGCTGCGCCGGTTAGACCCGCAATCAGGCCATATGATGCTCCGTCGTTTAACCCTTGGGCATTTGCGACAAAGGCGGCTCCAATAGTTATGGCGGCCCATATCAGGGCCTTGGCTCGAGTACTCATTGGTCAAGTTTCCTTTCAACTATGGAAAGGGTATTTGACATCGATTCGCAGTATTGTCAAGCAGGCTTTCCAAAATGGAGCGTCAGCTTTCCGAACCAGCAAGAAGATCAGCGGGGTAATGACATCGCAATCCCGCCTCGCTATATGCCAAGTCATGGCCATCCTGCTGACCACGACCACGACAACTACCACCTCGGTTATCCGGGGGCGGTCGCTGTTGGTCTGATCCGGCACGCAGCCACCCCCGGTTTGCGCCGGTTTCGGGTGGCGCGGTGTCAGCCTCCCGAAAAATTGCAGAATACGCGACACCGCCCTTTCGGTGAGCCTTTGCTTGTGGCAGTGGCGCTTGCAATCACCGCCTAGACGAGACGGACGAATTTGATGACCGAACTTCTGAAGATCAGCTTGCCCGATGGCTCAGTGCGCGAAGTCGAGCCTGGCTCGACCCCGGCAGACATTGCCGCTGCGATTGGACCCGGCCTTGCGAAAGCGGCGCTGGCAGCCCGCGTTGATGGCGAAGTGCGCGATCTCAATCGGCCGTTCGACGGCGATGCAGAACTGGCGCTGATTACGTCGCGCGATGAGGCAGACGCGCTTGAACTCGCCCGCCATGACTACGCGCATGTGCTGGCCGAAGCGGTGCAAGCGCTATGGCCCGGCACGCAGATTACATTCGGACCGGCAACTGATGACGGGTTCTATTATGATGTAATGGCGCCCGCCTCGCGCGAGCCGTTCAGCAGCGAAGACCTCCCCGCGATTGAAGAAAAAATGCGCGGCATCATCAAGGCGGACAAGCCGCTGGTGCGCGAAGTGTGGTCACGCAAGCAGCTGATTGAGAAATGGCAGTCTGAAGGCGAGAGCTTCAAGGCCGAATGGGCGCAGGAACTACCCGAAGATGAAGAGCTGACTGTTTATTGGTCAGGCGAACCGGGCAGCGACGGCGCTTGGCTCGACATGTGTCGCGGCCCGCACCTTGCCAGCACCGGCAAGCTGGATCCCGATGCCTTCAAGCTGATGCGCGTTGCGGGTGCTTACTGGCGCGGCGATCAGAGCAATGCGCAGCTGACACGCATCTACGGCACCGGCTGGCTAAACAAGAAACAATTGAACGCCCACCTCACACGGCTGGAAGAAGCCGCCAAACGCGATCACCGCAAGCTCGGGCGCGAGATGGACCTGTTTCACTTGCAGGAAGAGGCGCATGGCAGCGTGTTCTGGCATCCCAATGGCTACAAGATCTGGCGCGAGCTGGAAGCCTATATGCGCCGCAAGATGGACGGCGCAGGTTATCAGGAAATCAAGACGCCGCAGGTGATGGACGCACGCCAGTGGGAGCAATCGGGCCACTGGGGCAAGTACCGCGAAAACATGTTCGTCATCCCAGACGAGGTGCCGAACACCGAAGATGAAGGCCCAGACGCAGACAAAAACCTCATCAGCGGTGATGCCGACTGGATGGCCTTAAAGCCGATGAACTGCCCGGCGCATGTGCTGGTCTTCAAGCAAGGCATCACCAGCTATAAGGAACTGCCGATCCGGCTCGGTGAAATGGGTTGCTGCCACCGCAATGAACCGCATGGCGCGCTGCACGGGCTGATGCGAGTGCGTCAGTTCACGCAGGATGATGCGCATATCTTCTGCACGGAAAGCCAGATTGTCGATGAGGTCCGCGCTTTCTGCGAGCTAGCTGACGGGGTCTACAAGCATTTTGGCTTCAGCTATCACATCAAGCTGGCGCTGCGGCCTGAACAACGTTTCGGTTCTGACGAGGATTGGGACAAGGCCGAGCAAGAACTGCGCGATGCTGTGATCGAAGCGGGCATGGCGACTGAGGAATATGGCTGGGAAGAATTGCCTGGCGAAGGTGCCTTCTACGCGCCCAAGCTCGAATGGCATTTGACCGATGCGATCGGCCGCACCTGGCAGGT
>JABDKI010000147.1 GCA_013002295.1 Altererythrobacter sp.
TGCGATGGGTTCTGGCCATCGGATTGCTGCTTGCAATCGTCGTAATGAGCCTCGTCTGGATTATCCCGGCGCTGACCGCCTAAGCGCTACTCGGCACGTTCGATCAGCGTTTCGACCGGCGGCTGGCCCACTTGGCTGGCAGCAAACACTTCGGCAGCCCGCAGTGCGCGCATGGCATTACGCATTGAGATCTTTTCAAGATCTTCCTGGCTGTATCCGCGCCGCGCAAGTTCTGTGAACAGCGCGGGATAACCGGTCACATCCTCCAATCCCGGTGGCGCGAACGGTATACCGTCATAGTCACCGCCAATTCCGATTGTGTCGATGCCAGCTACGGCGCGGATATGATCGATGTGGTCTGCTACCTCGCGGATCGAGGATTGCGGCAAAGGATTCGCATCATCCCACAACCGCATTCCTTGCTCGACCTGAGCAGGCTGACCTAGCCACAGCGCTTCCAGTCGAGCGCGTTCAGCCGCCCGATTGGCATTCCATTGTCGGGCAGGCTCGCTTAGGAACCCGGGAACGAAAGTTATCATTATCACGCCGCCATTGGTCGGCAGGCGCTGCAACACGCTGTCCGGCACATTTCGCGCATGACCATTCATTGAGCGCGCGCTGGAATGGCTGAAAATCACTGGGGCTTGCGCGATATCCAGCACGTCATGCATCACTTTCTCGCTGACGTGACTCAGGTCAACCTGCATGCCAATACGGTTCATTTCGCGGATAACGTCGCGGCCAAAATCCGTCAGGCCATTGTGTTCAGGTTCGTCCGTCGCACTATCCGCCCAAGGCACATTGCGCGAATGGGTCAGCGTCATGTAGCGCGCGCCCAGATCGTACATCTGGCGCAGGACAGCCAGGCTCGATCCGATCGAATGGCCACCTTCCATCCCCATCAGAGAGGCAATCTTGCCCTCTGCCAGCGCGGCCTCGATTTCGTCTGCGGTCAAAGCGAACTGCAAATCGTCTGGGTTGGCGGCGATCAAGCGCTTGGTCACATCAATCTGTTCGATCGTCATTTGCACCGCTTCGGGCTCATCGAGCGATGCCGGAACATAGACTGACCAGTATTGTGTGCCGACTTTGCCCTGGCGAAGCCGGGCGATGTCAGTGTGCATGGCGCTACGGGCCGGCTGTTCCTGGGCGGTGCCGGTCGTATCTGAAAAGTCAAAATCGTTGATTTGATTGCCGAATCGCGAACGCAATTGGATCGGCACATCGTTGTGACCATCCATGATCGGTGCAGCTTCGAGCGCCGCAGCCGCAATCTCTTCAGCTGATTGCGCCAGTGCTACGCTTGGCAAGCCCAACAAAGCCGCAGCAGTGATCATGGATACAGATCTCATCGATTTTTCTCCGGTATTGGCTGAATTATCTGCTCGCAGTCTTAGGGCAGACAGGCCGGTGATGACTAGCGCCTATATGGCAGATATCTGCAAGGCACGAAAAAGGCGGCGCCGCCCAAATCCGGGCCACGCCGCCTGATCCGTTTTCAAGAATTTAGGTGAGGTGCTTTGACACCGCAGCAGTCATTTTGAACATAGAGATCTGCGCATTGCCGATCACAGCGCCAAGCTTGGCATCTGGATTGATCTGGCGCTTGTCCTTGCTGTCCTGCAGACCGTTTGCCTTGATGTATTCCCAAACCTTCGATGTCACTTGAGCACGGGTCATCGGACCTTTGCCGATAACATTCTCAAGATCGCCCGAAAGAGTGACGGGCTTTTGAAGCGCGTTTCCAGCCATAATTAATTCCTTTCCATTAGGTGACCGTTACAATTCGATTTCGTCATCGCCCCAGTCCTCCTCGTCCTCCTGCGACCGGGTATATTGGGCAACCAGCGCAGTGCTGGCGACGACTTGCCCATCCATTGCAGCGAGCAGGTCCTCCCGCGAAGCCCCTGGCATCAGGGTCAGCGGCAGTTCGAGCGCAAACAACTGGAATACGAAATGATGGGTTTCGCCAACCGGAAGGTCAGGCAAAAGCCATTCTGAGTTACCAAGCGAATTCTTGCCGGTACGCGGCGGAACTTCGCCCTCAAGGATCATGCCTTTTTGGCCCGGGATTCCCCAAACCAGCCAATGGCAGCGAGGGTCCGAGCTGGCGTCGCTCGCATCTTCCACGATGACAACCATTTCCATTGCGCCTGGCGGGGGTGCCGTCCATTCGAGCGGCGGCGCGACTGCGTCTTCCTCGTCGGCTGTGAAACATGGGTCCAATTCGCCTCCAGCTTCAAACGCCGGACTAATCAGCTTGAACCCGCCGCGCCCGAAATTGCGCTCGCTGCCATGCTTTGCAATCGACAGTCCCGCATGACGGGCCGCAGGAGGCAAAACAGTGTTTAACCAGGCAGGAACTTCAGACACGAACTCGGGATCCCTCTCTCAATTGCTAGGCACAAAACTAGTGCTTTCCCGAGGGCATGACGAGGCGGCAGGCACGAAAATGAGCCCATTTTACCCCGTAATCTGTGGGTAATTCGTGTTTGACACAGGATTTTGCATCTCTCGGAGAGAATTTCATTGCGTCATACTTTGCAAAACTTAGAGTTTGCCCGTGGTGAACAAAGGCGTCATTCTGTTTGTTCACCGCCTACACAGAGTTGGTTCCATATACCTTCGCTGCTTGGAAACCGAGAATTCAAAAGGACTGAACATGGGACTTGGTCGCGTATCCCTGACATCAACATTGGCTCTGGCATTGGCTGCATGCGGCGGCGGTGGCGGCGATAGCCAGCCCGGGGCTGGACCAATTGCTGGCGGCGGCGGCGGAACGCCGACCCCCTCTCAGTGTTCTGTCCGCGATCGGCAGGATTGGTCGCTTGCCGTACTCAACGAATGGTATCTGTTCCCCGACCTACTGGATACATCAGTCAATCCTGCCGGATTTTCTGACGTGCAATCCTATCTGGATGCACTGGTGGCGCCCGCGCGAGCGGAAGATAAGGATCGCGGGTTCACATTCATTACATCTGCAAGCGAAGAAGACGCACTGATCAATTCAGGCTCCAGCGCCGGCTTCGGCGTGCGGCTTGGCTATGACCAAGTGAACAACCGAGTCTTTGTGATCGAGGCGTACGAAAATGCGCCTGGTCTCACTGCAGGGCTTGATCGCGGCACAGAGCTTCTCGCGATTGGGACCAGCAGCAGCAATACCCAGACAGTCTCTTCTTTAATGGCCTCAGGCGGCCCGGGCGCTGTGATCAATGCGCTGGGCCCGTCAGACCCTGGCGTGACGCGCTATATCGAATTCCGCTCTGCAGCCGGAACGTTGGGCGGCGAAAGCATCGTAAAAGCCGACTTCGCGCTGGATCCAGTTTCTGACCGCTACGGAGTACGCATCATAGACGATGGCGGCAAAAAGGTCGGCTATCTCAACTTGCGGACCTTCATTGTTGGCAGCGCGGATGCAGATCTGCGCGACGCATTCCAGACATTCAAAGATCAAGGTGTGACAGAGCTGATTATCGATTTCCGCTACAATGGTGGCGGCCTGGTACGCATTGCTGATCTAATGGGTGACTTGATGGGTGCCGGAAACGTAGGTCAGATTTGGTCGAAGACTGTGCTGCGCGATTCCAAGTCTAACGAGAATTCTACAACCCCGATCGCGAGCGCCGCCCAGTCGATTGCCCCGACCAAAGTCGCCTTCATCGGGCGCGGAGGTACTGCCTCTGCAAGCGAGCTCGTGATCAATTCGATGCTCCCCTATTTGGGCAATAATATTGCGCTGATCGGTACCAATACCTTTGGCAAGCCGGTGGGCCAGTTCGGCTTCGACCGCGATGTTTGCGATGACCGTTTGCGTGCCGTCACGTTCAAGACTGTCAATGCCAATGACGAAGGCGAATATTTCAGCGGTCTTGCAGGCGTTGTGCCCAACACCTGTCGGGCAAATGATGACATATTCACGCAGTTGGGCGACCCGGCAGAGGCATCAATCGCAACCGCGCTTGATTTCCTGGCAGGGCGCAGCTGCACTGCCATTTCCGGTGGCGATCTGCGCTCTGCACAAAGCACAGGCGGGCGCGAACTGCTGCAACCTGTGCGGCCAAATGCTGCACAGTATCAGATCCCTGGATTGTTCTAGAGAATGACCAAAACCTATACTACATTCGCTGAATTCTGGCCGTTCTATCTGCGCGAACACAGCAAACCAGCAACACGAGCTTTGCACTATGTCGGTACGTCGCTTGTCGTCGCCTTCGCGGGCTATGCGGTGTTGATGGGTGAGTGGCTTTGGCTGATCGCGCTGCCGTTGGCGGGTTACTTCTTCGCTTGGCTGGCGCATTTCGCAATCGAGAAGAATAGACCGGCAACCTTTACCTATCCGATGTGGTCACTTTTCGCCGACTTCCGCATGTGGTGGC
>JABDKI010000016.1 GCA_013002295.1 Altererythrobacter sp.
CAATCGTGGCGGACATTCATTTCCATTACAAACGCGCTTTGGAAGCAGCCGACGGCGGTGCGGCTTGCCTGCGTATCAACCCGGGCAATATCGGATCGTCAGAACGTGTGGCAGAAGTTGTCCGCGCTGCGAAAGCCAATGGCTGCGCGATCCGCATCGGCGTGAATGCAGGCAGTCTGGAAAAGGACCTGCTCGAAAAGTATGGCGAGCCTTGCCCGGAAGCACTGATCGAAAGCGCGCTTGATCATATCAAGCTGCTGCAAGACCACGATTTTCACGAATACAAAGTCGCAGTGAAAGCCAGCGATGTATTCCTCGCAGTCGCCGCCTATCACGGTCTCGCTGAAACGGTAGATTGCCCGCTGCATTTGGGCATTACCGAAGCGGGCGGACTGATCGGCGGCACAGTCAAATCGAGCATCGGCATCGGTTCATTGCTTTGGGCCGGCATTGGCGACACTATTCGCGTATCGCTTTCCGCTGAACCAGAGCAGGAAGTCAAAGTCGGCTTTGAAATGCTGAAAGCGCTCGGCCTGCGAACCCGCGGGGTGCGCGTGGTTTCTTGCCCCAGCTGTTCACGGCAGGGCTTTGACGTGATCCGCACGGTCGAGAAGCTGGAGCAGCGGCTGGAGCACATCAAAACCCCGATGAGTCTCTCTGTGCTGGGTTGCGTGGTCAATGGACCCGGTGAAGCACGCGAAACTGATATTGGCCTGACCGGCGGCGGTTCGGGCAAACACATGGTCTATCTTTCTGGCGTGAAGGACCACCATATCGAAAGCGACGACATGCTCGACCACATTGTCAAATTGGTCGAAGACAAAGCTGCGGCGATCGAAGCAGGCGAGTCCGAAGCTTTTGACCCGCACAAAGTGGCTGCAGAGTAAAATGGGCAAAGCTTCACCATCTTCAGCGGATCAGACGCAGATTGAAGAAGCCACCGAACCAGCCTCGCTTCCTGCAGTGGTAGAAGACACTTCAGCTCCCGCAAAGGCAACTGGCGCTCGCGCAATCGGCGCAACCGCAATCGGTGCCTTCGCGCTTGGCGCTATCGCCATGGGGGCCGTTGCTATCGGTGCGGTGGCAGTTGGCCGGATGGCAATCGGTAAGTTGCGCATACGTGACGCAAGGATTGACCGGCTGCGCGTGGGCAAGATCGAAATTGGCGAGGACCAGCAATAAGCTTTGCTCCACGTCGTTCATCACGCTGATTATATGGCACCGCGCCCTGAACGCGGAACCTTCAAATTCGACAAATATTACCTCGTGATGGAAGCGCTTCGCGATAGCGGTGCGGCCATGACTGAACATGCGCCCGAGCCGATGCCGCGCGAATGGCTGGACGCGGTGCATTGCCCGACCTATGTCGATCAAGTCTTCCGCGCCGAGGTGCCGCGCGAAAAGGAACGCCGGATTGGTTTTCCCGTAACCCCGCAAATTGCCAGCCGTGTGCGGCATACGAATGGCGGGACCTGGCTAGCGGCTAAACTAGCCATGCAGCACGGATATGCCGCCAATTCCGCCGCGGGCAGCCACCACGCGCTGCACGATACCGGCGCAGGTTATTGCGTGTTCAACGACCTCGCGGTCGCCTCAAACCGTTTGATTGCAGAAGGCGATGTCAGCCGTATCCTGATCGTCGATCTTGACGTGCATCAGGGTGATGGCACGGCAAGCCTGCTCGCAGGACGCGAGAATGTTTTCACTTTCTCCATGCATGCGGAAAAGAATTTCCCCGTGCGAAAGGCATGCTCAAGTTTGGATGTGGGTTTGCCCGATGGCGTGGACGACGATGGATATATGGACGCGCTGGAAAAGCATCTGCCAATCCTGTTGGCAGACTTCGCGCCCGACCTCGTGCTTTATCAGGCGGGTGTCGATCCGCACGCGAATGACAGGCTCGGTCGGCTTGCGCTCAGCAACGCTGGCCTGGAGACCCGCGACCGTTTCGTGGTCCGTCAGTCACGCCAGCGTGGCCTGCCAATCGCCTCCGCCCTTGGCGGTGGGTATGGCGATGACCAAAGCGAAGTCGCCGCGCGGCACGCGCGATCCATGCTGTCCATGGCGGATGAAAATTCCCAAGTGCAATCCACAGGGGTTTAAGCTAGGCCGAGGGTGGTCGCAGCGCAGAAGAAATAGGAGCGCCACGAATGGCCGATCTCGAAACAGACTATCTTATCGTTGGTGCAGGCGCAGTGGGCCTTGCCTTCGCTGATACGCTGATCGACGAAGACCCCGATTGCCACATCACCTTTGTCGACAAGCACGCCAAGCCCGGCGGACATTGGAACGATGCCTATGGTTTCGTTACGCTCCACCAACCGAGCGGAACATACGGCGTCAATTCGATGGCATTCCCCAGCGAGCAGATTGATACGCACGGCCCGAACAAAGGGCTTTTTGCACTCGCCAGTGGGCAAGAAGTACTCGCGTATTTCGAACGCGTGATGAACATGCGGCTGCTCCCGACGGGCCGCGTCGACTACCACCGTTTGAGCGAATTCCGGACCCGCAGCGACGATGGCGTGGCCACGATTGTCTCGATCATGAATGGAACCGAGACGCACATCAAAGTGCGTCGCAAGCTGGTCGATGCGACCTTCTATCAGACCAGCGTGCCCTCCACGCACTCACCCAATTTCAAGGTGTCGCCAGGAACCGATCTGGCCGTGCCGGGTGATTTGCCACAGCTTTGGCTCGAACCGGAAAAACTGCCAGAACGATACGTGGTTCTGGGCGCGGGCAAGACCGCAATGGATACCGTTGTGTGGCTGATCCAGGCAGGGGTTGATCCGGACAGCATAAGCTGGGTCCGTCCGCGCGAAAGCTGGCTATGGAACCGCGACTACACACAGCCCGGGGAACAATTCTTCGAACAGGTTATGAGCATGCAAATCGCCATGCTGCGCACTGCGGCCGATTCGAGCGACGGCGCAGATTGGATGCGGCGCTTGGGCGAACAGGGGTACTATCTGCGGATCGATGAGAGCGTAGAGCCGGAAATGTTCCACTACGCCACGATCAGTCAAGGTGAAGTCGATATCCTGCGTCAGGTGAAGGACGTGATCCGGAAAGGACGCGTATCCGCACTTGAGCCGGGCAAAATGCTCTTCTCAGATAGCGAAGTCAGCGTGCCTGCCGAAACACTTTTCATTGATTGCACCGCCTCTGCGGTGCCGTTCGAAGCGCGGCAACGCTCCGGGCCGCTGTTCCGCGCCGACGAGATTGTTCTGCAGCCGTTGCATGTGCCAGTCGTCACTTTCAGCGCAGCAATGACCGCCTATATCGAAGC
>JABDKI010000243.1 GCA_013002295.1 Altererythrobacter sp.
ATTTGGGCATGCGCGAAATGGGTGTGTTCGACTTCACCCCGATTGTGCTCGGCGCCTCGCTGATTGCATTGCCATACCTTTGGTTGGTCATGCCCAAGCTCCTGGGTGACAATCGCGTCGCCGCGGCCCATGCTCCGCGCATGTTTCACACGCGCTTGCGGATCGGGGGGGATAGTGAACTGATCGGTCAGGAAGTAGCGGCAATCCTGCCAAAACTTCCCGATGACATTCGCTTTCACGACAAGGTGACTGGGCCGGTTCAGCCGCAGCAGCGTCTGCACATTTCAGGCTCACACCAGGCGCTGGAAGACGCCGTCCGTGTGCTAAAGGGTGAACTCGCACCAACATGGGTGCTCGACCGAATCCGCCGCGAATCTGGCAATCGCGAGAAGGATATTGTCGTAGTCGAAATGACAGTGACCGCGGATTCGCGGCTCATAAATCGTACCTTGCCGACCTCAGGTATCGCCGATTTGCATGGAGTGGCCGTGCTAGGCATCCACCGGCCTGATCGCCTTCTGGGGGAGAAGGCGCACTATAGCGAAGTTGGCGATCTGCGCATCAGTGAAGGCGATGTGCTTCTGGTGATGGGATTGCCAGAAGATCTGCAAGATTTTGCCACCAGCGACAGTTTGCTGATGCTGGAGGGCGCGCGCGAACTTCCCCGCAAATCAAAGGCAGCGCTAGCGGCAACGATCATGGGCGTGTCGATTTTTACCGCTTCAGTCGGAATCTTCCCGATTGCGATTTCCGCACTTGCCGGCGCGATCTTAATGTTCCTGACCGGCTGTGTGAAGTTTGAACGTGTTGGGCGCGCTTTGTCTGCACAAGTCATTGTGCTGATTGCGGCCAGCATCGCGATCGGGCGCGTAATCCTGGAAAGCGGAGCTGCGGCATGGTTGGGCGAGCTGTTGTCACTAGGCCTGCAGTTTCTGCCGCCGGCCGGGATCATCGCGGCAATCATGCTGTTTGTGACGGTGCTGACAAACTTCGCGTCGAATGCGACAGCCGCCACGGTGGGCACACCAATCGCTTTCAGTATCGCAAGCCTGCTGGGTATCCCCGCAGAGCCGCTCGTGCTGGCTGTGCTGTTCGGCTGCAACCTGTGCTACGCCACGCCTATCGCCTATCAAACCAATATGTTGATCATGGGTGAGGGCAGCTATGTCTTTAAGGACTACATTCGTACCGGTGTTCCGCTGGTCTTGATTATGGTCACTAGCCTGTCTGCCATGCTGGCATGGTCGTATGGAATGCTCTGAAGCATTCGATAGAAATCCGCCAGTACGCGCCAGCACGCATCCTTCTTCACATAAAGTTCGGCCGCCGAAGCGATAACGCTCCGACGGCCGGTTTCTCCTCCCCAGGAGAAAATGTTAGCTCGGCAGCGGGGGGAAGGGCCGCTTTGCTAATCCATTAGGTGTAAGTGCCAAGACGATGGTGCAGCGCGTTGATCTTCGCCAATTCCTCACGATCCTCTGTTGACTTCGCGTGGCTTTCGAGAGCTCGGCGCAGCAAGCGGAAATCGGCAGTCGATAGCAGCGCGCGTGCGCGGCCAGGCTCCTTTGCGGTGGTATCGCTCATTCTCGCTCTCCTTAAGCTGCTTCGAACTGGTTCATCGTGTTATCTTCACCGCCAGCTTTCAAAGCTGCTTCGCCGGCAAAGTATTCTTTGTGATCGTCGCCGATGTCTGAACCGGCCATATTCTGGTGTTTCACGCAAGCGATGCCTTGACGGATTTCCTCGCGCTGAACGTTGAGAACGTAGCCCAGCATGCCTTCTTCGCCGAAGTAGCGCTTCGCCAGGTTGTCGGTGCTCAAAGCGGCTGTGTGATAAGTCGGCAGCGTGATCAGGTGGTGGAAGATTCCAGCCTGCGCAGCTGCATCTTTTTGGAAGGTGCGGATGCGCTCGTCAGCTTCAACTGCCAGCTCAGTGCTATCGTAATCCACGCTCATTAGCTTGTCACGCTCGAACCCGCTAACATCCTTGCCGTCTGCTTCCCAAGCATCGTAAACTTGCTGGCGGAAGTTTAGCGTCCAGTTGAAGCTGGGTGAGTTGTTGTAAACCAGCTTCGCATTGGGGATGACTTCACGGATGCGATCAACCATGCCGCCGATTTGGCCGATGTGCGGCTTCTCGGTTTCGATCCACAACAGGTCTGCACCGTTCTGTAGCGATGTGATGCAGTCCAGCACGCAACGGTCTTCGCCGGTTCCGGAGCGGAACTGGTAAAGGTTTGACGGCAGGCGCTTAGGACGCAGCAGCTTGCTTTCGCGGCTCAGGAAAACGTCGCCATTCTTGATGTCCGTAGGTGCAATCTCTTCACAATCGAGGAAGCTGTTGTACTGGTCGCCCAGATCGCCTTCTTCCTTGGTATATGCGATGGACTTTGTCAGGCCAGCGCCGAGCGAGTCGGTGCGGGCAACGATGATGCCATCCTCAACACCCAATTCAAGGAACGCGTGGCGGATTGCGCGGATCTTCTGCAGGAATTCCTCATGCGGAACGGTGACCTTGCCGTCTTGGTGACCGCACTGTTTCTCGTCAGACACCTGGTTTTCGATTTGAAGTGCGCAAGCACCCGCTTCGATCATCTTTTTCGCGAGCAGGTAGGTCGCTTCGGCGTTACCAAAGCCTGCGTCGATATCGGCGATGATTGGAACAACATGCGTTTCGTATTCATCGATCTGGTGCAGCAAGCGATGCGTGGTGACTGCGTCGCCAGCTTCCTTAGCCGCATCAAGATCGCGGAACATGCCGCCAAGTTCGCGTGCGTCGGCTTGCTTCAAGAAGGTGTAGAGCTCTTCAATCAGGGCGGGAACACTGGTCTTCTCATGCATCGATTGGTCGGGCAGTGGGCCAAATTCGCTCCGCAATGCGGCGACCATCCAGCCTGACAGGTAGAGATAACGGCGCTTAGTGCTGCCGAAATGCTTCTTGATGCTGATCATCTTCTGCTGAGCGATGAAACCGTGCCAGCAACCGAGCGACTGCGTGTAGTTTGCCGGATCAGCGTCATAGGCTTCCATATCCTCGCGCATGATCTTGGCTGTGTAGCGCGCGATATCGAGACCGGTAGGGAATCGGTTTTGGATGCGCATGCGAGCTGTGCTCTCCGCGTCAATCGAATCCCAAGATGGGCCATTCTTCTCGATGGTGTTGCGAAGTTCTGCGATGGTGTTTGAGTACGTCATGTGGATCTCCTGCGGAGGCGGGGAGGTGCCTCTTCAATGTCGGTCTGCGACAGAAACGCGCGAGAAAACAGGAAGTGTTACAAAAATTCGTGTCTGATTGAGCGTATTTTGGGCTTTTCTTTTGTCATAATGTAAATATATTTACAGAGATGAGCGACAATACTCTCTTGGCCGGCCCCGCATTGAGGCGATTACGCAAGCGCGAAGGCATGACTCAAGCCACGATGGCGGCAACATTGGGTATCAGCCCAAGCTATCTCAACCTGATCGAGCGCAATCAACGTCCATTGTCGGCGAGAGTTCTGGTCCAGGTCATCGACCGCTTTGACTTTGATCCGCGCACGCTAAGAGAAGACGAGAGCATCGGCGGGGTAGATGGCTTAGCCCGAAGACTGGCTGATGAGCGATTTGCTGATCTTAACATCGACCGGGAAGAGGTAAGCGAGTTGCTCAACTCGGCGCCGCAGGCCGCTGCGGCTTTGGCGCGTCTTTATGATAAGGCCGGACAGGACCTTGGCGGCGTGAATGATAGCCTGGTCGCTTCGCGTCGCGAGATTGAGCGCTGGCGTAACCACTTCGCAGATATTGATGAAGTGGCAGAGAAGCTTGCTGATGAACTGCGGCTATCCAATAGCGATCTCGGGGCAGCGTTGACTGAAAGGCTGCGCGAGAAGCACCAGTTGAGCGTGCGAATACTGCCATTGGAGGTAATGCCCGACGCTGTGCGTCGCCTGGACCTGCACGCAAGACAACTTCAACTCTCCGAAATGCTCGACCGTTCCTCGCGCAACTTTCAGATTGCAGCACAGCTCGTCACGCTTGAGCAGCGAGAAGCTATCTCAAGCCTTGTTGCGGGGGCACAATTCGATGACGCGGCAGCACGGCAATTGTTTGAACGGCACGTTACGGCGTACTTCGCGGCTGCGTTGCTTATGCCCTACGGACGTTTTCTGCGTGCTTGCGAGCAGACGGGCTATGACTTCACAGTATTGCAACGTCGGTTTGGCGTGAGCTTTGAGCAATTAGCGCATCGTCTCACAACCTTGCAGCGCGTCGGACAGCGCGGATTGCCGTTCTTTATGGCGCGAATTGACCGTGCCGGACAGTTTTCAAAGCGATTCTCTGGCGCAAGTGGCGCGACGTTGTTGGAAAGTGATGCGTCTTGCCCATTGTGGATAGCGCACACCGCATTTGAACGCCGCGGCGATCTTTGCGTTCAGTCTGTGGTTGTTGAGGGAGTGGATGCTGGCCCCACCCATTGGATAACTACCGCGCGGACCGTCGATGCGATTGGTGCAGGCGATCAGGCCCGTTTTGTCATCGTTTTGGGAGTGGAGGCGCGGTTCGCAGCCCAACTGTCAGCCGCCAAAGGGCTTTCTCTGGATCCTGATACTGCAGAAGCGATCGGTTTGGGTTGTGCACGATGTTATCGCGAAGGGTGCCGGCAACGCTCGCTTCCACCATGGGGTGCGCCACTTCAGGTCGATCGGCTGGCTAGGGGGGTAACCCCGTTTGAGTTTCAAGGTTTGGATCGGCGCTAGCGATTACCGCTGCTTAACCACTGAAGTGCGGCAATCTCTGCGGGTTAGAGCGCTAGTGTAAAGTTTACCGACATTTCACTTCTGCGCCTTAAGAGCAGTGCAATGTTCGGAATTTCGACCAATCTGATTCAGGCCTTTGGGACGTTCGCAGGAATCACCGGCGCCGTCGCTTGTGTGCTTGCGGCCGCTTGGGTCTATCAGCGCGGAGAAGCCCAGCGACGAGATCGCGGCGCAGCTCTGCTCGCGCTTGCGTTGGCAGCGCTTTGGGCGGGGCTAGCAGCGGCGCTTGGAGCGACAGACTTCTCATCACAACTTGCAGAATCCGCGCGAAATATCGCGTTTATCTATCTGCTTTTCCGTCTTTTTGCGAATGATGGGCGCGATGCAAGCATGCGTATGGTGCGCTCGCTCGTCATCACTTTGTTCGTGGTCGAGTTGTTTCAGCCGTCGTTGCTAGTCTTGGACCAACGCATTGCACAAATCCCAGAGGCTCAGGCGCTGATCTTCCAGATTTCAGCGATCCTGCACCTCCTGGTGACGATTGGATCGCTAGTCCTGCTGCACAATCTCTATGCCGGCGCAGCTGCGACATCTCGGGGATTGCTACGTTGGAGCGCACTCGCATTGGCCGGCTTCTGGCTGTTCGAGCTCAATTATCACACGATTGCATACCTCAGTGGGTCTTCGCCTGACCTGCTAACAGCGCTCCAAGGTATTGCGATTTCGGCATTCGCGGTGTGTTTGGGCATGGGCAGCCATTCGCAAACTGCAGGACTGGGATTCAGCCCATCACGTGCCGTTACGTTCCGCAGTCTCTCCTTGTTGCTGATCACAGGTTATCTGCTTGCAATGGTGGTGATCGCCCAATCGCTTGCCGCTATGGGTGGGGAGCTAGGCCGTCTATCGCAGGTTGGCTTTCTGGTTCTCGCGTGCGTCGTCGCCATTATCTGGATCCCGTCGAAAAAGGCGCGCGACTGGCTGCGTGTAAACCTCACGAAGCATCTGTTTCAACACCGCTACGATTACCGCGCGGAATGGCTTCGCTTTACAGATACTGTCGGGCGGAACGAGAGCAATGACGCAACATTGCATGACCGCGCAATCAAAGCGATTGCCGACATTACCGACAGCCGCGGTGGGGTCTTGTTGATCCCCAACGAAGAGGCCGAACTCGAGCTGGCATCTCAATGGCGCTGGACAAATGTAAATGTACCATCGCCAGCGGCGGATTTCGGCTTTGCTGGCGGATTGGAGCAGTCCGGCTACATCATAGATTTCGATGATCTGCGCAGCGGCGCTGAAGTTCCCGTCGACCCGGCAATCTTTCCCCCATGGCTGATCGACAATGAAGACGTTTGGGCTGCTGTGCCGCTGCTTCATTTTGAGCGATTGGTCGGCGTAGTGGTGCTCTCACGCCCCACAATCAGCCGAAGGCTGGATTGGGAAGACTTCGACCTTCTACGCGTCGCCGGACGGCAATTGGCAAGCTATTTGGCTGAGCAATCCGGGCATCAAGCGCTGATGGAAGCAAGCCGCTTTGACGAGTTCAATCGCCGAATTGCCTTTGTAATGCACGACATCAAGAATTTGGCGAGCCAGCAAAGCCTGCTTGCGAAAAATGCAGAGAAGCACGCAGACAACCCCGAGTTTCGCAAGGATATGCTGATCACGCTGCGCAATTCGGCCGAGAAGCTGAACACATTGCTGGCGCGGCTTGGGCGCTATGGCTCTGGCAAGCCAACCGAGCTTGCCGAAATCGAGTTATCCGCTCTCGTCACGGAGATCGCCAAGCGATTCGTAGGTGGGCATCGTGTTGAAATCGCTCAGGCGCAATCAGGCATTGTGAAGTGCGATGCGGAGGCATTGACGCAAGCGGTCCAGCATCTTGTCCAAAATGCAGTAGATGCCAGCCACAACGGCTCGCCGGTTTTCATCAACGTGACCAATGATGGCATCTACGGACGCATCGAAATTGTCGACAGCGGCGATGGAATGACCCCTGACTTCATTCGCAACGGATTGTTCAAGCCATTTGTCTCATCAAAAGACGGCGGCTTTGGCATTGGCGCATTCGAAGCGAGCGAGCTGGTGCGCGCTATGGGCGGCCGCCTGAACGTCGAGAGTCGGCCAGGGCTTGGCACGCGGTTCATGGTTACGTTGCCGCTGACTGCGACACACCAAATTCTTAATGCAAACAACAGTCCTGAAAGCGAGGTGGCGTAATGGCCAATCGGAAACCCGCATTGCTTGTCGTCGAGGACGATGAAGGCCTGCAGGCTCAGCTAAAATGGGCCTATGACGATTTTGAAGTCATTCCGGCAACTGACCGCGAAAGCGCGATTGCCGCGCTGCGCCAAGCGGAACCGGCTGTTGTTACTCTCGATCTTGGGCTTCCGCCTGATCCGGACGGCACGACCGAGGGCTTTGCGGTGCTTGATGCCATCATGGAACTGAAGCCTGACACCAAAGTGATCGTGGCATCCGGCCATGGAGCGCGGGAAAGTGCGCTAAATGCGATCGAACGCGGTGCGTATGACTTTTACCAGAAGCCCGTTGATATCGACGCGCTGGGCCTAATCGTGCGCCGAGCATATAATTTGCATCGGATAGAAGAAGAGAATCGCAAGCTGAAGGCGCAGAGCGGCGACGACAATCGCGTGCTAGGTAATATGATTACGGGCGCTCCGGAAATGGTGAAGGTAGCTCGAACGATTGAACGTGTGGCTAAGACCAACGTGTCTGTCATGCTGCTCGGCGCTAGCGGAACCGGTAAGGAATTGCTGGCGAAGGGACTTCACGATGCGAGTGACCGCAAAGACGGGCCTTTCGTCGCGATTAACTGCGCTGCTATTCCTGAGAATCTGTTGGAAAGTGAGCTGTTCGGGCACGAAAAGGGCGCATTCACCGGTGCAGTGAAGACGACTGAAGGCAAGATTGAGAACGCTGCCGGAGGCACGCTTTTCCTCGATGAAGTTGGCGATATCCCGCTGCCACTGCAGGTGAAGCTTTTGCGCTTCCTGCAGGAGCGCACAATCGAGCGGATTGGCGGCCGAACTCAGATAGCAGTCGACACGCGCATCGTTTGCGCGACGCATCAGAACGTTGAGGCGATGTGTGCGGAGGGTACATTCCGCGAGGACCTCTTCTACCGTCTGGCGGAAATTGTCGTGAAAATTCCAGCTTTGGCTGAGCGGCACGGCGATGCAACCTTGCTCGCGAAGGCTTTCCTCAAACGCTATGCCAATGAAATGAATCCGCAAATCACCGGATTCGCTTCCGACGCATTGGCGGCAATTGATTCGCATAAGTGGCCTGGCAATGTCCGTGAGCTAGAGAACCGCGTCAAACGCGCCGTGATCATGACAGAGGGCAAGTTAGTCGGTGCAGGCGATCTGGATCTTCAAGAGAGCGGCGAAGAGCGCGAGGATGTGCTTAATATCAAAAGCGCACGCGAAGAAGCGGACAGACGCGTAATTCGCCACGCGTTGGCGCGTAGCGAAGGCAACATCTCCAACACAGCCAAGATGTTGGGAATCAGCCGGCCCACGCTCTACGATTTGCTGAAGCAATACGACCTGTCTGCCTGATCGGGGGAGCGTGCGAACCGTTCTCTCGACAAAATCGGGTTGGCGGGCCACTGGCAAACTATGTTTGCGTCGCTCGCCCGAATATTTGACCCAATGGTCCGC
>JABDKI010000006.1 GCA_013002295.1 Altererythrobacter sp.
ACCTGCGCCAATCCATCATCAAGCGCGCCGCGAATGCCATTGAACAAGGATGACGCGTTCTCCGCAATATCCCACTTGTTGATCGCGATCATCAAAGCGCGGCCTTCTTGCAGCACCATGTCCGCAATCTTCAGATCCTGATGCTCCAGGCCTTGAGTCGCATCGAGCAGCAATACGACCACCTCGGCGAAATCGACCGCGCGGCGCGCGTCGGCGACCGAAAGTTTTTCCAGCTTTTCGGTGACATTGCGGCGCTTGCGCATGCCGGCGGTGTCGATCAGGCGGATTTCACGCTCGCTGGGATCGTCCGGCCCCGCCTTGGGGTCGGTCCATTTCCAATCGATTGCAATGGAATCGCGGGTGATCCCGGCTTCTGGCCCTGTCAGCAAGCGATCTTCACCTAGCAGGCGGTTGATCAAAGTCGATTTGCCAGCGTTCGGCCGACCGACAATCGCCAGTTTGAGCGGGCCGAGCGGTGCTTCCTCACCTTCGCTGGCGGCAAATTTGGCTGCTTCCTCTGCGGCTTCGGACTTGGTTCCGATGATGGGCCAGAGCGCGCCGAACAGATCGGCAATGCCTTCGCCATGTTCAGCAGACAATGGAACCGGTTCGCCCAGTCCCAAAGAATAGCTTTCATAGACGCCAGCCTCGCCGGCTTTGCCCTCAGCCTTGTTTGCCACCAGTACCACAGGCACTTCCTGCTCGCGGAGCCAGCGCGCAATTTCTTCGTCGAGCGGGGTCAGGCCTGCCCGCGCATCAATCACGAACATTGCTGCGTCAGCACCTTCGATGCTGACCTCAGTCTGCATGCGCATTCGGCCGGGCAGCGTGTTTGCGTCTTCGTCTTCCCACCCAGCGGTATCGACCACAGTGAAAGTCATTCCCGCGACTTCCGCATCACCCATGCGACGGTCACGCGTGACGCCCGGTTGATCATCGACCAGCGCGAGCTTTTTGCCCACCAGCCGGTTGAACAGCGTGGACTTTCCGACATTGGGCCGGCCGATGATGATGACTTCGGGTTTCATTGCGCTGCTGCCAATTGGCCCTTGCCGGCCGCAATGGCAAGCAAGAGCGCGTGCTTAATCTTGCGTTTCGTCTTTTCGGGCCACCGGCGGATTGTCACCCAGATCCTCGAACCAGGCTTCGACCGGACCGGTCAGCTTGATCGTCAGCGGGTTGCCCTTGCGGTCGACTGTCTTGCCTGCTTGCACGCGCACCCAACCTTCGGAAATGCAATATTCCTCGATGTCAGTGCGCACACGATCCTTGAACTTGATGCCGACGCCGCGCTGCAATTGCTCGCCGTCGAAATGCTCGCTGCGGGGATTGACCGACATGCGGTCAGGCGGGGTATCGTTCTGTGTCTCTTCAGTCATGCTGCGCGCCTTTAAAGCCGACTTGCCCTACTAACAAGCCAGTTCCGCTTGCCCTTTTGCGCCCGCCCGACTAATGGCGCACCCCTACATGCGTCGCAGGTTACTGCGCGCACGGCTTCGTTCGGGCTAGCGGGCGTGGCGGAATTGGTAGACGCGCTGGTTTTAGGTACCAGTATCGTAAGATGTGGGGGTTCGAGTCCCTTCGCCCGCACCAATTCGCCTGAACGTTGCCATATACGTCGCATAGACACAGCGAAATTGTTGAAAAGGCATCAGTTTTAATCCCATGCAGATCAAGGAAACCACCAATAAGGGCCTCAAGCGCGCCTATCAGCTGACCATTCCAGCTAAGGATATCGCAGCGAAAATCGAGGCTGAGGTCAAGAAGATCGCCCCGCAAGTTCAGATGCCTGGCTTCCGCCCTGGCAAAGTTCCTGCGAATCTCATCAAGAAGATGCATGGCGAACAGTTGCACGCGCAAACTGTGAATGATGTCATTCGCGAATCGGTCGATCAGCTGATGAAGGACAACGAGCTGCGTCCGGCGATGCAGCCCAAGATTGAACTGGGCGAAGGCTATGAAGAAGGCAAGGACGCGGAAATCGCGGTCGAGCTGGAAATTCTGCCAACCGTTGATGTGCCATCAACTGATGGTCTGAAGCTTGAGCGTCTGGTTGTGCCTGTGGCTGATGAAGCGGTCGACGAAGCCGTTGCCGGCATCGCGGGCCAGAACAAAAGCTACAAGGATGCTGCCAAGAGCAAAAAAGCCGCTGAAGGCGACCAGCTGATCATCGATTTCGTCGGCAAGCTTGACGGTGTCGAGTTTGAAGGCGGCAAGGCGGAAGATGCTGCACTGGTGATCGGCTCTGGTCAGTTCATTCCGGGGTTCGAAGAGCAGTTGGTTGGCGCGAAGACCGGTGATGAAAAAACGATCACTGTGACTTTTCCGAAAGAATATCAGGCCGAAAATCTGGCGGGCAAGGATGCCGAGTTCGACATCACTGTGAAACAAGTGAAAGTCGAAACCGAAACCAAGGTCGATGACGAGTTCGCTAAGAATCTTGGTCTCGACAGCTTGGACAAGCTCAAGGAATTGATGCGCGGTCAGCTGGAACAGCAGACCAATGGCCTTACGCGCACACAGATGAAGCGTCAGCTTCTCGATACGCTGGCCGCTGGTCACGATTTCGAAGTGCCGGAAGGCATGGTCAACGCCGAGTTCGAACAGATCTGGGCCCAGTTGCAGCAGGAAGCTTCGCAGGAAGAAAATCCCGCGGCGGCACTGAAGGAAATCGAAGCCGAGAAAGACGACTACCGCAAGATCGCTGAGCGCCGCGTGCGTTTGGGGCTGTTGCTTTCGGAAATCGGCCAAGCGAACAATGTTGAGGTTTCCGCGCAGGAAATGAGCATGCTGATGCAGCAAGCTGCCCAGCAATACCGCCCGGAAGATCGCGAGAAGTTCCTGGAATATGTCCAGAACGAGCCGATGGCAGCCGCACAGCTGCGCGCACCGCTCTATGAAGACAAAGTCGTCGACTTCCTGTTCGACAAGGCGGACGTGACCGAGCGCGAAGTAACGCAGGAAGAGCTGGA
>JABDKI010000007.1 GCA_013002295.1 Altererythrobacter sp.
GTGAACGCACCGGCGAGATATCGCGGCAGAAACAGAAACGCCATGGCGACGGTCGCGATGGCTGCGGTGACCTCCCACGCCATGCTCGACAAATTGTGGCCGTAGGCAGAACCATTGAGGCCGATTAGCTGCTCTGCCGACAGATTGGTCAGCAATAGCGAACCTGCAATGAAGCCGGCGGTCAGACCGCGCCCGGCGAGGAAATAGCCTTCGCGGGTGTCGACTGAGCCGCGTGTCTTGCGCCAGCTGATCCATGCTATCAGCGCCATCACTGCAACGCAGCTGGCGAATGTGAATGCGAGCCCCCCGTCCATGCAGCTGGCCTTAAGCGATTAATTGTGAGGCGCAAGCTGGCGGCATTACATGGCGGCTTGTCACTAATGAGAATTATTCGCAATAAAACACTCGACAGCAAGCATCGCTCGCGCTTATGTCCGCATGGAATCGTAACTCACCGAGTCGAAGGATGTGCTGATGACCAACCGTTTTGCTTTGGGCCTTGTGCTCGCTCCGCTTGTCGTTCTCGGGGCATGCTCGCAGGAAGCAGAGACGAGCGATGACACCTTGGTCATCTATTCCTCGCGCCACTACGATTCCGATTATGCGCTGTACGAAGCTTTTACCGAGGCGACAGGCGTAGAAGTCGAAGTGGTCGAAGCCGATGGCGATCTGCTGATCGAGCGGGTGAAAGCTGATGGCGACAGCAATCCGCCAGACGTTATCATTACAGTCGATTCCGGCAGGCTATGGAAGGCCGATCAGGAAGGTCTGTTTGCATCGACGAGCTCTGACATTCTCAACCAGCGCGTGCCTGCATCGATGCGCCACCCTGACGGCCATTGGTACGGAATTTCCAGCCGGGCACGTGTGCTGGTTTACGCGAAAGACCGCGTGCAGGCGAGTGATCTGACGGGCTATGAAAGCCTCGCTGATCCCAAATTCGGGGGCCGCGTGTGTGCGCGTAGCTCGGGCAATATCTACAATATTTCGCTGCTCTCTGCGCTGATCGCTCGCTGGGGTGAAGAGCGCGCGCAGGATTGGGCAAGCAAGGTCGCGGGGAATTTCGCGCGCGATCCGCAGGGCGGCGATAGTGACCAGATCCGCGCCGTGGCGGCGGGCGAATGCGATGTCGCGCTCGTCAACAGCTATTACTACGCCCGTATGGCGTTGGGCACAGATGACGACGTGAGCAACGTCGCTGTGTACTGGCCCGAAGCCGATCCCGGTGTGCACGTGAACATCTCCGGCGCCGGTGTGGCGGCGAATGCTCGCAACCCCGAACTGGCGAAGCAATTCATCGAGTTTGCTGTTTCGGACGAAGCGCAGAAGTTGTTCCCTGAGCTGACCAGCGAATATCCGATTGTTGCTTCGGTGACTTATGACAACGCGGTGCTTGAAGAGCTGGGCACGTTCAAGGCCGATCCGCTGGACGGGACGACAATTGGTTCGCGTCAGGAAGAAGCTCAACGCCTGTTTGACCGCGCTGGCTGGCCCTGATCGGTAGGGCACATTGGCCACGGCAATAGATAGCATTGGCAATCGGGCGGGCGCTGCGGCTGGAGCAATTCTGCGCCGACTGGACCCCGCGGTTATCGGCACAATTCTTGCCGCATTTTTTGCGCTGCCGATTATTGCGCTGATCGTGCTCGCGATGTCGGGTGACAGCGAATATCTCGATCACATCGCTTCGACCCGGCTAACCGAGTTTTCGACAAAGTCGGCTCAGCTTGCGATCATGTCAGGCGCACTTGCGGCAACGATTGGTGTCGGCTGCGCCTGGCTTGTCACGCGATACGAATTTGCCGGGCGCCGAGCGCTGAGCTGGTTGCTGATCCTGCCGCTCGCCATGCCGGGCTATGTGGCCGCCTATAGCTGGTATGCGATCACGGCGCCGGGCAGCAAGTTCGAGGCAGCGAGCGGTTGGGATTTGCCGACGGTTTCCGGCATTTCCGGCGCGGCGTTCATTTTCGCCCTCACGCTCTACCCTTATGTCTATTTGCTAAGTCGCAACGCGATGGAAGCGCATGGCCGGCTAAGCTGGGATATCGCGCGCAGTCTGGGCGCAGGTTCCTGGCGCGCTTTCCGTCAAATCACTTTGCCAATGATATGGCCGGCCGCTGCGGCGGGCACGGCTTTGGTCATCATGGAAGTGCTCGCGGATTATGGCGTGGCCGATTTCCTGGGGGTCTCGACGCTGACGGTGGGTATCGTGCGCGCATGGTCTTCGTTCAGCGATCCGGCGGCCGCTGCGCAGCTGGCCGTGCTGTTGTTGTTTGGTGCTCTGTTGGCGCTGGGAGCAGAGCGTACGGCGCGTGGCCGCAGGCAGTTCGCTTCGACCGGAGCGAGCGACACCCAGCTTAGCCCGCGATCGCAATTGACCGGCTGGCGCAGCGCACTTGTCGCAAGCCTGGCCATGCTGCCCATCGCATTGGGCTTGCTCATTCCGGCTGGAAATCTGGCCTGGTTGGCGATCAATACACGGCCATCAGGCTCGGTCTTGCCCGCCTTGCAGGGCACATTGTTGCTTGCGATTGGTTCTGCCGTTCTGGCGGTCTTGCTGGGGCTAACCGCCGCCTATGTATTGCGCAGCGGTAACCGCTTGGCGCGCGCTTCCGTGCGCTTGCTTCAGGCAGGCTATGCTGTGCCCGGGGCGGTGGCAGCGATTGCCATTCTGTCGGCGTTGGCAATCGGACAGTCCGTGTTGAATGCGCTGTCTGGCGCGCAGGCGGCCATACTTACAGGGGGCAGCATAGTCGCGTTATTGCTGGCCTATCAGTCCCGCTTTGCTGCGGTGGCGATTCTGCCTTCGGAAGCGGCCTTGGTGAAGGTTCGCCCGGAATTGGACGAGGCAGCGCGCAGCCTTGGCGCATCACCCATGCGCGTGGTCACAAAGATTCACCTGCCGCTCGTGTTGACCGGGTTGGCAACTGCCGGACTCCTGGTAGCAATCGAAGTGATGAAGGAACTGCCCGCCACAATGATCCTGCGGCCTTTCAGCCTTGATACGCTGGCAGTCACCGCACACAATTACGCCAGCGATGAACGGCTCGCGCAAGCGGCGCTGCCGGCATTGATCCTTATCGCGATCTGTGTTCCTGCAACGGCCTTGCTCAATCTGGTGAGGCCCAACGCATGACCGCCACTGAAGCCCAGATTTCTTTGAAGGATGTGGCCTGCGAGATTGCAGGCAAGCGCATTCTGGATGGCATCGATCTGGATCTTCCGCGCGGAGCGATCACAGTTGTGCTTGGGCCGTCGGGCGCTGGCAAATCCACACTCCTGCGCGCGATTGCAGGCTTCGAGCCTGTGAGTGAGGGCATGATCACCTCCCCGACTGGCATACTGTCCTCACCCAAGGTTACCCTACCGCCAGAGAAGCGCCGGATTGGCGTTGTGGTGCAAAGCAACGCCTTGTTCCCGCACATGACGGCGGCCGAGAATGTGCGCTTCGGAATGGATCGATCAGACGGCCCTGGCTCTGCGCAAGAATGGCTCGCCAAAGTCGAGTTGGCAGACCGCGCCAATGCCTATCCGCACGAATTGTCGGGCGGAGAGCAACAGCGCATTGCACTGGCCCGCGCGCTTGCCCGTCAGCCAGATGTGGTTCTGCTTGATGAAGCCTTTTCCAGCCTCGACCAGCAATTACGCAAATCAATGCGGCGCGATGCAAAGCTCTTGCTGAAAGAAGCTGATGCCGCAGTATTGGTAGTCACCCATGATCCCGATGAAGCGCTTGAACTGGCCGACACAATCGTTGTGCTGAGCGAAGGGCGCATTGTGCAAAGAGGCGCGCCGGAAGATCTCTATTGGCGCCCACAAAGCATCGTCGCTGCACGGCTATTGGGGGAAGTGAATGCGCTGACCGGAACTTGGCAGGATGGCGTTCTCAGAACTGCGATTGGCGACGTAGAACTCCCTGAAATCGCGGAGAATGAGCCTCAAACAGCACTTTTCCGTCCCTCGGCCCTTTCGCTCGTCCCGTTACCGAACGGCCCATGGACGGTCATTGAAACAGAGTTCTCCGGTGGGAATCAATTTGTCACGGTAAAGGGCAAAAAAGGCGAAACTCTGCGAGTTTCTGGCCATACAAACGTTACAATGAGGGTCGGCGACACGGTTGATGTAGCTTTCGATCCGAAGCGGGTTGGCTGGGCTTGATCCCCCGTTTTGCGACACTGAGTCGAAGAATCAGTTTGTCGAATGCCCATCAATTGAGTTAGCTTCCAAATCAGAACCGCAAAAGCGGTCTGGGGAATTTGGGAGAGGGTTACATGAAATTGAAAGCATTGCTGCTGTCCGGCATTTGCGCGGGCACAATCGCGACACCTGCTTTTGCGCAAGATGCGCAGGCCGAAGATGACGGGTTCCAGAGTTCAGGACCAGTCATTGTTGTTACCGCACAACGTCAAGCACAAAGCCTCCAAGAGGTTCCAATTGCGGTTAGCGCATTTGATGCCGAAGCGTTGGAATCCCAACAGATCGAAAACGCCAGCGATTTGCAGCTGACGCTGCCAAACGTTTCTTTTACCAAGAGCAACTTTACCGCTTCCAGCTTTACTATTCGCGGTATCGGTGACCTTTGCGTGGGCGTGAGCTGTGACAGCGCCACCGCGATCCACTTGAATTCTGCGCCGCTGTTCGGAACGCGTTTGTTCGAGACCGAGTACTTCGATCTGGAGCGGATCGAGGTTCTGCGTGGTCCGCAGGGCACTCTGTTTGGACGCAATGCGACCTCGGGTGTGGTCAACGTCGTCTCCGCGAAACCTGACCTGTCCGGTTTTTCCGGCCGGGCCGAGTTCGAATACGGCAATTTCAACAGCATCAAAGCCAAGGGCATGCTCAACCTGCCAATCGGTGAAGCAATCGGTGCGCGTGTTGCCGGATTCTATCTGAAGCGCGATGGTTACACGGAGAACCTGACCACTGGCAGCGACTTCGATGACCGCGACATGTACGCGATCCGCGGTTCGCTTCGTTTCGAGCCCGGACCCGATACGACCATCGATTTGATGGCGTATTACTTTGAAGAGGATGACAACCGTTCGCGGATCCAGAAGCAGCTGTGTCAACGTGACCCAACCGGCGTTCTGGGTTGCCTCAATGCGCGGCGTGACTTTGACAAGCTTAACGCCAATTCGACTTTCACTGGTACGCTGGGTTCGTCCGAGTTTCTCGCGATCAACGGTATTCCGGCCTCGCTTGGGCTGAACAGCCTTTATGGTCCGGATGCCTACGCGAACTTCGATGAACCGGACGATGTGCGCAAGATCCGCACAGAGTTTGTTCCGGAATACTTCACCGACGAGCTGCAACTGCAAGCCCATATCGAGCACAATTTTGGCGACATCCAGGTCGCTGTAACGGGCACCTACCAGGAAACCAGCGTCGATTCCCGTCAGGATTACAACCAGGGAGTTGGTGAAATTCCAAATGCCGCAACGGCATTCGGGACTGTAAGATTACTTGCTGCTGATCTTGTTGGTCCTGGAACGGGCGTCTACTTCCAGCCTATCATCGACGCTTTGTTTGTTGGCGGTGATTTGTTTAACGCTCCAGATCAACTATGTACTTCCGACACCCGTCTTGACGGCCGCGGCTCATTCGAAGGTTTCCGTGTATGTACGCCAAACGG
>JABDKI010000010.1 GCA_013002295.1 Altererythrobacter sp.
ACCTGCGCAAGCTCGATCAATCGCAGCTGCGCCAGTTTTCCGACGAGCTTCGTGCCGAAATGATTGATGCCGTCAGCACGTCTGGCGGACACCTCGGATCGGGCTTGGGTGTGGTCGAACTGACCACTGCGATCCACTACGTGTTCAACACGCCTGAAGATCGGTTGGTGTGGGACGTTGGTCACCAATGCTATCCGCACAAGATCATCACCGGCCGTCGTGACCGGATCCGCACTCTGCGCCAGGGCGGCGGGCTTTCCGGCTTCACCAAGCGTGCGGAAAGCGAATACGATCCGTTCGGCGCCGCGCACAGTTCGACTTCGATTTCGGCTGCGTTGGGCTTTGCTGTGGCGAACAAGCTCAATGACAAACCCGGCCGCGGCATTGCCGTGATCGGTGACGGTTCAATGAGCGCTGGCATGGCCTATGAGGCGATGAACAATGCCGAGCAGGCGGGCAATCGCCTGGTTGTGATCCTGAATGACAATGACATGTCGATCGCCCCGCCAGTGGGCGGTCTGTCCGCTTACCTTGCACGGATGGTATCTTCTTCGGAGTATCTTGGCCTGCGTTCGCTCGCCTCTAAGGTGACGCGCAAGTTCTCTCGCCGAGTGCACAAGGCGCTCGACAAGGCTGAGGAATACACCCGTGGCATGGTGACCGGCGGGACGCTGTTTGAAGAACTGGGTTTCTACTACGTCGGGCCGATTGATGGCCACAATCTGGATCACTTGATCCCTGTGCTCGAAAATGTCCGCGACAGTGACCAAGGGCCAGTGTTGATCCATGTCGTGACGCAAAAGGGCAAAGGCTATGAGCCGGCTGAAAACAGCGCGGACAAATATCACGGCGTGCCGAAATTCGATGTGGTGACTGGAGAGAAAGCCAAGTCTGCTGCTGGCCCGCCGGCCTATCAGAATGTATTTGGCGATACGCTGGCGAAGCTGGCAGAGACTGACAAACGCATCTGCGCGGTCACCGCCGCAATGCCGTCGGGCACAGGGGTCGACCGGTTCGCGAAAGCGCATCCTGACCGCGCATTCGATGTCGGCATTGCCGAGCAGCATGGCGTCACTTTTGCAGCAGGCCTGGCCGCGCAAGGGATGCGACCCTTTGCGGCGATTTACTCGACCTTCCTGCAACGCGCGTATGATCAGGTCGTGCACGATGTCGCGATCCAGAATTTGCCCGTGCGTTTCGCCATTGACCGCGCAGGCCTGGTCGGCGCCGATGGCTGCACCCATGCGGGCAGCTTCGACATTACCTATCTTGCGACATTGCCGAACTTCGTTGTGATGGCCGCAGCCGATGAGGCTGAGCTGGTCCACATGACCTATACCGCGGCGGAGTATGACGATGGCCCGATCGCCTTCCGCTATCCGCGCGGCAATGGGGTGGGCGTCGACTTGCCAGAGATCCCGCAGAAACTGGAAATTGGCAAGGGCCGGATCGTTCGCGAAGGATCAAAGGTTGCCATCCTGTCACTCGGCGCGCGTCTGGCGGAGGCTCGCAAGGCTGCAGACCAGCTTGAGGCCAAGGGTCTCTCGACCACCGTCGCGGACCTGCGCTTTGCAAAACCGCTCGACACGGACATGATTGA
Organism: Altererythrobacter sp.; assembly: GCA_013002295.1. Classification (GTDB taxonomy): domain Bacteria; phylum Pseudomonadota; class Alphaproteobacteria; order Sphingomonadales; family Sphingomonadaceae; genus Erythrobacter. Next base: position 1,601 of record JABDKI010000010.1, read on the forward strand.
AAAGCTGATGCGCAGCCATGAAGTGGTCGTGACAGTTGAGGAAGGGGCGATCGGCGGGCTTGGCGCGCATGTACTCACCTTTGCTAGCGATGAAGGCCTGACCGATAACGGCCTGAAGGTGCGGACAATGCGCTTGCCTGATGTTTTTCAGGACCACGACGATCCGCAGAAACAGTATGATGAAGCGGGCCTCAACGCGCCCGATATCGTAGCGACTGTCCTCCGCGCTTTGCGGCACAATTCAGCGGGCGTAGACGAGGCGCGGGCGTAAGCGCGAAGACAGCAGATGCGCATAGTAGTGCAATTGCTTGTTTGGGCGGCAATCGCTTACTTCGTGATTTTGTTCATTCTTGCGGTCGGGCAGCGACACTTCATCTATCCCGCACCCATGGGCGCAGGCCGTGATGTGCCTGGTTTTGAGGAAGTGCTATACCCTACTGGAGACGGGCTGGAGCTAAGCGCGGGATATCGGTCCGCGTCCGATGGCATGCCAACCATCGTCTATTTCCATGGCAACGGCGCCGACTGGCAAAGCTCGGTCGTCGCCACCGACAGGCTGACCCCATCTGGCTACGGCGTGTTCGCGGCGGAATATCGGGGCTATCGCGGCAATCCGGGATCGCCGAGCGAAGAGGGGCTCTATACAGACGGACGAGCGGCGATTGCCTGGCTAAAGGTGCGCGGCGTTTCGCCGTCCGACGTCGTCTTGATCGGCAATTCCATCGGCAGCGGTGTTGCCAAACAAATGGCAACCGAGATCGACGCGCGTGCAGTCGTGTTGATCTCTCCCTTTGCCAGCTTACCTCAGGTTGCAGGCGAAAAGCTGTGGTGGTTGCCGGTGGACTTGCTGCTACGCGATCGCTTTAACAATCTTGCAAAGATACCGCAGGTCACGGCGCCAATCCTTCTTTTGCATGGCGATGCCGATGATGTGATCCCGCACCATCATTCCGAGCAATTGGCGCAGGCCAATCCGGCCGCTGAGCTGGTAATATTCCCGGGCGCAGGCCACGATCTGGCTTGGCATGACAAGGCAGAGCAAACGGTCCTGCAATTCCTTGAGCGGATTGATACCGGCGGTTGACGCGGAAGAATGCCCGATTTGCGCGCTCAGGCGGTCTTCGCGGTCTCCTTGCTGGTCACGATTTCTGTGGGAACGATTGTTCCTTGCGCAACTGCAACCAGGACCGGCTCCTCGCCTTCCGCTTCCGACCATACGTCAGCGCGCACGACGACTTGCCGTTTGCCAGCCTTCACGACACTGCCTTTGGATCGCAACTGGTCACCTTTTGCGGGGGCAAGGAAGTTGATCGAGTAACTGCCAGTCACAACGTCGCCAACAGCTGAGCTCGCGGCCCAGGCGCAGGCGTTGTCCGCCATCAAGCCCACAATCGCCCCGTGCGCAAATCCGTGGTGCTGAGTCATTTCGGGGCGGATTTGCATGACTATCTCAGCCTCTCCCTCCCAGCACCGCACCGGCTCCAGTTGCAGAAAACTGGAAAAGCCTGAGCGACCTACAGCGATCTTCTTCATGTATTCGAGAACCTGATCTTCATTGTCGAAACCGGGGCGGGGCATGCAAGTCTCCATACGTCTGTAATCCAGACTTAATTCATCGGACTTGCGATTGTGCGGGCCAAGTCTAAAATCCAAACTCATGAAGCAATTTGAGCCCTCACGTTCCCCTTGTCCCGTCGGTCGTGCATCCAGAATTCTGGGTGACCGCTGGGTCATCCTGATATTGAGAGAGGCGTTTCTC
>JABDKI010000035.1 GCA_013002295.1 Altererythrobacter sp.
CAGCTGTCAACAGGCGGCTATGAGGCGGCTTTCAAACGGCTGCAGGAGGCAATCCATGCGGGCGATATCTATCAGGTCAACCTGACATATCAGCTCGCCGGATCCTATCGCGGCGATCCCGTTGCGCTCTATTCGCAGCTGCGCCCGGCGGCAGAGGCTGGCTATGGCGGGTTGATCTTTGACGGTTCGCATTGGCTCTTGAGCCTTTCGCCCGAGCTCTTTGTCTCGCTCAAAGGTGACGCGGCCAAGGTCAAGCCGATGAAAGGCACCAGGCCGCGCGGCGACACGGCCGAAGCCGATCAGGCATTGGCTGACGAATTGGCCAGCTCAGTCAAAGACAAGGCCGAGAATCTGATGATTGTTGACTTGATGCGCAATGACCTCAGCCGCGTGGCGGAAGCTGGCAGCGTGCGCGTAGAGGCTCCATTTACCGTCGAAAGCTATCCAACCGTGCATCAAATGGTTTCCAGCGTTCATGCCAGGCTTCAACCGGGCAAAACCGCAGCCGATCTGATCCGCGCAATCTTCCCGTGCGGCTCGATAACAGGCGCGCCCAAGATCCGTGCGATGGAGCTGATCAACGAAACCGAGCGCGATGCGCGCGGACCCTATTGCGGGGCAATCGGGCGCATCAATGCCAACGGCGATGCGGCCTTCAATGTTGCAATCCGCACGCTTCGCTTAACGCCGGAAGAGAACAATCGTGGGCGCGCGGTCATGGGCGTAGGCTCTGCGATAGTCGCTGACAGCGAAGCCATGGCTGAACGGCGCGAATGCGAAGTGAAGGCAGGATTTGCACGCCACCTGAGCGATTGTGATCTGATCGAGACCATGCTGTTTGACCCGGAAAGCGGGATCGACCTGCTCGAATTGCATTTGGAACGGATCAAGGCGAGTGCGGCTGATCTTGGCTTTTCGTTTGATCGCCATGCTGCGCGCAATCAAATTCAGGCGTTGTGCTTCGATCTGGAGCAGCGGAGCAAAATTCGCCTGCTGGCCTCGCGGCGCGGGGAATTAGCATTGCAAGCAGGCCCTGTGCCGAGTGCCAGCGATGCACCGTTCAAATGCATTGCGTTGCCAATGCCGGTCGATCCCGGCGATTGGCGCTTGCGTCACAAGACGACGGATCGCGGGTTTTACGAGGAAGCACTGGCCGCCGCAAAGGCCGAAGGTGCCGACGAAGCTCTCCTCGTCCACCCGGATGGCTTCGTGACCGAAGGCAGCTTCACGAATATCTTTGTTGAGCGCGATGGAGTGTTACTCACACCGCCGTCCACTCTGGGCCTGCTGCCTGGCGTGCTGCGCCGTTCGCTTTTGGACTGCGGCAAAGCGCGCGAAGAGAATTTAACTCTGAATGACCTCGAAAACGGCTTTTTGATCGGAAACGCTGTGCGCGGATTGGTAAAGGCCGAACTCATATGAATATCGAAATACTCTTCGAAGACGGCGAAGCGCTGGTGATCAACAAGCCCGCCGGGCTTCCAGTTGATCGCCCCAAGCGCGGTGGCCCCGCTTTGTGGGACCATATCGAGCAGCTGAAACTGGGCTTTCAACGCCCACCGGTTGCTGTGCACCGGCTCGATACCGATACCAGCGGTTGCCTGATTCTTGCGCGCAATCCGAAAGCGCTGAAACGCTTCAACAAGGCATTCGAGGACCGAATGGTCGGCAAGACCTATCTGGCGGTGATGGATTTTGAGCCATCCGAGCAATCCGGCACAATCGAGCTCAACCTTTCCAAGATCAGCTCTGCAGAAAAGGGCTGGCGCATGATTGCCGCCAAGAAAGGCAAGCCCGCCGTCTCGCATTGGGAGCTACTCCAGACAATCGGAGAGGGTGATCGAAAACGCTCGCTCATCCGGTTCCGCCCCGAGACCGGGCGCACACATCAGTTGCGCGTGCACGCTCTGCAAGGGCTCGGCGTTCCGCTGCTCGGCGACCCGGTTTACGGGCCGGTGCGCGGCCAGAACAAGGGTGCACCGCGCACCATGCTGCACGCTGAAGCCATTCATATGACGCGCCCCGGCAAGGATCCGATCAGCGCATATGCGCCTTTCCCAGCGGACTTTGCCAAAACAGGCCTCAGCGCGCCTGAACCACCTCCGCCGCCTGTCCGAACGCCTGTTTCCGACGATGGATGAGGAGTTCCTCGCCCGCGCACATGCTTTGGCCGAAGAGAGCTTTCTTGCTGGCAGTGGGCCGGGCGGACAGAATGCCAACAAGGTGGCGACCGAGGTTCAGCTGCGGCTCAACATCTACAATCTGCGCCTGCACCCGCAGGTTTTCGCACGGCTGAAAGACATCGCCGGTAGCAAGCTGACGGCGTCAGGCGACTTGCTGATCACTGCGCGCGAACATCGCACGCAAGAGGCCAATCGGACCGCCGCGCGCGACAAGCTCGAGCAATTGCTCACTAAAGCGCACGAGCGCCCCAAGCCGCGCGCCAAAAGCCGCGTCAATCGTGTGGGCAAGGTCCAGCGGCTGAAAGCCAAGAAAGCGCGCGGCGACGTGAAGGCGAAAAGAGGTAAAGTCAGTCGTTCAGATTGGTAGGCCGATCGGTGAGTCTTGCTTGACTTTTGCCCCAGAATCACCCAATGGCGCGCCTCTGGATGGCGGTGCTGCTCGCGCCGCCTGTATTTTTTCGGCTGACCATCAGCCCTTTTGCAAGTTTTAGGATACCGTCATGGCGAAGCCAGCAACCGTCAAGATCAAGCTCGTCTCGACTGCAGACACGGGCTTCTATTACGTGACGAAGAAGAACCCACGTAACATCACTGAGAAGATGACCTTCCGCAAATATGACCCGGTTGTGCGCAAGCACGTCGAGTTCAAGGAAGCCAAGATCAAGTGATCTTGCTGAACGGCTGAACGCAATCAAGTTCAGTGACAGTTCAACGCCGCGTGATTAGAAAGCGCAGCATGAGCATCTTTGCATTTCTTTCCAAACGCCCGCTGCGCATTGCGCTGGCAGGTGCTGCCCTGTGCGCGATCCCCGCATCAATCGCGACGACCGCTCCTGCCATCGCGCAGTCCGAAGCGGGTGATCTGAACCGTGCCGTCAGCGCGCTGCGCCAGATCGCCACGCTAAAGGCCGATTTCTCGCAAACTGATCGTTTGGGCCAAACCGCCGAAGGCGTGCTGACGCTGAAACGCGGCGGCAAGATCCGATTCGACTATGGCGAAGATCAGGATTTGCTCGTCATATCCAATGGCCGCTCGCTCTACCTCGTCGATTATGAGGTGAATCAGGTTCAACGCTGGCCGATCCGCAATTCGCCCTTGGGCGCATTGCTTGATCCGGAGCGCGACATCACCCGCTATGGCAAGCTGGTTCAAACCGGCAATTCCGATGTGATCAGCATCGAAGTGCGCGACCCGAAGCGCCCCGAATTCGGCATGATCAATATGATCTTTGTGCGCGACGTGACAGCCCCTGGTGGGCTGGAGCTCAACACCTGGGTTGCGCTTGATGCGCAAAACAATCGCACAACCGTGCGGCTAAGGAATCACCGCTATGGCGTGTCTGTTCCCGACAGCACGTTCCAATTCCGCGATCCTCGCCGCTCATCTCGTCGCCCACGCTGAACGCTTCGCCCGCGCAAGGTTGTAAGAACGCGACAGAGCGCTGTGCGCCATTCATTTACGTGAAAGCTGAGAAGGGGTAGTCTTTTCTTGTGAACCGGACGAAGGCAGGTTTCCCCCCTGTTGCCTCAACCTTCATCGAAGTGCGGTTCATCCAAGCGTGACGAACGCTAACTAGGAACCCTCGTGCCAATGCCCCCGGCGCGAGGGTTTTTTGTTATGCCTCGTGTTTTCCGCACTCGCCTCCGCGAGCGCGATTTCCTCGCGGCCTGCGGACAAGTCCGCGCCGCTGCGGGCGGCCGGTCGGCCTTGCGGTCTATCTACAGACAGCCCGATCCAGTTCTTAGAGGATCACCTTGGTCTCTTAGTCATCCCAACCAAGCGCGTTGACGATAATGTCATAAACTACATTCTGCTCGATCACGCCGCGCACGCGATCTGCACCTGGGCCCTGGCCGTATAGCGCAACATCTTCGCCGCCATGCGTTTCGCTGCGTGTAGGGATCGCTGCCTGCTGATGCGCATGGACACCCGTTTCAGGGATCGGGCGTTCCGCCAGATTTGCAATTGCGCCGGGGCCATTCTGGTATCCAAGGGTGGTGTATGGCTTGCCATCAGTGGCAGTGGTCGCCTCCGCAAGTTCAGCCGAACCACCTTCAGGCGACACCACAAGGCCCAGAATGTCATTTCCGCGCCTAGGATAGCCCGACATCGTGAAGACATGGCTGTGGTCAGCGGTCACCAGAATGAGCGTTTCTTCAGGGTTGGTATTCTCGATCGCATACTGAATCGCATTGGCGAACTCGACCGCTTCTTCCAATGCATACCCGGCCTGCCCGGCATGGTGCCCGTGATCGATCCGGCCCGATTCCACCATCAGATAATAACCTTCGGGGTCATCCTTAAGCCGCGAGATCGCTTGCTCTGTCATTTCCGTCAGCGTCGGCTCGGTCGAATCTTTGGTCCGGTCCACTGTATAAGTCATATGGCTGGGCGAGAAGAGCCCCAACACCGGCTTGTCGATGGGTGCGGAGGCGAGTTCGGCTGCGGTCGATACAAATGTGCCGCCGGTGCGCCCGCTCCATTCCGCTGGCAAATTGGCATCGGAAGCGATCCTGCGTCCGCCAAGATCAGCACCATAGAACGCCGCCTGGCCGCCGCCCAATGCGACGTCGAATGTGCTGCCCACCAACTGCGCCGCGATATCATCGCACCCTCTGCCGCGCTGGTCTTCTGGAATGGCGGAGTCGGCTTCCCAGCCGCGATCCGGACTGCGCGAGTATACACTGGCCGGGGTCGCATGCGTAATCCGTGCGGTCGACACGATACCAAGCGCAAGCCCTCGCTCGGTGGCTGACTCGCCAAAAATTGGCAATGCATTGGCCAGTCCACTTTCGCAATCGCCCGCCACAACATCCGGGCCAACACCCAGCACGCCGATCTTGGTCTTGACGCCTGTGTGCATCGCGCTTGCTGTGCCCGCACTATCGGGCACCTGAGCATTGCTGTTATAGGTTTTTACGAGCGCAACATTTTCGAAATTCTCGAACGGCAGGACATATTCCTCACCGCTCTGACCTTTCTTCTGGCCGGCATATATACGCGCGGCAGTGACCGTGGAAACACCCATGCCATCACCGATAAACAGGATGATGTTCTTCGCCTTGGGCTCAGGCACCTCTGCTGGCATTGCCGAGGCGCTGGCAACCTCGCTCTGCCCATATCCAGCGGGCGAGCATGCAGCCAACGGAAAAGCCATTGCAGCTGCAAGTGAAAGCGCGCGGCGCGATGTCGTCATCGGGTATCTCCTTCTCTCGGGCCTACCGCTATCGCTATTCTTTGTGACGGGAAAGCTAAAGGTGTGCTGGACCCAAAAGAATACGCGCCCTAAGTGCTATTCGTATGGTTTCTATCGCGACTTGGAATATCAATTCGGTGCGGCTGCGGCTGCCGATTGTTGAACGGTTTCTGGAAGAGGAAGCACCCGATGTGCTGTGCTTGCAGGAAATCAAATGTCAGGAGCACCAGTTTCCTGCGCAGGCGCTGGCTGATGCGGGCTACAAGTATCAGGCGATCCATGGTCAAAAAGGTTATCATGGCGTCGCAACGATCAGCCGAATTCCATTGAAAGAATTCAGCCGCCATGACTGGCAGGCCAATGGCGAGGCGCGCCATGTCGGCGTCGAATTGCTCGGCCCGGGCAAGGGCATGGTGCTTGAAAACGTCTATGTGCCAGCCGGTGGAGACGAGCCGGACCGCGAGAAGAATGCCAAATTTGGGCAAAAGCTGGACTTTCTAGGCCGCATGATCGGCTGGGCAGACAAGATTGACCGCCCAACCATGATTGTGGGCGATTTCAACATTGCACCGCTCGAAAGCGATGTGTGGAATCACAAGCAATTGCTCAAGGTTGTCAGCCATACCCCTGTTGAAGTGGATACGCTCGAGCAATTCAAGCAAGCCCATGGCTGGGTCGATCTGGGGCGCGAATTTATCCGCGATCCGGACCGCTACTTCAGCTGGTGGAGTTATCGTTCCAAGGATTGGAAAGTGAATGATCGCGGGCGCAGGCTTGATCATATGTGGGCGAGCCCCGAGCTGGCCGCGCAAGCCACTGGCCATCGTCTGCGCGAAGATGCGCGCGACTGGGAGAAGCCAAGCGATCATATCCCGCTGATCACGGAGTTTGCGCTCTGAGTGTAGGTGCCCCCTCGCCCTCTCGCCGCGTGGCGCAAGCGGTGGATGCGCTGCGCCATGGCTGGCCGATTGCGTTTGATGGGGGGCCTGTTGTCTTGCCGGCCGAGACAGCGGTCGCAACCGGCGCGACATCGGGAAAGATGCTGATTTCTGCAGCTCGCGCACTCACTTTGAAACTTGCAAACCAGCGCGAGGCGGCTGTTCCGCACGCGCCTGTCCTGATCCGCAGCGGTGAGCCTTTTGAACTGAGCGAGGCACGCGCGGTGGCGGACCCGGCGCTTGATCTGAAGCACCCGTTCAAAGGACCCTACAAAGCCGAAATGCTGGAATGGCACGAGGTTGCCGAGGCAGCGCTGGAGCTGGCCCGGATTGCCGGAATCCTGCCTGCATTCATGGTGGACCCAATCGATGCGGGCGAAGCAGTGCCGGTTGCAGCAAGTGATCTGTCTGAATGGAGCGAGCGCAGCCAACTGAATATCGCGACCCGCGCCAGATTGCCGGTTGCGGCTTGCGACACTGCCGAGATCGTCGCGTTTCGCAGTGCAGATGATACACGCGAGCACGTCGCGCTGATCATCGGAGATCAGAGCGGAGACAAGGTTCCGCTCGTCCGGCTGCATTCCGAGTGCCTGACGGGCGATATCCTGGGCAGCCTCAAATGCGATTGCGGCCCGCAATTGGATGCCGCACTGGCGGCAATGGCAGATGAAGCGACAGAGACCGGAGGTTGGGGCGCATTGCTATATATGCGTCAGGAGGGGCGCGGGATCGGCCTGATCAACAAGCTGCGCGCTTATCGCTTGCAAGATCAGGGGTTCGACACTGTCGAAGCCAATGAGCGGCTTGGCTTGCCCGATGAATCGCGCGATTTCGCCACTGCTGCGCGGATGCTCGACCTGCTCGGCGCGCGCACGATCCGGCTGATGACGAACAATCCCAAGAAAGCCGCCGCGCTTGAAGCCGCTGGCATCACTGTGAACGAAAGGGTCCCGCATCAGCTGCCGGATAATCCGCACAATGCGCGCTATCTCGCCACGAAGCGCGACAAGTCAGGGCATCTCCTCAAATGAGCATCACCTACCGCCCGGAGGAACCGGACGACCGCCGCCCGATCTTCAAGCTTACCGAAGCCGCCTTCAAAGACATGCCCTTCAGCGATGGCGACGAGCGAGAGCTGGTTGATCGTTTGCGTAAGGACGGCGACCTAACGCTATCCCTGGTTGCAGAGACATCCGAAGGGATCATCGGCCATATCGCGTTCTCACCCGTTACCATCAGCGATGGCACGAAAAAATGGTACGGCTTGGGACCAGTTTCTGTTTGGCCCGAATTGCAGGGCAAGGGTATTGGCGGTGCGTTGATCAATCGCGGGATTACGCAAATGCGCGGGATCGGTGCGAAAGGGATCGTCTTGCTGGGTAGCCCGAAGTATTATTCACGCTTCGGTTTCAAATCGGACCCGTTGATTGCCTATCCCGGTCCGCCGCCAGAATACTTTCAATATCTTATCCTCGCCGGCGAAAAACCAGTCGGGACAGTCAGTTACGCCCCTGGATTTGAGTGATCGGTAACTCGGTTTATCGCAATCCTTGCAAGATTTAACATGTTGCGCCCTTGGCGAGCGTGCTCGCGCCGCGCTATGACGCGCGCGATTTCAGGAGGAATTACCAATGAAGAAATTTGCATACACCATCCTTGCTGGCGCTGCTGCGCTGACAGTGGCAGCTTGCGGCGGCGCTGATGACGCTTCGATTGAAGCAGAAGCTGATACCGTTGAGATGCCAGCTGATGCAGCACTTGAAGATGTGACTGGCGAAGCCGTTGCAGACACAGAAGCGGTGATTGGCGAAGCCGAAGACGCCGCTGTGACAGAAGAAGACGCTAACGAAGCTGCGGATGCAGCAGCCGACGTTGCTGCAGCTGCGGAAGAAGCTGCGAATGCAGCCGACGCGATTGGCGACGCTGTTGACCGCGTGGAAGCTGTCGTCGAGTAAGCTTTTCGGCCTGTCAGGGTCACAAATGCAAAGCGGACGGGTTGCCATCAGGCGATTCGTCCGCTTTTGCTTTTGGGCGAGAGAAAGCCTGCCAGATTGGGCAGGAGACATCACGCGTTCGCACCCCGATTGAACGCGCGATCAGGAGAGGACCCGAATTCACATGTCGCAATCCGGAATGGACCCAGAAACTTTCGAGCAATTCATCGAGCAGCTTGACCGCTATGTGCGTGAGCGGCTGATCCCGGCCGAAAGGGACGTAATCGAAAATGATCGTCTGCCCGATGACATTGTTGCGGAGATGAAGGAAATGGGCCTGTTCGGGCTGACAGTGCCCGAAGAATATGGCGGCGCTGGGCTGAATACCACGCAGTATGCCCGCACGGTGCGATCGATGAGCTATGCCGCGCCTGCGTTCCGCTCAATCTTCTCGATCAACGTCGGGATGTTCAATTCCGCGATCAAAAACGGCGCTACCGAAGAGCAGAAGGCCGAATGGTGGCCGCGCGTCGCCGCGGGCGAAATCGCGTGCTTCGGCCTGACCGAACCGGGCAGCGGCTCTGACAGCGCCGCGATGCAGACTTTCGCCAAGCCTGACCCAAGCGGCAATGGCTGGGTGCTCAATGGCACCAAGCGCTACATCACCAACGCCCCGCATGCGAATGTTGCGCTGATCATGGCGCGCACCGAAAAAGAGGCATTGCCCAAGAATGCGCATGTCAGTGCGTTCATTGTGCCGATGGATACTCCGGGCATTTCCACCGGCAGCCCGGACAAGAAGATGGGCCAGTCAGGCGCGCATATCTCTGACGTGATGCTCGACGATGTGCATGTTCCGGGCGAAGCACTGCTTGGCGGAGAGACCGGCAAGGGTTTCCGATTTGCCATGATGAGTTTGGACAACGGACGCATTTCGGTGGGTGCGGCCAGCACAGGCTATGCCCGCCGCGCGCTCGACAGCGCGCTGCGCTATGCGAACGAGCGCAAGGCGTTTGGCGAGCCGATCGCGAATTTCCAGCTGATCCAGCAAATGCTCGCGGAGAGTGAGACTGAAATCTATGCCGCTGAAGCCATGATGGCAGATGTCACCGCGCGCGCTGACCGCGGCGAGAACGTTATCACCAAGGCAGCGGCCTTCAAAGTCTTCGCATCCGAGATGTGCGGGCGCGTGGTTGACCGGGTGGTCCAAATCTATGGCGGCGCAGGTTATCTCGCTGAATATGATGCCGAGCGTTTCTTCCGCGATGCACGTATTTACCGCATCTACGAAGGGACCACGCAGATCCTTCAGCTCCAGATCGCCAAGCATATGCTGCGCGAGTGGAATGCGGTGCACGGCTGATGTATCAGCTACTCAACGACCTGTCCGTCATCGAAGTCTCAAGCTTCGTCGCGTCGCCCACCATCGGGCTGTATTGCGCGCAGATGGGCGCCGAGGTGATCCGCGTAGATCACAAGGCAGGCGGGCTCGACTACGACCGATACATGCTGACCAAGGAAGGCCGCAGTTTAAGCTGGGAGAATTTGAACCGCGCCAAGAAGTCGGTCGCGCTGGACTTGCGCAGCGGGGAAGGCCGCGAGCTTTGCGTCGAGCTGGCGCGCAAGACCGGCCAATGCGTTACCAACCTGCCTGAGAAAAGCTTCCTGAGCCATGCGGCCTTGTCTGATGGGCGGCCCGATATGGTCAGCGTGCGCATCATGGGTTGGCACGACGGTCGGCAGGCGATGGACTTCACAGTCAACGCCGCCAGCGGTTATCCCCTGATGTGCGGGCCGGAAGATTGGGACATGGCCACAGCGCCCCCGGTCAATCAGGTGTTGCCGGCGTGGGATTTCATCACCGGAGCCTATGGCGCATTTGCCCTGCTCGCCGCATTGCGCCACCGCGATGCAAGCGGTGAAGGCAGCGAAGTGCGCATTCCGTTGGGCGATGTCGCCATCGGTACTATGGCAAACAGCGGGTCGATGGCAGAAATGCTTTATCGCGGGGCAGACCGCGAACGTTTGGGCAATGCCATCTGGGGCGCATTCGGGCGTGATTTCAGAAGCCTCGACAACCAACGCTTCATGGTGGCAGCGCTCACTCCCAAGCAGTGGGATGGGCTGGTTGCCGCCTTTGGCCTCACTGAAGAGATTGCTGCGCTTGAGGCGGAATTGGGTGTGCGCTTCGCTGATGGGGATCGCCCACGCTTCGAACATCGCCACCGGTTGTTCGACCTGTTTCAGCAGGCGGCAGGGCAGCACGACTATGACGATCTTGCCGCGCGGATGAGCGAGCACGGCTGCACGTTCGAGCGTTATCGCACCATGCATGAAGCTGCGAACGATCCTGAGTTGGTAGCCGACAACCCGCTGTTCGGGCCCTCGCCTGCGAACCCCTCAGGATTGGAATATCCTGCTACGCGCAGCTTTGCGAATATGCCTGAGAAGCAAATTGGTGACCCTGCACCTGCGCCATACCTTGGCCAGCACAGCGAAGAGGTTTTGGCCGAGAGGCTTGGCTTGTCCTCTGGCGCGATTGGCAAGTTGATCGATGCAGGCACGGTAGCTCTTTCAGACAAGGAAACACGATGACTAAGAGACGCGCAGCTATTGTTTCACCCTTGCGCACGCCGGTGGGCAAATTCCTCGGCACGCTGTCCCCGCTTGATGCGGGCAAGATGGGTGCAGTGATCCTGAAGGCGCTGATCGAACGCAGCGGGATTGATCCGGCGCGGGTCGATGATGTCGTGTTCAGTCAGGGTTATGGCAATGCCGAAGCGCCCGCGATCGGCCACTGGAGCTGGCTGGCCGCTGGCCTGCCGATCGAAGTTCCCGGTTTCCAGCTGGACCGCCGCTGCGGCTCTGGCGTGCAGGCGGTGGCGACCGCAGCGATGATGGTCGAGACCGGCATGGCAGACGTGGTGGTCGCGGGCGGCTGTGAGAGCATGTCGAATGTAGAGCATTACACGACTGACCTTCGTGGCGGTGTGCGCATGGGTGACATGACGCTGCATGATCGCCTCAGCCGCGGACGCTTGATGAGCCAGCCAATCGAGCGGTTTGGGGTCATCACGGGGATGATCGAAACCGCAGAGAATCTGGCGAAGGATTACAACATCACGCGCGAAGAGGCGGACGCGTTTGCTGTCCGCTCTCACCAGAACGCTGCCAAAGCTTGGGAAGAGGGCAAATTCGCCGATCATCTGGTGCCCGTAGAAATCCCGCAGCGGCGCGGCGATCCCGTAACATTCGATCAAGACGAAGGATATCGCGCGGACGCCAGCATGGAGACGCTCGGATCACTGCGCGCGATCGATCTGAAACGTGATCCCGATGCCATCGTCACTGCGGGCAATGCCAGCCAGCAGAATGACGCGGCGGCGGCTTGTCTGGTCGTCGCTGAAGACAAGCTTGAGGAAATGGGCCTTACCCCTTCACTATGGTTCCATGGCTGGGCGGCTGCAGGGTGTGACCCCAGCCGAATGGGTATTGGCCCGGTGCCAGCGGTGGAACGGCTGTTCGCGCGCACCGGTATGAGCTGGGACGATATCGGCCTGGTGGAGCTTAACGAAGCCTTCGCCCCGCAAGTTCTCGCCGTGCTGAAAGGCTGGGGCTGGTCAGATGATGACAGCCGCCGCGAAATCCTGAACGTCAACGGCTCGGGCATTTCGCTTGGTCACCCGATCGGCGCGACCGGCGGGCGTATTCTGGCAGACATGACGGCGGAAATGCATCGCCGCGAAGTTCGCTACGGGTTGGAAACAATGTGCATCGGGGGCGGGCAGGGAATCGCTGCGATATTCGAACGCGCGGCGTAATCATGATAGGATGCGCTTATGACTGAGTGGGACAATTGGATCGGACGCGAGCAGGTCCAGCGTGATACGCTCGACAATGCGCTGGCGAATCGTTGGTTTGCGACTTTCGATTTGGAAGCTTCGGCTATCGGGATGATGCCACAGGGCATTCATTTGTGCTTGTGCACGCCGGAAGCGCCGCAGGCCGCGCTGGGTGAAGATGGTCATCCAAAGCGCGACGAAAGCGACCAGAGCTTCTTCCCGCCGATACCGCTGCCGCGCCGGATGTGGGCCGCAAGCGAGATTGAGTTTCTGGAACCAATTCCCATTGGCGCAGATATCGAACGCACCGGCCGTATTGTTTCGATTGCCGAGAAAGACGGCAAGAGCGGCAAGCTTGGCTTTGTCGATGTCGAGCATGTGACCAAGTCCGACGGTCTAGCCGCGGTGCGCGAAACGCAGACATTGGTTTATCGCGACGCCGTTGCACACGATGCTCCGCTTAGTCTGCCGAAGCCAAGCGACGAGGTCTTCGAACCGTCTGCGTGGGATATGCACGAGATTCTGACGCCCGATCCGCGGCTGCTGTTCCGTTTCTCCGCGCTCACTTTCAACACGCACCGCATCCATTACGACATGCCCTATGCGCGGGACGTTGAGCGCTACCGCGGCTTGGTGGTGCATGGACCACTGATGGCGAGCCTGCTTTTGCAGATGGCCGCGAGAACGCTGGGCGAGAACAAGCTCAAGAGTTTCAATTTCCGCGCTGTCAGTCCGGCGATTGCAGATGAAGTGCTGCATTTGGCCATGCGCAAATCAGGCGGCGGCTACGAGTTTGGCGCTTTTGCGAGCGATGGCAGGGAATGCGTTAAGGCGTCGGCTACGGCCTAGTCTTCTATATCCACCGGATAGTCTGCGATGGGCTCTAGCACTGAATAGCTTTCGCGCTGCGGCGCGCGCCCTAGCTCGGGAAACTCCAACGGCGGCGGGTCGATATGCGTATCTGGCAAGCGGTTCAGTAAGTCGCGCACTAAGGTTAACCGCCCTCGCTTCTGGTCATTGAAATCCACCAGCGTCCAGGGCGCCCACTCATTGTGGGTTGCTTGCAGCATCGCTTCGCGCGCAGCCGTATAGGCGTCGTACTTGCCGCGCGCAGCCAGATCGATCGGCGAGAGTTTCCAGCGCTTGAGCGGATCTTCAAGTCGTTCCTTCAAACGCTCTTCCTGATTCTCCTGATCTGTCGTCAGCCAGTACTTGAACAGCAAGATACCGTCATCGACGAGCTGCTTTTCAAAAAGCGGGGCTTGCTTCAGGAAAGCCTCCACCTGCGCGTCATCCGCAAAGCCCATGACTTTCTCTACGCCCGCGCGATTGTACCAGCTGCGATCGAACAACACGATTTCGCCCGCATGCGGCAGATGCTTCACGTAGCGCTGGAAATACCATTGGGTTTGCTCGTCTTCGCTTGGTTTGGAAAGCGCCGCTGTGCGGCACTGGCGCGGGTTCAAACGCCCGCCCACAGCGCGGATTGCGCCGCCCTTGCCTGCTGTGTCTCGCCCTTCGAAGATTACGCAGATCCGCGCGCCTGTGGTCCGCGCCCACCGCGCCATCGCCACCAGTTCTTCCTCCAATGGCTCAAGCAGCTCTTCATACTGCTTGCGTTTAAGCTTCTCCAAGCGCACCTCCCGTTTGCACAGCCCAAATTGGCGTGGTATAGTTACAACTGAAACTATGGCTACAATCACAGAACCACAGCAGGATTATTCGATCCTGCCCGATTTACCGGCGGATGTCTTTACTGCGCCGCTGAAAAAGCCTGCGCATGTGGGCGATGACTGGCTGGAGCCAGCGCAGACCGACTACACATCTGAAGATCACGCGATCTGGGATGACCTGTTTGCGCGGCAAATGAAGGTTCTGCCGGGCCGCGCAGCAACCGCTTTCATGGCGGGCCTTGAAAAGCTGGACCTCGGTCGCGGCGGCGTGCCCGAATTCGGCAAAATGTCGGAAGAGCTGGGCGCGCTCACAGGCTGGAGCGTTGTGCCTGTTCCGATGCTGATCCCCGATCACGTGTTCTTCTGGCATCTGGCCAATCGCCGTTTTCCGGCCGGCAATTTCATCCGCACGCGCGAGACATTCGACTACATTCAGGAACCTGACGTATTCCACGATGTCTTCGGGCATGTGCCTATGCTGACCGATCCGGTTTTCGCGGATTACATGCAGGAATATGGCCGCGCAGGGTGGAAGGCGATGCGCTACAATCACCTCAAGGCCCTAGGCGCGCTCTATTGGTATACAGTCGAATTCGGACTGATCGAAGAAGCGCCTGACGACATTCGCGCCTATGGTGCTGGCATCTTGTCTGGCCCCACCGAAGCCGTTTTCTCTGTCGAAGCGGAAAGCCCAAACCGGATCATGCTGAATGTCGATCGCGTTATGCGCACCGACTATGTAATCAGCGATCTACAGCCGACATATTTCGTGATCGAGAGTTTCGAGGATCTCTATCGCCAAACTGTCGAGCGTGACTTTGATCGGCTCTATCGCAGCCTTGGCCACAGCTTCACTTACGCCAACACGGCAATAATCGATGTCGACAATGTCGTGCATCGCGGCAGTCAGGAATATCTGCTGCGCGGTGGTCGCGGATCAGGCGCCAAACCTGTTTGATGTGAATATACAGCCTCTCAGGCGGAGGTTCGGTTGAGCATAAGTTTGCTGATCGCAACCAGCACAGCCGCCCCGGCTATCGACGCGCCCAGCGCTGTCCAGCTGAGGCCGCCCAGAAACGCCCAATTGTTTGCAAACAGTCCGGAAATCAGCGCGCCAACCAATCCAAAGCCGATATCACGCCGGATACCTGGCACGTTTTCGGTGCGCGTCAGGATCGCGGCAAGCCAGCCGATGAGCGATCCGATAAAGATGAAGCACAATAGGGACATAGGTTCCAAGCGTGTCTAAATTCTGAGTTCCTCTACTCCTCTAACATCGCGGAGGGATAAAGGTTCCAAAATCAGAAAATCGCCAGCAAGGCCGCACCAAGTATGACGCGGTACACCACAAAGACCATCATCGAGGCTTTCTTGAGGAAATTCATCAGAAAAGCCATTGTTGCGAAGGCGGCGATAAAGGTGAAAATTCCGGCCCACAGCGCGTCCCATGCAAGGTTGGTTCCTGCTTCGAATATCTCCGGCACGATCAAAACCCCGGCGCCTGCGACTGCCGGGATAGAAAGCAGGAATGAGAACCGCGCCGCTTCGACACGCTGATATCCAAGGAATCTGGCCGCGGTCATGGTTACACCGGATCGGCTTGTGCCGGGGATGATCGCCAGCGCCTGTGCAAGGCCGACAATCAAGCCGTCGCGCCAGCTCATCTCTTCGAAAACTTTGACTTCCTTGCCGACCTTGTCCGCAATACCAAGCAGCACGCCGTAAAAGATCAGGTTCACTGCGATCAGATCGACAAAGCGGATCGAATTCATCAGATCGCCATCGACAATCTCGATACCGAACACGTTTTCCGCAAGCCCGTTGAATGCGCCCATCTTGATGGAAAGCCCGAATAAAACCGCGGGGATCGTGCCGATCACGATCCACCAGAACAGGCGCCGTTCGGCGGGAGCATTGGGCGCTGATGCACCGATGCCAACGCTAGCAAATCCGCCGCGCGCCAGAACCACTACGTCTTTGAAAAAATAGACGATGATTGCCAGCAATGATCCTACATGCACCGCGACATCGATTAGCGGACCTTGGTCCGGCAAATCCGTCAGATACGGGATCAGGATCAAATGCCCTGACGAGGAAATCGGCAGGAACTCAGTGATCCCCTGAACGATCGCAATAAGAAGCTGCTGAAACAGTGTCATAGCTCTCGCCTAATGAGCAAAGGGCAGGACAAGTCAAGCGACCAGCCCTGCCCTTCAGCAATTTCAGTGATGGTTTCCGCTTACCAAATGCGGATACGCTCTTCCGGTGGCAGATAGAGATCATGCTCCTCCGTCACGTTGAACGCTTCGTACCACGCATCCAGGTGACGCACGGCGTTGTTCAAACGGAACGTGCCCGGAGGGTGGTTCGCCGTCATGACGCGGTTGCGCAGGCTTTCCTCGCGCTCCATCCCGCGCCAGATTTGCGCAAAGCCCAGGAAGAACCGTTGATCGCCGGTCAAGCCGTCAATCACAGGTGCGTCCTCCTCGCCAAGCGAAATGCGATAGGCGCGATAGGCCATTTGCAATCCAACCACGTCGCCTAGCGTCTCGCCCATGGATTGAGGGCCGCGCAGGCAGACTGGCCCTTCCGGGCTATCAACCGGGCAATAGGCTTCGATGAATTCTGCCATCCGGGCGGTGAATTGCTCGAAACCTTCGCGGTCTTCGTCCTGCCACCAGTTCCGCAGCTTGCCCGTAGCATCATATTGAGAGCCCTGGTCGTCATAACCATGACCAATCTCATGGCCGATAACTGCGCCGATGCCGCCGTAATTGACCGCCGGATCAGCATCGCCGCCAAAGAACGGCGGCTGCAGGATCGCGGCAGGGAACACGATACGGTTGGTGAGCGGCGAATAATACGCATTCACCGTTTGCGGCAGCATACCCCATTCGGTCGGATCAACCGGCTTGTCCAATTCCTTCAGCGCATCTGCGCGCGCCCAGGCGATCGTATTGATACGGTTGGCGAGCGGATCGTTTGAGGTGATGTCGAGACCGTCGTAAGTCTCGAACTCATCCGGATAGCCCACCATTGGCACGAAGCCGTTGAGCTTTTCAGTGGCTTGCTCGATCGTTGCATCGGTCATCCACTCGTTTTCTTCCAGAGCAGCTGCCATCGCGAGCTTGAGGTTGCCAACCAGTGTTTCCATTCGCGCCTTGCTTTCAGGCGGGAAGAAGCGCGCCACATACAGCGTGCCGAGCTGCTCGCCGAGTTGGCTCTCGACCGTACCAATTGCGCGTTTCCAACGCGGGCGCTGCTCGGTGCGTCCGCCGATCGTCTTGCCGAAGAATTCGAAATTGGCATTGTCGAGTTCGCTCGAAAGCACTGACGCATTTCCCGACAGGAATTGCGCAGCCATATAGGCTTTGATTGTGGCCAGCGGCGTTTCTGTCAGCAACTGCATCATCGCCGGCAAGCCGCCGCCGATCATCCCGAGCTGTTCGCTGGTCAGGCTGTATTCCGCGATTTCATCTTCGGTCGGCGGGATTTGCGGCACGAGGTACCGGGCCTGCCCGTCAAACTTGCCAGCAGAAATCACTGTCTCAATCGGAAAGCCGCCCGATAGGGCCTTCAACTCATCAAGGGTGAGCTCGTTATAGGTAAGGTTGGGCATGCGGAAAATCTGCCGCGCCCACTCCAGCTCCGCGACCTTGTGCTCAAATGCATAGACAGCTTCCGCCGCAGCGGCCGGGTCCTGATAGCCGGCAGCACCAAGCAGCTTTGTCAGATACACCTTGTAGGCGCCGCGGATTTCGAGATTGCTCTCTGAATCGACCAGATAATAGTCGCGGTCGGGCAATCCCATACCGTCGAAGCCGATTGAGACCGCGTGATCGGTCGGGTTGCGCGAGTCGACGGTTACGCCCGCACTCACCAGCGCCGGATAGCCGGGTGTTTCGAACAGCTCGGCCAGGCGGGCCATGTCAGGGGCTGTGAAAATCTCGTTGAGATAGGGCTGTGCCGGGGCAAGGCCAGTTGCATCGATAGCGTCCATATCGAGATAGGCGTTATAGGCATCGACGATCCGGCGCGCCGTCGTACCCTGCTCAGGGCTCGATGCGACAAGATCCGCAATCAGCGTTTCGACATCGGCGACCGATTTTTCTCGCAACATGTCAAACGCGCCGTAACGCTGGCGGTCAGCCGGGATCTCGTTGTTGGCAACCCACAGTCCATTGACATAAGCGTCGAAATCATCGCCCGGTGCGCGTGCTTGATCAATAGTGTCCAGTCCCACGCCCCAAGCACCGAAATCCATGGTCGGCGACGATGGCGCTTCCGCTGCAGTTTCAGTTTCGGTTGTAGTCTCATCAGCCAGCGCCGGTGCGGCGATGACAAGCGCGATTGCGCTGGTGCCAGTGGCAAGCAGTTGCCTAATCATATGTGCGTCCCCAAGATTGACGTTTCTCGGCGTGATCTTGCCGAATTCCATTGCAACGCCTTAAACCGAATTTCGCTCCCGCGCCGTCGTTTGTCGGAAATGTGCGCAGTTGGTCGAGAATTGCGGGCTTCAAGCGGCCTCGTGCGAAGCAAATTGCAGCTTTGCCAAACGCGCATAAAGCCCGCCCGCACTGGACAATTGCCCATGCGTGCCTTGCTCGGCAATCCGGCCTTCATCGAGCACGATGATGCGGTTCGCCGCGCGGACGGTTGCCAAGCGGTGCGCGATGACCAGCGTCGTGCGATCTTTCATCAGCTCATCGAGCGCTTGCTGAACCAATTGTTCGCTTTCGGCATCCAATGCGCTGGTCGCTTCATCGAGTAACAAAATCGGCGCATCGCGCAGCAGTGCCCGCGCAATGGCGATCCTTTGCTGCTGCCCGCCTGATAACCTTGTTCCGCTTTCACCAAGATAGGTGTCGAGCCCGTCAGGTAGATCGCGCAGGAAAGCCTCTGCATTGGCCGCGCGCGCCGCTTCCCAGATCTCTTCCTCGCTCGCGCCCCATTTGCCGTAACGCAGGTTGTCGCGTGCGGTTGCGCTGAACAGCACGCCGTCTTGCGGAACGAAGGCGATGCGTTCGCGCACGTCAGCGGGGTCCGCTTTGGTCAGCGGAATACCATCCAAACGGATAGTGCCGGCTTGCGGGTCGTAAAACCGTTCTGCCAATTGGAAAATGGTCGATTTACCCGCCCCTGACGGCCCCACGATGGCAACCGTTTCGCCCGGCTCGATTTCCAGTGTGAAGTCCTGCAGCGCGGCAGATTCCGGGCGCGTGGGATAGCGAAAGGTGACATTGCGGAACGACAGTCCGCCGCGCGCCGGAACTGGCAAGGCTTGCGGTTTTTCCGGCGCGGCGATGGTCGGTTTGGCGTTCAATAGCTCGTTCAGCCGGCTGGCCGCACCGGCCCCGCGCAAAAGATCGCCATAAACTTCAGTCAATGAACCGAACGAGCCGGCAACAATCCCGCCGGTCAGTACAAATGCAAAGATTGTCCCGCCCGAAATGGTCCCTTCAGAGACCGCGATGGCTCCGCGCCACATCATCATGGTCACGCCGCCGAAGATCAGCACAATCACGATTGATGTCATCGCCGCGCGCAAGGCGATTCGCCGCTTTGCCGTTTGGAATGTACGCTCGACCGCGCCGCCAAACCGCTCCGCTTCGCGCGTTTCCTGACCGAACGCCTGCACGATCTTCATCGAAGAAAGCACTTCAGTCACCATTGCACCTACATCCGCGACACGATCCTGGCTGGAGCGCGCGACAGAGCGGATTCTGCGCCCGAACAGCATGATCGGTATGATGACGAGCGGTATACCCATCAGCAGCCCCAGCGTGAGGTTAGGCACCAGGAACAGGAGCAGTACCGTGCCGCCAATCGCGGTCAGCGTATTGCGCAAAGCGATAGAGACTGTCGTTCCGACAACCTGTTCGATAACCGCCGTGTCGCTGGTCATTCGGCTGGAGATTTCCTTGGGGCTGTTCTCTTCGTAGAAGCTGGGCGACAAACGCAGCAGATTGCGTTGAACCTGCAACCGGATATCGGCGACAACCCGCTCTCCGATCCAGCTGACAAAGTAAAATCTCAGCGCCGTGCCGATGCCCAGTACGAACACAATCATCAGCAGATATTGGAAAGCTTCCGCAATCTGCGCCGATCCAGCGGTGCCGCCAAAGGCTTCATCAATAATGACTTTAAATCGCCACGGGATCGCCAGCGTAGCCGCAGCCGTGACGAGCAAGGCGACAAACGCCAGCAGAATCTGGCGGGGATACTTGGCCGCAGCGGCGTAGACCATTCTCAGCGGCCCAAGCGATTTGGCCTTGAGCAGCTCGCTCGCCGCTCCGTCAGCCTCGGCCTTGTTCCGGCGAAAAAGGCCCTTGCGCGGTGGCTGGTTCTCGATTGTTTCGTTTTGCCCGTTCATTGCTTGCCACAGGTAGTCCTACGTGGCGCAAATTTCACGCGCTAATTCTGCATGCTCGCCATGCGATTCTGACAATTGCGGAAAATTGTGCATTGCACAATGTTCTTCAACGGTCCAAGAAACCTCTCCCAACCGCACGGCAAGAGGCGGGATACCTAACAACACACAGGGGAACGCCTTGCTTTATCACGCCTATGAATTGCAGCGCGCCTGGCTGTCGAGCGCCAGCGCAATCGCTTCTATCGGAGCTGAAATGCTCAAGAACCCGGCAAATCCATGGGGTTACACTGGGCTAGGCCCCATGGCCGCAAGCGCTATGGATGTTTTTGCGCATGCGACCGCAAGCTATGACAAGCCTGCCTTCGGCATCTCGGAAGTGCCATCGGGCGGCAAAAACAGGCAGGTCGAGGAAGCAACCGTGCTCAACAAGCCGTTCGGCGATCTGAAGCGTTTTTGCCACGAAAGCCTGAACGAAGATGCGCCGCGGCTGCTGATCGTAGCGCCAATGAGCGGTCACTACGCCACGCTGCTGCGCGGCACTGTCGAGCGTATGCTGGAAAGCTGCGAGGTCTACATCACAGATTGGGCGGACGCGAAAACCGTGCCGCTGCATGAAGGCACCTTCGATCTCGATGATTATATCGATTATGTGATCGAATTTCTGGGCCACATCCACGAAACAACCGGCCATCGCCCCAACATGATGGCAGTGTGTCAGCCGTCAGTCCCTGCCTTTGCAGCGACCGCTCTGATGAACCTGCATAAGGACCCGGCAACGCCGGCAACGCTGACCATGATGGGCGGGCCGATCGATACGCGGTGCTCCCCCACCACAGTGAACAATCTGGCGATGGACCGCCCGATCGAATGGTTCCGCCAATCGGTTATCGCAAAGGTGCCGATGAATCATCACGGTGCGGGACGCGAAGTCTATCCTGGGTTTCTGCAGCTGGCAGGCTTCATGAGCATGAACCTCGGCAGCCACATGATGAGCCACTACGAGATGTTCAAGCATCTGACCGCGGGCGATGATGACAGCGCGCAGGCCACAAAGGACTTTTACGACGAGTACCGCAGCGTGTGCGATATGACGGCCGAATTCTATCTCCAGACGGTAGAAGAAGTGTTCCAGAAGCACTCGATCCCCAATGGCGAGTTCCGCCACAAGGGCGAGATTGTTGATCTCGGCAAGATCGCGGACACGGCTCTGCTCGCCATCGAAGGTGAGCGCGACGATATCTCGGGGCTAGGCCAGACCAAGGCTGCGCTGGATCTTGCGACCGGTTTGGCCGCGTCCAAGAAACGCTATTACATGGCGGAAGGCGCCGGGCATTACGGCATCTTCAACGGCAGCAAATGGCGCGATAAAGTTGCGCCCGAAGTCGAATCCTTCATTGCACAGCACGCCCGCTCAAGGCTGAAAGCGGTCGCCTAAGGGTCGCTTGTGTCTGGAGATCGCGACAGAGCGCGTTTGATTATTCGCCGCGCGGTCATCAGCAGCCATGCTGTGAGCGCTAGCAGGACCAGCGCGATCACGCCTGAAGCCAACGGGTATTCGTACACAAGATAGAGCAGTCCAATAGTCGCGGCATCCTCTATGCTGGATAGCGCGACATTGCTGACCGGTTCCGGGCTGGTGTTCACTACGGCCCGTGTGCCAGCCTTACCAGCATGAGTCGCCAAAGACGCGCCGCCACCCAGCAGGAATGCGATGACTTGCATCGCCGGGTCCGACGGATCGACAATCGCCAGCGCCAGCAAGGCCCCGCCGATGGGGCGGAACAATGTATGTATCGTATCCCACAGGCTATCGAGCCACATGACCTTGTCGGCGAAGAACTCAGCTAACACGCCGATGAACGCAATACCTATCACCCACGGGTTGGCCAGCACTGCTAGCGCAGCGAGATTTTCCGGTACGGGTATTGCTTCGGAACGCATGGCAATGCCGGTCGCGAAGATACACAGATATAGCCGCCAACCCGAAAGCAGGCTGACGCTTCCTGCAATACCGATGATCTCCATGATTCCCATGCTCTGCAAGAATGCGCTCTGATGGGCATTTGAGCAAGTTCTTGGTTTCTAGATCAAAAGGCCCGCTCGTTCGAGGCATTCGCGAAAGTCACTATTCGGACGCAGCCGGAAGCGCTCGTCTGTGACCCTTGCGCTCTGGATTCTGTCGCATCGAAACGTGCGCGGAGATCCGCGAAGGTGATCGAACGCAACGATATACCAGACAGGGTAATTGAGCATCAAATAGTGCGGTTCGATCTGCCTTTGCGAGGTTTCACCATCTTCCCGTCGGTAGCTGATCGTCATGGCGACTTGATCGAGAAACGCCTGGTGCAACGTTTGCACGATGGGCCTAGGAGGAACGCTGAATCCAGCCTGCACATAAGTGGACGCGGTAAGCCCAATGAGTATCCGGGACTTCAATTTCTCCACCGCTCGGCGCTTCTCTCGCGAAAATGACGCAATCAATTGCCGCCTGACCGAAGCGAGGTTTGCAAGGAACATCGGCGAGTTCATCTGTTCTGCCACAGCGATGCTGATCAGCAGGTCAACCGCTTCTGCATAGGATAGATTGAGCCGGCCCACACCCCAATGGTGATCCAGGCGCACGCCGCCGCCGCGTCCACGGTCAGCATCGATTGGCAGTCCCTGCTCGCGCATCAGGCGGAGGTCACGAGCGATCGTTCGCTCGCTGACGCCAAAACGCTGGGCGAGACCGCTGACCGTGCACAAGCCCTCTTGCTTGAGCTCTGCGGCAAGCAATTCCATCCGTCTCAACCGGCCATCTGCATCTGAGCGCGCCATCAATCAAATAGGCCATAAAATGTCATATTTGTCGATATCAAGCTGATCTCAATCATGGACAAAATGGAGATCGACACATGAAACTGAATTACCTCGTATTCGGCACAAACCAGATGGAGGCTGCGACCGGGTTCTACGATTCGCTCTTTGCTGAAATGGGAGCGACGAAGCTGATGACTGGCGAACGCATGACCTTCTGGCAGGGCGAAGAGTATACATTCGCGCTCGCGTTGCCGTTTGACGAGAATCCCGCGAGCAACGGAAATGGCACGACGGCCGGGTTTGAGGCGGGGTCGCCGGAAGAGGTCAAGCGACTACACGCAAAGGTGCTCGAACTGGGCGGATCGTGCGAGGGCGAGCCGGGCGATCGCGGACCGATGTACGCTGCCTATGCGCGAGATCTCGATAGCAACAAGATCACGTTCTATACGATGACGCCATAAGCCAAAGTCGCAGCGTGCCCCACGCACGCACGAAAAAGGGCGGCGCGCCCGATGACCCGCCGCCCACAATTCGGTTCTGCTGGATAACTTTAGAAGACTTCAAACATTCCGGCTGCGCCCATGCCGCCGCCCACGCACATGGTGACAACGACATATTTCGCGCCGCGGCGCTTGCCTTCGATCAATGCGTGGCCAACGCAGCGTGCGCCGGTCATGCCGTAAGGGTGCCCGATCGAGATCGAGCCGCCATTGACGTTCAGAATGTCATTGTCGATGCCGAGCTTGTCACGGCAGTAAAGCACTTGCACGGCGAAAGCTTCGTTGAGTTCCCAAAGGCCAACCTCGTCCATCTTCACGCCGGTTTGCTTCAGCAATTTCGGGATCGCGAAGACCGGGCCGATACCCATTTCGTCAGGCTCCGTGCCGGCAACAGCCATGCCGACATAACGGCCCAATGGCTGCAAGCCCTTCTGCTCAGCCAATTTCGCTTCCATCAGCACGCTGGCCGAAGAGCCATCGGACAGCTGCGAGGCGTTGCCAGCCGTGATGCACATGCCCGGACCCATAACCGGCTGAAGCGATTGAAGACCCTCTAGCGTGGTTGAAGGGCGATTGCCTTCATCCTTGGTGATCGTGGTTTCGACCATTGAGACTTCGCCTGTCTCCTTGTCCTTGACCCCCATCGTAGTGGTGACAGGCACGATCTCGTCATCGAACTTGCCGGCTTCCTGGCCTGCAGCAGTGCGCATCTGCGATTGCAGCGCATACTCGTCCTGCGCTTCGCGGCTGACATTGTAACGCTTGGCAACAGTCTCTGCCGTGCCGAGCATCGGCATGTACACGTCCTTGTGCATTGCGATCAGCGAGTGATCGGGCGCAACACGCATTTCCGGCGTCTGGACCATTGAAATCGAGTCCTGACCGCCGCCGACGACGATATCCATATTGTCGACGATGATCTGCTTCGCAGCTGTGCTGATCGCCATCAGGCCCGAAGAGCACTGACGGTCAATCGTCTGTGCGGCCACGGATACCGGCGCACCACCGCGCAGGGCAACCTGGCGGCCGATATTGCCTGCTTGCGTGCCCTGGGTCAGAACCGCACCCCATACGACATCGTCAATCTCAGCGGCGTCGATGCCAGAGCGCTCTACAGCCGCTGCAAATGAGAACGAGCCGAGTGTAGCGCCCGGAGTGGCGTTGAAGCCGCCTTTGTATGCACGCCCGATGGGCGTACGAGCGGTAGAAACGATGACTGCATCACGTGACATAATGGGGGGGTCCTTTCGAAAGGTAATACGATCCAGCCCCGCTGTTCGCGGAGCCTAATTTTTAACTAAGATCCGGTCAGATCAAACGAAGAATTGCGTGATCCACTCGCACATCAGAGCAGGCTTGTCCTCACCTTCGATCTCGATGGTGATTTCAGCCGTCTGCTGCCATTGGCCAGGGCGCTTCTCGATCATTTCGACCAGCTTCCAGTGACCGCGGATACGCTTGCCAACGCGCACAGGCGCGATGAAACGGGTTTTGTTGCCACCATAGTTCACACCCATTTTGACATTGTCGATCCTGGGCATGTCGCTGTTCGCGGAAAGATACGGGATCATCGACAGTGTCATGAAGCCATGCACGATAGTGCCGCCGAATGGCGTCAGCTTGGCTTTCTCTTCATCAATATGGATGAATTGGTGATCGCCGGTCGCATCAGCGAACATGTTGACCTTGTCTTGAGTCATTTCGACCCATTCGCTGGTGCCGATGTTTTCGCCGGTTTTGCCGGCCAGTTCTTGCGGTGTCATGCCCAACTCCTCTTGAGAAACCTATGTGCTGAGCGGGACTCGCTCAGAAGTTGCAAGCTTCATGGCGCATCCTACGGCAAATCGCAATGAAGTTTCCGTAAACGTCAACCTGCCGCTACGGAATCGCCACGCAAAATGCGGGTTTTCGGGCCGGCGAGCGCCAATCGAGACGCCTTTGGCTGCGTTAGCGGGCTATTTACCCTGATCCGCTATGCTCTCCGCCTATGGGCTATTCAGATATCTCTACACGCAAGCCGCCGCTCAGCCGCCATCCAGCCTTCATGCCGTTGATTGCTGTATGGCTTGCGGCTCTGCTGGGCGGAAGTATTGCGGTGCTGCCGACAGGCGTGATTGGCGCTGGTATGGCACAAGCCCCGTTTGCCGTGCCGGCCTTCGCGGCAAACCCAATCGCGATGGCAGGACTTGCGGCGCTTCTCGGTGCTGGCCTAGGTTGGGCCGTAGCGCGTGCGATCTCTGCCGTGCAGCACCTACCTGACAAGTCCGCCTCAGCCATTGAGCACAGCGTGAGCGAAACCGAGGAAGCCGAGGCCGTTGAAGCACAGCCGGTTGAACCACTGCGCATTGTCGAGGTGGAAGAAGTTGCACAGCCCGTGGTTGAATGGGAGGTCGTCAAAGCCGAGGTGATCGAACCGGAGGTTGTTGAAGACCTTGGTTCAGAACAAGCGCTGGGAGCTGATGACATAGCCCCAGAGCCTCAGGCCTATGACGATGCGCCGTTCTATGCCGATATAGACTTGAGCGAATTGCTGGGCGCGCCGCGGGTCGAAGCTGCCGAACCAAGTGAGGCACCGATTGATGCGGAGATGGCAGCGGGACAGATTCCGGTCGCACAGGCCGAGCCAGAGACCATGCCAGCGACCGTGCCAGAAACCGTGCCGCTGCCCGTTGCCACTCAACCGAAGGCAAAACTGCCGCAGCACGGCAAAGCGGTGAACCTGCTGCGCGCGCACGACACGCAGGAACTGGCCATGCCGCAGCTGATTGAGCGATTCGCGGTCGCACTGGATGACCAACGCCGGCTCGCAGAGGGATCCGCGCATAGCTATTCTCCTCCAGTACCACCATCCAGCATGACACAGCGTTTGCGCGCGTTGGTTGAGGTTCCGCCACTCGCTGAGTAGGCTTTTGCTGTTGGATTGGACCGAAAGCTAGCTCCGCAGGCTAAAGTTCAACCATAGTCGGCTGAAATATTGCTACCCTCTTCGCAGTTGCAAAAATCATTTCATGTCGCCATGAGAGCTTTGAGCGATGGAAAAGCTGCGCCAAGCAGCATCCGGGATTTCGCTTAATTGCCGGACAGCGTCTCCGTGCGCGGTCGCACCCCGGCATCTGACATGATGGAGTTTGAATGGGATACCCAGCGCCCCAGGGCTTGTATGACTCGCGTAACGAACATGACGCCTGTGGTGTCGGTTTTGTCGCGCATATCAAAGGCGTGCCTTCGCACGACATCGTCACGCAAGCGTTGGAAATTCTCAAGAACATCGATCACCGCGGTGCTGTCGGCGCCGATCCATTGCTGGGTGATGGTGCGGGAATCCTGCTGCAAATCCCCGATCCGCTGATTCGCAAATGGGCGAAAGAACAAGGTCGTGATTTGCCCGCACCCGGCGACTACGCTGTGGCGATGTGCTTCATGCCGCAGGACGAGGCGGCGCGTGCTTTTGTAACCGAACAGTTCGAGCGATTTACTGCAAAAGAGGGCCAGACACTGATCGGCTGGCGCGATGTGCCGGTAAATCTGGATGGCTTGGGCAAGGCCGTGGTCGATTCGATGCCGGTGATCCAGCAAGCGATCATCGCCCGCGGAGACAATTGCGCCGATCAAGACGCGTTCGAACGCAAAGTGATCGTGATCCGCAAACAGACGCTCAATCCGCTGAGTGCGCAGGCGGAAAAGCACGATCTGCCGGGCCTGACTGATACCTATATGCCCAGCTTCTCAAGCCGGACGATTGTTTACAAGGGCCTGTTGCTCGCAAATCAGGTAGGCAGTTTCTACGACGATTTGCGTGATCCGGATTGCGTTAGCGCGCTGGGCCTTGTGCACCAAAGGTTCAGCACCAACACCTTCCCCAGCTGGCGCTTGGCTCACCCCTATCGCATGATTGCGCACAATGGTGAGATCAATACCGTTCGCGGCAATGTGAACTGGATGAATGCGCGCCGCCGCACGATGGAATCGACGCTGCTGGGCCCCGATTTGGACAAAATGTGGCCGCTAATTCCGCACGGCCAGTCTGACACCGCATGTCTCGACAATGCACTCGAACTGCTGCTTGCGGGCGGATACAGCCTTGCGCATGCGATGATGATGCTGATGCCAGAGGCTTGGGCGAAGAACGAGCTGATGGATGCCGAACGCAGGGCATTCTACGAATATCACGCGGCTTTGATGGAGCCATGGGATGGCCCCGCCGCAGTCGCATTTACCGATGGCCGCCAGATCGGCGCCACGCTGGACCGCAATGGTCTGCGCCCCGCGCGTTTCTGCGTGACAAAGGACGATATCGTCTGCCTCGCATCGGAAAGCGGCGTGCTGCCGTTTGCCGAGGAAGACGTCATCCGCAAATGGCGCTTGCAGCCAGGCAAGATGCTGCTGATCGATTTCGAGCAGGGTCGCATCATCGAAGATGCCGAGCTGAAGGCCAATCTTGCCAGCGCGCAGCCTTACGAAAAATGGCTGAGCCAAGCGCAATACAAGCTCGACGATCTGGATGTGGTCGACCCCGAGTTCGCCCAGCTTCCGCAAGACGAGAATCAGGACACGCCCACTCTGCTGCAAGCGCAGCAGGCATTCGGCTACACACAGGAAGACATCGCCAAATTCCTGGAGCCGATGGCAGTGCGGGGCGAAGACCCGATCGGTTCGATGGGCACGGACACGCCGATCGCGGTGCTCTCTAACCGCAGCCGTCTGCTGTACGATTATTTCAAGCAGAACTTTGCGCAGGTCACGAATCCGCCGATCGATCCGATCCGTGAAGAGCTGGTGATGAGCCTTCTTTCGATGATCGGGCCGCGCCCGAACCTGCTCGGCATGGATGCTGGCACGCACAAGCGCCTGGAAATAAGCCAACCGATCCTCACCAATGAGGATTTGGCCAAGATTCGCTCCGTCGAAGTCGCATTGGATGGTGCGTTCCGCACTGAAACCATCGACATGACTTGGCGCGCCAGCAAGGGGCCCAAGGGTCTCAAGATGGCGCTGAAGGAAATGTGCTGGGCCGCGACTGAAGCGGTGTTGCAGGACAAGAACATTCTGGTGCTGTCAGACCGCAAGCAGGGACCGGACCGGATTCCGATGCCTGCGCTTCTCGCAACAGCCGCTGTGCACCACCATCTGGTGCGACAGGGCCTGCGTATGCAAACCGGACTTGTGGTCGAAACAGGCGAGGCGCGCGAGGTGCATCACTATTGCGTGCTGGCAGGTTACGGCGCGGAAGCGATCAATCCCTATATCGCGTTCGAGACCCTGGAAGACTTGCGCGCCAAAAAGCACAGCGATCTTTCCGCCGCTGATGCACAGAAGAACTACATCAAAGCGGTAGGCAAAGGCATCCTGAAGGTCATGTCCAAGATGGGCATTTCGACTTACCAGTCATACTGCGGTGCGCAGATCTTCGATGCGGTCGGCCTGTCCAGCGATTTCATCGAGAACTATTTCAAGGGCACCGCGACCACCATCGAAGGCGTAGGCCTGAAGGAAGTGGCCGAGGAAACCGTGCGTCGCCATGCGCAGGCCTATGGCAACAATCCTCTGTATAAGAACATGCTCGATGTCGGCGGGATCTACCAATATCGCCTTCGCGGTGAAGAACACGCATGGACACCGGAAAACGTCGCATTCTTGCAGCACGCGGTGCGCGGCAACAAGCATGCCGACTACGAGTCCTTCGCCAAAAGCGTGAACGAGCAATCCGAACGCCTGCTGACAATTCGCGGTCTTATGGAGTTCAAGAAGGCGGACGAAGCTATCCCGCTGGATGAAGTCGAGCCTGCAAGCGAAATCGTCAAACGTTTCAGCACCGGCGCGATGAGCTTCGGCTCGATCAGCCACGAAGCGCACTCGACTCTCGCCATCGCGATGAACCGTATCGGCGGGCGTTCGAACACTGGCGAAGGCGGCGAAGAGCCTGCGCGTTTCAAGCCGATGGAAAATGGCGATTCGATGCGCAGCCGGATCAAGCAGGTCGCATCGGGCCGGTTCGGCGTGACCACCGAATATCTCGTCAATTCGGACGATATCCAGATCAAGATGGCACAAGGCGCGAAGCCCGGCGAAGGCGGCC
The DNA here is from genome assembly GCA_013002295.1 of Altererythrobacter sp. GTDB lineage: Bacteria > Pseudomonadota > Alphaproteobacteria > Sphingomonadales > Sphingomonadaceae > Erythrobacter. Next base: position 29,516 of record JABDKI010000035.1, read on the forward strand.
AACTGCCTGGCCATAAGGTCGACAAGCGGATTGGCGCAGTGCGCCATTCGACCCCGGGTGTTGGCTTGATCAGCCCGCCTCCGCACCACGATATCTATTCGATCGAGGATCTGGCGCAGCTGATCCATGATCTCAAAAACACCAATCCGGTGGCGCGCATTTCTGTGAAACTTGTGTCCGAAGTGGGCGTTGGCACCGTTGCTGCAGGCGTTTCAAAGGCTCGCGCAGACCATGTGACCATCGCAGGCTATGATGGCGGCACAGGTGCATCACCTTTGACCAGCCTGACCCACGCGGGCTCGCCATGGGAAATCGGCCTGGCAGAGACACAGCAGACGCTGCTTTTGAACGATCTGCGTTCGCGCATTGCAGTCCAGGTTGATGGCGGTCTGCGTACAGGCCGCGACGTCGCCATCGGCGCGCTGTTGGGTGCTGACGAGTTCGGCTTTGCCACAGCTCCGCTGATCGCGGCAGGCTGCATCATGATGCGCAAGTGCCATTTGAACACCTGCCCTGTAGGCGTAGCGACACAAGATCCTGTTCTGCGTGCGCGTTTTACCGGCCAACCAGAACATGTGGTCAATTACATGTTCTTCGTTGCGGAGGAATTGCGCCAGATCATGGCGGAAATGGGCTTCCGCACAGTTGAGGAAATGGTTGGCCGGGTCGACAAACTCGATATGCGCCGGGTGGACCGCCATTGGAAAGCCGCAGGCGTCAATCTCTCGCGTCTGCTGACCAAAGTCGACATTCCTGAGGATGCGCCGCTGCACAACACGGAAACGCAGGATCACGGCCTTTCAGGCGCGATGGATAACGAGCTGATTGCGGCATGCAAGGACGCGATCAGCGAAGGCAAGCCAGTGCAATTGACCCGCGAAATTCGCAATGTGAACCGCACTGTCGGCACCATGCTGTCAGGCGAAATCGCCAAGGCCTATGGCCACGAAGGCCTGCCCGCTGACACGATCCGCATCAACTTAAGCGGTGTGGCCGGCCAAAGCTTCGCCGCATGGCTCGCGCATGGTGTCACGCTCGATCTGTCGGGTGATGCCAATGACTATGTTGGCAAGGGCCTGTCGGGCGGGCGCGTTATCGTGAAGCAGCCCGAGGGCATTGAGCGCGATCCGGCGGACAACATCATCGTTGGCAATACCGTGCTTTACGGCGCGATAGCCGGTGAAGCCTATTTCGAAGGTGTTGCGGGCGAACGTTTCGCGGTGCGCAATTCCGGCGCGATCGCTGTTGTCGAAGGGGCGGGCGATCACGCGTGCGAATATATGACCGGCGGCGTTGTGGTCGTGCTTGGCAAGACAGGTCGCAATTTTGCCGCCGGGATGAGCGGCGGCGTTGCCTATGTTTACGACCCCGAAGGCAAGTTCGAACAGCTAGTCAATCCGGCTCAAGTTGATCTGGTGCCGATGACCGATGCGCGCGATGAGGAAGACGGCACGGGCCGGCCTTCACAGCGCCCACAATCGGTCAATGATTTCGGCATGGGCGACATGCTGCGCCACGATGGCGAGCGGTTGAAAATTCTGGTCGAGCGCCACAAGCTTCATACCAGCAGTGCGAAGGCCGCCGCGATCCTCGACAATTGGGACGCTGAAGTCAGCAAATTCGTCAAAGTCATGCCGCGCGACTACGAACGCGCGCTGCGCCAACTCGAAGCCGAGCGCGATGAAGCCGCTTCGGTTGCAGCAGAATAAGATTACGGGACGCTAGAACATGGGCAAGGATACAGGCTTCCTCGAACTCGACCGGCGCGAGCGCGACTATCTCGAACCGAAAGAGCGCTTGAACAATTACCGCGAATTTATCGTGCAGCCAGACGATGCAACCCTGCAAGCGCAGGCGAGCCGCTGCATGGATTGCGGCATTCCGTATTGTCACAACGGTTGCCCGGTGAACAACATCATACCGGACTGGAACCATCTGGTATATGAAGGCGATTGGAAGAACGCCTTGGCCGTGCTCCATTCGACCAACAATTTCCCCGAGTTTACAGGCCGCATTTGCCCCGCGCCATGCGAGGCAAGCTGCACACTCAACATCACCGATCAGCCGGTTACGATCAAATCGATCGAATGCGCGATCGTCGATCGCGGCTGGGAAGAAGGCTGGATCACGCCGCAAATGCCGGAGAAGAAGACCGGCAAATCGGTTGCGGTCATCGGTTCTGGTCCTGCTGGCATGGCGTGCGCGCAGCAGCTGGCGCGCGCAGGCCACACTGTAACGCTGTTTGAAAAGAATGACCGGATCGGCGGATTGCTGCGTTACGGTATTCCTGATTTCAAGATGGAAAAGCATCTGATCAACCGCCGTGCGGTGCAGATGGAGGCCGAAGGGGTCGAGTTCAAAACCAGCAAAGAGATAGGTGTCGATGTTTCGTTCAAGAGCCTTCAGGAAAACTACGACGCCGTAGTGCTCGCGGGCGGAGCAGAAGATGCCCGGCCTCTGCAAATTCCCGGCGCGGAAATGACAGGCGTGCGTCTGGCGATGGAGTTCCTGACCCAGCAGAACAAGCGCAATGCCGGCGATGATGAGGTGCGCGCGGCACCGCGCGGCAGCTTGCTAGCCACCGGCAAGAAGGTGGTCGTGATCGGCGGCGGCGATACCGGTAGCGACTGTGTTGGCACATCCAACCGCCAGGGCGCGGAAAGCGTCGTACAGCTGGAGATCATGCCCAAACCGCCGGAGAAGGAAGACAAGGCAATGACGTGGCCGGATTGGCCGCTGAAGCTGCGCACCTCTTCCAGCCATGAGGAAGGTGTCGAGCGCGACTGGGCCGTGTTGGCCAAGCGGGTGGTGGGTGATGGCGAAACCGTGACCGGACTGGAATGCGTACGCGTCGAATGGAAAGACGGCCGTATGCAGGAGATCGAAGGAAGCGACTTCACTATCGAAGCCGATCTGATTCTGCTCGCGATGGGTTTTGTCGGGCCGAAGAAAGCGGGCCTGCTTGATCAGACCGGTGTCGAACTGACAGATCGCGGAAACGTTGCCGCGGACACAGATAGCTATACGACCAGCGTTGAGAACGTCTTTGCATGCGGCGATATGCGGCGCGGACAATCGCTTGTCGTCTGGGCGATTCGTGAAGGGCGCCAGGCTGCACGCGCAGTAGACCAAGCACTCATGGGTGTATCTGAACTGCCACGCTAAGAACCTGTCCGTATTTCTCACACCAGATGTCGGCCTCATACAATGCAATCGGTGAAAAATACTTCACTCCAGTAAGTGGTTGAGAGAAAACGGACTTAGGGGAATGCAATGCAGGTCGCACTGCGTGCGCGGATTTCGCGCACTTTACTGGCAGCGAGTTCTGCGCTTAGCGCAACGTTGCTGGCGTTTCTTCTGGCAGCTCCGGCCCATGCCAGCGAAGAGACGAATAGCCCAGAGGCGATCGGCCCCGAACTGGATTCTTCCGCAGAGGTTGCGCGAGACCCGTCAGCCGCGTCAGTCGCGCCGGCTGCATCCACTCCTCCAGCACCGCCGCAAACCGAACCCGTCATGTTCAAGCTTGTGGCCTCCCAATTTGTCGATACGCCGGTGCAAGGCGATGCGCCAAAAACCGTGCGCTATTCCGGCCGGGTCGATGGCTATCTCGACATTAGCGGCAGTGCGTTCGGCGGCGATGACAGCCTGACGTTGACGGTCCGGCCCGAATACACCTGGGGCAAGGATTCCAACGGTGAGATTGGCCTGATCCCGAACAACACCGCGCTATTTCGCGCAGAAGGCCGCGGCGATTTTGATCTATCCGTGAGTGTGTCCAAGCGCTGGAGTTCGGGCGCAAAACTGACCGCGGGCAAAGTCAATGTGCTCGATCTGGGCGCAAAACTGCCAGTGGTTGGCAGCGACGGGCACTTCGGATTTCAAAACCTGTCGATGGCGCTGCCGCCTTCGGCCATCATCGCAAACACGCTGACCGGTGCATTCCTGGAAGTGCCGACTGAGAAGGTGCTGTACCGCCTGTGGGTTTACGACCCGGACTCGCAATATCAGCGCAGCGGGTTCGAGACCGCTTTTGAAAGCGGCGTCGGTTTCCTGGGTTCAGTCACCTTCCCAGTCAAAGTGGGCGGAAAGCCGGGATATTACGCGCTCAAATTGTCCGGCTCGACCCGCGATGACATCAATGTCGACTCTCTCCCGGCGGCGCTGATCCCTTCGCCCGGATCCGCCTTCGGCAACAAGAGCGGGGAGTTTGCGGCTGTTCTCGCGGGATATCAATATCTGGGCGTGTATCCAGAGGCGCCCGGCAAAGGCTGGGGCATTTTCGGGCAAGTCTATATCTCGAATGGCGATCCGACCTTCCTTGATCGCAGCGCGATGCTAGGCATTTCAGGCAATCCGCGTTTCCGCCCGCAAGATCGGTTCGGCGCGGCCTGGTTCCGCTATTCTCTGACCAATGGCCTTGTCCGCGCACTGGACCAGCGGCTGGCGCTGCAAGACGAAGAGGGCGTCGAGTATTTCTACACACTTGGCCTTAGCGACAATTTCCAAGTCACTGCCAACGTGCAGGTGATCGACAGCGCGGTGAGCGCGCGCGACACCGGCGTAATGGCGGGCTTGCGTGTAACCGCAAGTTTTTAGCCTGAGCAGACTAGCCCTGCTTCCTCGCCCGCTCCTGCACGGCGGCGCGGCGCGCCTCGACTTCCTCGGGCGTAACGGCAGAATTTGCGGCGGATGACAACTCCGCCTCCAGCGACATGCCGTCTGCAAAGCTTTGCGCATAGCCATCATCGATCAGCCGCTTGTATTTTGCCAGAAAGGCCGGATCGATGCTCGCCATATCGGCGGCCAGTTTTCTGGCCAGCGGCAGCAATTCTTCCGGCTCGACCACATGGTTCACCAACCCCCATTCCTTCGCTGTCTGTGCATGAAGGAAATTGCCGGTGAAGCTCAGCTCTTTCGCGCGGCTGATACCGATCATCCGCGAGAGCTTTTGCGACAGGCCCCAACCCGGAACGATCCCGACGCGGGCATGCGTATCTGCAAAGCGGGCATTGCTGGCCGCGATCAGGACATCGCAGGCAATCGCGACTTCGAACCCGCCCGTGATCGCCACGCCATTGATCGCACCGATCACAGGTTTGCGGCACAGCTCGATCGCCTTGACCGGATTCTCATCCGCGCCCTTGGCATTGGCTGCGCCCAGCGCGCCCTCTTGCGAACCCAATTCCTTCAGATCGAGCCCGGCGGTGAACGCCCGCTCCCCCGCGCCGGTCAAGATCACCACGCGCACGCTGTCATCCTCATCAACCTGCTTCATGACATGGTAGAGCCGCGACCGCAGCGCTTTGGACAGCGCATTCATCGCTTCAGGGCGGTTGAGAGTGACCGTGGCCACATTGTCGCTGATCTCCAGCAGGACTGTATCTTCGCTCATTTCTCGCTCCTACTCCGCACCACTCGCGCAGCCTACGCAATTGGTCACACTGGGATCATGCCTAAGGCGTTTGCCGGCGATTTCCTCCCCGCACTTTAGGCAATACCCCCATTCGCCATCGTCGATCCGTTCCAGCGCAGCTGAAACCCGCAACCGTTCGGCCGCGCGGCGGCGCTCGGCCGCTTGCGCCATGGCCTGCTGCTGCATCGCATCCATCCGGCTCAATCGCCCGACGCTGTCCTGTTGCAGCTCAACCGTGTCGCGCGAGTCCGCGTTGGACGCATCTTCTAGGTCCAGTTCCTCGCGGCGGACGAGCAAGGCTTTGCGGGCTTCATCTTCAGTCATCAGAAACAGACTTTCCTACACTTGGTCTGACAGAGCAAGGTTGCCCGATGCGCAGCCATGCCACGATCCCGACCAGCGGCATTGTGCCAAAAGTCACACTTGCCTGTTGGAAATCTGCGGAAAATGACAATCTTGTCAGTAAGTTGCGCGGAAAGTCACACTTTCCCAAAGCGTATCTGGCGTTCCATGGTTGTCTGCGTCTACCAATCGATGGCCCCGCGACCATGCCGCACAAGGAAAGCATTCGCCTGGCTGAACGGCCTGGAGCCGAAGAATCCGCGATGTGCCGAAAGCGGGCTTGGGTGCGGGCTTTTGATGATCAGATGATGATCGCCTCCACCCAATCCGCGAACACGACCAGCCTTCTTCTGTGCATGGCTGCCCCACAGGATAAACACCGTCGGCAGGCCCTGACCCACCACCGCCGCGACGCAGGCATCGGTTATTGCATCCCAGCCGCGCCCGGCATGGCTGCCCGCCTGACCGGATTCGACGGTCAGCGTGTTGTTGAGGAGCAGCACGCCCTGTTTGGCCCAGCGTGTCAGGTCACCACTAGCGGGCGGCGCTGCGCCGAGATCGGCCTCGATTTCCTGATAGATATTGCGCAGGCTTGGCGGCAGCTTCACGCCGTCGCGCACCGAGAAAGACAGACCATGCGCCTGACCGGGCCCGTGATAGGGGTCTTGCCCCAGGATCACGACCCGCACCCGATCAAGCGGCGTCATCGCGAGCGCCGCCAAGCGTTCACCGCGCGGCGGGAAGATCGCTTTGCCCGCACCTTCTTGAGCGCGCAGCCAACCGCCCAGCTTGCGTGCTTCGGGTGTTTGCAGGGCCGGCTCCAATGCGCCGCGCCAACTGTCCGGGATCGTATCGGTCATGGCGCAAGGATAAGCCGCTGTGATGCGTTACGTCACCACCCCTTTCCCTCTTTCCCCAATCGGCGTAAGGCGAAGGGCATATGACAGTACATTTTCACGAAGAAGACCTGCCCGCTGGCGTGCTCGCTGGAGACGCGCCCTTGGCCGTAGACACAGAGACCATGGGCCTGATCACACACCGTGATCGGTTGTGCGTGGTACAGATCAGCGATGGCAGCGGCGATGAACACCTTGTGCGCTTTGGCCCGGACAGTTCGTATGACGCGCCCAATCTCAAGGCCCTGCTCGCCGATGAAAGCCGCCTGAAACTGTATCACTTCGCCCGCTTCGACCTCGCCGCTATCGAGCACTATCTGGGTGTAGTCGCAGCGCCGGTGTTCTGCACCAAGATCGCCAGCAAGCTCGTACGGACTTACACGGACCGGCATGGCCTGAAGAATCTGGTCGATGAAGTGTTGCATGAAAACCTGTCCAAACAGCAACAGTCGTCTGATTGGGGCGGGCCGGACTTGAACGATGCCCAGCGTGAATATGCAGCGTCTGATGTGCGCTATCTGCACCGTTTGCGCGACGAGCTGATCAAGCGTCTGGAGCGCGAAGGGCGCTTGGAAATGGCGCAAGCATGCTTTGACTTTCTGCCAACGCGTGCGCGGCTCGATATCGCTGGCTGGCCGGATCACGACATATTCAGCCACAGTTGATCTGCAAGAAGTATACCCCGCCCACATGGTCACTCACCGCCGCATAGAAACCAATGAAGCCAAGCAGCTTCGCAACCAGCGACAGCATTTTGCTGCGCCCGGTGGTTCGCATGATCGCTTGGTGAAATTTCTTGGCAAGGCGCTCCCCATGGGAGTGGGCGTTGTCGCCGCGCTGATGATCATCACACCGCTATCACCGGGCTCCGAAGTCAGCTTCCTGCTTGATCGCAACAAGGTGGCAATGATCGATGAGCGGCTGTCGGTCTCCAATGCAATGTATCGCGGGCAGGATGATGGTGGGCGGCCATTTTCTTTGACGGCAGGCGAAGCCGTTCAACGCTCAAGCCGCGAAGGCATCGTCCGGATGGAAGATATGATGGCGCAGATCCTGTTGCGCGACGGCCCTGCACGTATCAGCGCAGAAGGCGGCGCCTACGATATCGATCAGGAAATCATGACCGTCGATGGGCCACTACGGCTTTCAGCTGCCGATGGATACACCATGACCGCGCGCGGCGTGTCCGTTGACCTGCAATCGCGCATGATGGTGGGCGATGGTCGGGTGGAGGGCGAAGTCCCTGCCGGCGCTTTTGAAGCTGACCGTATCGAAGTAGACATTGATGAGCGCAAAATCTCCTTGCGCGGGAATGCCCGTTTGACCATGCGTCCGGGCGAATTGAGGGTACCGTAATGGCGAAGAATCTGGTCACTACATCTGCACGTTCAGCTGCAATCGGCTTTGTCGCCACGCTGGCCTTGTTCAGCGGGATACAACTCAATGCGCAAGCATTCTCTGGCCACAACTCCAACGCGCCGGTGCAATTCGACGCGGGCGATATCGATGTTGAAGATCGGCAAAATCGCGTCGTGCTGGTCGGCGGCGTAACCGTGACGCAGGCGGGACTAACAGTCCGCTCACAGCGTATGCTGGTGAATTATAGCGATACGGGGAGTCTTTCGATTGCGCGGATCACAGCAACCGGCGGTGTGAATGTGCAGCGAGGCAATGAGCGCGCGAGCGGCGATGTCGCCGTCTATGACTTGCAGCGCCGTATCATCACCATGGCAGGCAATGTGACGCTCAGCCGCGGGGGCGACAATCTGCGTGGCGGGCGCCTGACGATTGATCTCAATTCAGGCCGGGCAAGCGTTGATGGACAAGCGGCAACCAATGGGGAAAGCTCCAACGGCCGGGTAACCGGGACATTTACCGTCGCAGGAAGTGACGAGAACTAGACGTTAGCGCCGGGCAGCAAAGCGGGCGATTTCTGTCAGGCCCTGTGCCAGAAGCAGTTCGGCGGCCTGGCTATTGCCAAGCAAATCCTTGTGCAATTGCATCAGCTTGGGTCCGAGCCGGTCAAGCTTTCGCCGGTGCCAGCTCCTCAACTGCTCCTGGATTTCACGCTCTTCCTTCCAGAAGATACCAAGCCTGGCCTTTGCGCCGCGGTCGAGCCCATCGAGCGATCCGCGCGGGCCCAGCTGCGAAGTAATTTGCGCCAATTGTGCCGCGCGCCGCTCTACCGCCAGCAAGACGCCAACCGGGTTCATGCCGTGCTCCCGCATCCGCTTTAGTTCTCCGTCCAGCCTGCCTGTATCGCCTTTGAGCACAGCATTGACGAGCGGCATGAAGCCGTCCTCTTCGGTCGCAGCGCCAACCGCTTCCAAGTCCTCTGCCGATAATGCAACCGGCGATTGTGGAGACGCATCGCAATAGGTCGAAAGTTTGGTGATCTCTGATTGTGCTAGCCGCACATCCAGGCCTGCCGCGCGCGCGATGCGCTCTGCCAGATCACCGCTTAGCCTCAGGCCAGCCGCATCAGCCATCTGCCGCACAGACCCTGTCACAGAACCTAGATCGGGCGGCCAGAACATCGCCACGAGCGCGTCTTTACGCTTTTCCAGCAGCTTGGCGGTGCGCGACTTGTCGGTCGCAGATGTAGCGACCACCAGGATCGGTGCGGCCTCTCCGGCGCCCGCATCGCTCGTTTCGATCAGCGTCTTTAGTGCCTCATGCGCTTCATCGCCGTTCGCACGAACATAAATGTGGCGCTTGTCACCAAAGAGTGAACCCGAGCGGGCTTCATCTCCAAGGAGGGCAGGGTCTTTCTTCAGATCTCCGCCGCTGATTTCGATCCGCTCTCCCGC
>JABDKI010000037.1 GCA_013002295.1 Altererythrobacter sp.
ATGAGATCATCGAGAATATCGACATCGGCGGGCCATCGATGGTGCGAAGTTCGGCGAAGAATCATGCCTACGTCACGATCGTCACCGATGCGGCCGATTATGAAGAGCTGCTCGGCGAGCTCGACGCCAACGACGGCGCAACATCGCTTGCATTTCGCAAAAGGTGTGCGGCCAAGGCCTTTGCTGCGACCGCCGCCTATGACAGCATGATCAGCCAGTGGTTCGCCTTTGCTGATCAGCAGCAACAATTCCCCGATTTCCTTGCCATCAACGGCAAGGCACCGACTGTTTTGCGCTATGGTGAGAACCCGCATCAGCAAGCGGCACTTTATACCCCCTCGGGCCCGCACGGCGCAGGCATTGCGCAGGCCGAACAGCTGCAGGGCAAGGAGCTATCCTACAACAATTACAACGATGCCGATGCGGCTCTGGAATTGTGCGCTGAATTCGGTCGCGGTGATCCGGCAGTGGTCATCGTGAAGCACGCCAACCCTTGCGGCGTGGCGCAGGCTGGCTCGCTGGTCGATGCGTGGGAAGCGGCATTGCAATGCGATAGCGTCTCGGCATTCGGAGGGATTGTTGCGGTTAATCAGGAGCTGGATGGCGCCACGGCCGAGCAGATCGCGAAGATCTTCACCGAAGTGGTCATCGCACCCAAAGTGACCGATGAAGCGCGCAAAATCTTTGCGAAGAAGAAGAACCTGCGCTTGCTGACGGTGGGCGACTTGCCTGATCCTCGTCGCGGCGGGTTAATGGTAAAGCCGATCACCGGCGGTTTGTTGGTGCAGAGCCGTGACAATGGCGCGGTTTCGCAAAGTGACCTGAAGGTGGTGACCAAGCGCGAGCCTACAAGCCAAGAACTGAAGGATTGCATGTTTGCGTGGACGGTTGCCCGTCACGTGAAGTCGAACGCGATCGTCTATGCCAAGGATGGCGCGACTGCTGGTATTGGCGCGGGTCAGATGAACCGCCGGGACAGCTCGCGGATTGCCGCGATGAAAGCTGCAGAAGCTGCAGAAACCTATGGCTGGGAAGCGCCGCGCACCGCCGGCAGCGCCGTTGCCTCTGATGCATTCTTCCCGTTCGCGGATGGCTTGATTGCCGCAGCTGAAGCGGGAGCAACCGCGATCATCCAGCCTGGCGGATCAATTCGCGATGACGAAGTGATTGCAGCCGCGGATGAGGCCGGTCTGGCGATGGTCTTCACCGGTATGCGGCATTTCAGGCACTAATTCTGTCCTACCGCTTCGCTACTTGAGGACGAGGACCCTCTAGTCTGTTGTGAAGTAGTCGGGCTTTGACTGTCGTGACCAAGAACCAAACGGCGAGCCACCAGCGAGCCGCAAGGGCAACTGCCCGCCCGCAGCGATGCGACCTTCAAGTCGCTTGAGCGAGGGTATCGCGCGCCCGGATGGGCGTCGCGGAAAGATCAAATCCGCCACCAACGTCTTTGCCGCAGGATCTCATGCGCGCAGTTGTGCCCTGGCGCGCCAGTCACTCCGCCGCCGGGGTGCGCGCCTGAGCCACAAAGCCAAAGCCCTTTAATTGGCAGTTTATGGCTTCCTGCACCAAGTGCGGGCCGTGCCGCCCACAACTGGTCCAGGCTCATACGGCCGTGGAAGATGTCGCCGCGCCACAGGCCGAACTTTGCCTCGAGCTTGCGCGGAGTATGGACTTGCCGATGCAGCACTAGCTCGCGGAACCCCGGCGCATGGTGTTCGATCACGTTGAACACAGCTTCGACCGCCTCGTCTTCGCGATCTTCAGGAAGATCAGGGTCTACATGCTGGCAGAACAGGCTCGCAACATGCTGCCCCTCTGGTGCGAGACTATCATCGACCATGCTAGGAATGAGCATTTCGACAATCGGCTGCGCACTGAAGCCGTTCGCCTTTGCACTGTGAAACGCCTGGTCCATGTAATCCAGCGAAGGCGCCATGATGATGCCGCTGCGCAAATGGGCATCACCTTCGGGAGCATGGCGAAATTGCGGTAGACCCGACAGCGCGACATTCATGCGCAAGCTGCCAGAGCCGCCACGATAGCCATTCATGGCGCGGGCAAAATCGGCCGGGATGGCTTCACGCGGAACCAGCCGGTCGAACAGCGGTTTTGGCCCCATGTTGGATATGACGCGCTTGGCCCGCAGAACCTCTCCATCCGTTAGTTCGACACCGACAGCTTCGCCGTTTTCAACTACGACTCGCGTGACGGGCGCGTTGGTGCGGATCTCCACCCCATGTTCGCGGCATGCTTGGGACATCATCTGCGTGATCGCGCCCATGCCGCCTATGACATGACCCCAAACGCCCTTCTTGCCATTCACTTCGCCAAAGACGTGGTGCAGCAAAACATAGGCGCTGCCCGGCTCGTCTGGAGATGCATAGTGGCCGACACAGGCGTCGAAGCCGAACGCGGCCTTTATCGGATCGCTTTCGAACCAGTCGTCCAGTACTTCGCGCGCTGAACGCGTGAAGATTTGCAGCACCTGGCGCTGGCGCTCGGTTGATAGTTTGGAGAGCAGGCGACTCTGCGTTGCGACATCGAGCAAGGATCGCAGCCCACCCTTGGGGTCGGGCGGAACTTTCAACGCCAATCCGCGCAGGACCTCAGCGGCATCTTCCAGCATGTTGAAGTATTCAGGCAAGCGCTCTGCATCGGCCTTTGAAAGCCGTGCCGCTTGCGCCTGGCTCGATTCCAGCCCGCCGCCCATCAACATGTAGTCGCCTTCGAGCGGGAGATAGTTCGATACCGGGCGCTCTATCACCCGATAGCCGCGTGAGGGCAGCGCCATATCGGCGATGACCTTCGGCTGCAGCAAGCTGACAGTGTAGCTTGCCGTGGAATTGCGAAAGCCGGGCGCAAATTCCTCTGTCACGGCGGCACCACCGATGACTTCGCGCGCCTCACATATTGTCACATTCAGCCCCGCGCGCGCCAGATAGAAGGCGCAAGTTAGCCCGTTATGACCGCCGCCTATGATGATTGCATCCAACATCGCACTCCGTCCGTAACTTTTTTAAGGCGCTGTGCGAATAGATAATCGATGACAGCATCGTTCACCGTCTGGAAACCAATCAAGGTTAATGAGGCCATGAACACACTTATTGAGTCGTACAACGAGAACACCACCCATGAGCATTCTGAAATCAGACATCTCCCGCAATTTTGGCATCGGCTTCATACTCGGAGTGTTGATGGTGGGCGCGATGTCGGTTCAGAATTGGGATACGCAAGTTGCCAGTCCGGCAATGGCCGCGACGGCGGACGTCGAAACCTCCACCACTCGATAATGCGCGCGCGCAATGCCTTGCTGGCGGCAGTTGGCGCATTGACGCTAGGCGGCTGCGGTGTTGCGGCGAGTGCTGCCGAAAAAGTTGTAGAAGCGCCAGTAGCTGCTTTGCAAGCTGACGAGCCTGAAGGCTTGCAAGTTGCGATCATTGCGGGCGGCTGTTTCTGGGGTGTTGAAGGTGTCTTCAGTCACGTTGAGGGCGTGAAATCATCCGTTTCCGGCTTTCATGGCGGGCGCGAAAGCTCCGCAACTTATCGCCAGATCGTGACCGGTCTGACCGACCATGCCGAGGCGGTGCGCGTGGTCTATGACCCTAAGGTCGTGCGCTACGACGAGCTGCTGCAGATCATGTTTTCTGTTGTCACCGATCCGACTTTGCTGAACCGCCAGGGACCGGACGTTGGTTCGCACTACCGTAGCGCGATTGTGCCGATGAACAATGAGCAAGCTCGCGTTGCTCGCGCTTACCTTGCGCAGCTTGATGAGTCAGGGGTCTGGGGCGCTCCGGTGGTGACCAAGATTGAGCGCTACAAGAAGTTCTACGAGGCTGAAGAATATCATCAAGACTTCATGGCGAAGAATCCGCGCCACGGGTACATTGTCCGCTGGGATGCGCCCAAAGTCCGCGCGCTGGCGGACATGTATCCCGAGCACTACACCAGCACATTTCTGCGCGATGGAAGCTAATCTGGCGTAACGGCGCTGACCGCACTATATGTGCGGGCATGGGTAGCCATTCACACGCACACGAAGAACACTCAGGCACAGGCCTGATAGAGGCCGCACGCGACTCGCTCGTTGCATCTGGCGAGCAATGGACCGGAATGCGCGAAGCCGTTTTTGCCGAGCTGGCAAGGCATGAACGGCCGGTGTCCGCCTACGATATTGCGGAAAACCTATCGCGCGAGCGCGGCAAGCGTGTCGCACCGAACAGTATCTATAGCATCCTTGATCTGTTTGTGGCGAACAACCTTGCATTGCGAGTTGAAAGCGCAAACGCATTCCTCGCCAACACACACCCCGGCTGTCAGCATGACTGCATTTTCATGGTTTGCGACGAATGCGGCGAGGCCACTCACATTGATGACGATCAGACATCTAGCCGCATTCGCGACCTTGCCGCTGGACGCGGTTTTATTG
>JABDKI010000050.1 GCA_013002295.1 Altererythrobacter sp.
CTGCAATTGGCTGAACATTCTCATAGGTCAGGCCATGGCCAGCATGTGGCTCGATCCCGTTCTTTGCCGCGAGGGCCGACATATCTGAGATACGCTTTAGCTCTGCTGCCAGGCGTTCATTGTCCCCGTCCAAGAAAGCGTGTGCATACTCTCCAGTGTGAAACTCGACGACCGGTGCGCCCAGCCGGAGTGCAGCGTCCAATTGCCGTTCCTGTGCTTCGATGAACAGGCTGACCCGAATTCCTGCATCAGCAAGGCGCGTGACGATCGGTGCGAGCTGGTTGTCCATGCCGGCAGCATCTAATCCGCCTTCGGTCGTACGCTCCTCGCGCTTTTCCGGGACGATGCAAGCGGCATGCGGCTTGTGGCGCAACGCGATCTCCAGCATTTCCTCGGTCGCTGCCATTTCAAGATTTAGCGGGAGATCGGTTGCTTCCTGAATACGCGCGAGGTCTTCATCGCGGATATGTCGGCGGTCTTCACGCAGATGTGCAGTAATTCCGTCGCCGCCCACGCTGGAGACAATCTCTGCCGCTCGAACTGGATCGGGGTGGTCGCCTACGCGCGAATTGCGGATTGTCGCGACGTGATCTATGTTGACTCCCAGTCGCAACCGCTCTGGATTGTGTACATTAGCCATCAGGCGCGGCTTCCCGGCTTCGTGATCGGCACGGCAGCGAGGTCTGCGGGAACTTCTTCATCGGCGTAAGTCGGGAAGTTCAAAGCTACCAGTGGGAAGAATGGCACACCAAGATCTGCGGTACCGCCAGAGCGGTCGACCACGGACACTTCGGCAATCACTTCGCCACCCTCGTCGCCAACGGCAGCAATCGCTTCGCGGCTGGAAAGGCCGGTGGTGACGACATCTTCCACCATCAGCACTCTTGAGCCCGGTTTCAAAGCGAAGCCGCGCCGCAGATGGAATTTGCCCTCTGGCCGTTCGAGGAACATTGCGTCTTTGCCAAGCGCGCGGCCCATTTCATGACCGATGATCAGACCGCCCATTGCAGGTGAAATCACGACATCAATCGAATTGCGAATCTCTCGCGGCAATTTTTGCGCGATTGCGATCGCTATTCGCCCTGCGCGTTCAGGATTCATAAGGACTCGTGCGCATTGCAAGTAGTGTGCGCTGTGCCGCCCAGACGAGAGCAGAAAGTGCCCTTCCAATAGCGCGCCGCAGCTACGGAATTCGGACAGCACTTCTTCTTCAGTCATTCGTGAAACACCTACTAAAAAGATCAAATTGCGTCGGGCTCATCCCGACTTGCATAATTTTCTCCCTAGAAGCGCTTGAGGCGCTGGGCAAGCGCGCCTATAGGGCGCATCAATCTCGGGGGAAGTTCCGGGACTTTGGGTTGGCTAATGCGGTTTCTGTGATTAGAGGCCGCGCAGCTTATACATACGATTGAATCGGGAAACGTCACAAAGATGGTTTTGGGTCAGACAGGCCGTTACGCCTATTCACTTATCGTTACAGCCATGGTGGCGTTGATGCTGTTGTTTGCATCAAATGCCCAGGCTCAGGACGATGCAGCTACTGCAGACGCAGCGGCAACAGAAGCCACCGCCGGTTACACACCGATGGCACCGACCGAAGGCAAAGGTATGCCGGTTGACGGTCGCCTTGGCTTTCAGGACCAGTTTACGCAGGACGGGCGCGACGCGCTTTACATGCATGACGCAATCCTGATGCCGATCATCACCGTGATCAGCCTGTTCGTGCTTGGCCTGCTGCTGTGGGTGGTTGTCCGTTATAACCGTCGCGCAAACCCTGTTCCGTCGAAGACAACGCACAATACATTGATCGAAGTCATTTGGACTGTGGTGCCAGCGCTGATCCTGGTGGTGATCGCGGTTCCTTCGATCAACCTGCTGCTGAGCCAATATGAAACCCCGCCTGAAGAGGCGATCACAATTAAGGCGACCGGATACCAGTGGTATTGGGGTTATACCTATCCCGACAATGGTGGCTTTGAAGTGATTTCGAACATGCTTCCGCCTGAAGAAGCGCTGGATCGCGGTGAGCCGAACCAGCTTGCTGTCGACAACCGTATGGTTGTGCCAGCGAACACACCATTGCGCCTCCAGACAACAGCAGCTGACGTGATTCACTCATTCGGTGTTGCATCGCTGTGGTTCAAGCTGGACGCAGTGCCGGGCCGTTTGAACGAGCGCCTGCTGACGATCGAAGAGCCAGGCGTCTATTACGGCCAATGCTACGAGCTTTGTGGTGCACGCCACGGCTTCATGCCGGTAGTGGTCGAAGCGCTCCCACGCGAAGAGTGGGAAGCGTGGGTGCTTGAACAAGGCGGCACTGTCGGCGAGCCAGAAGTGGCTGAAGCCGTGGTGGAAGCTGAAACGGAAGAGGGCGCTGAAGCAGCGCCTGCCGCATAACGAATAGAATTAGAGCAGAGAGTATCTGAACGATGGCAACTACCGCAGAAGGCATCACCGCTCCTCATGCAGATCATGGGCATGACGCGGACCACAAGCCGGGCTTTTTCGCTCGCTGGTTCATGTCGACCAACCACAAGGATATCGGCACACTCTACCTGATCTTCGCAATCTGTGCGGGCATCATCGGTGGTGCGATTTCCGGCATCATGCGGATGGAACTGGCGGAGCCGGGCATCCAGCATCTGGGCATGTGGGTTGATATGCTCGGTGGTGATGGCACTTCGATGGATGCGAATTACCACATGTGGAACGTGTTCATCACCGCGCACGGCCTGATCATGGTCTTCTTTATGGTCATGCCAGCTATGATCGGTGGCTTCGGTAACTGGTTCGTTCCGCTGATGATCGGCGCGCCAGACATGGCGTTCCCGCGTATGAACAATATCAGCTTCTGGCTGACCGTTGTCGGGTTCTTCAGCTTGCTGTTCTCCATGTTCGTCCCGGGCGGTACCGGAGTGGGCGCCGGGGTGGGCTGGACAGTCTATGCACCGCTTTCGACGA
>JABDKI010000063.1 GCA_013002295.1 Altererythrobacter sp.
CAGCTGGTTCTGCGCGGTGCGCCAGACCGCGGCATATATCGCGGCCAAGCACGCCGTTTTGGGCATGACGGAAAACTTGCGGGAGGATTTGCCGGAACACGTGCATGCCGGACTGATCGTGCCCGGCTGGGTCTTCACCCCGCTTGGCCCGGAGCAATTCATGAAGTTCGGCATGCCGGTTGACGAGTATACCAACATCATCGTGCCGCAATTGCTTGCGCGCCGGCGCTTCGTGGTCAGCCATGGGTACAATACGGTGCGCATTGCAGAACGGATGGACGAGCTTGCCGATAGCTATGCCGAATTTGCGCTGCCTGCCGATCAAGACGCAAAACACGATGTGCAATTGGTGATGGCGCAGTTGATGAAAGCGCGCGAGGGTTAGACCGAATGTCCGCTAACGACCCAATTGCGGACGTTAGCCACCACGTGGTCAGCTCCTAGCTTCTGCTAGCAACTAATGGGATAACTGGGTGCGAGACGCTAGACAGGCCAAAATGGCTTGCCCGAGAGTGCTTGTAGAAAGAGTAGGGTTGCGAGCGTCAATTGAACAAAGGCGACGCCAATGACCAGCTTCACGCCCGGCAATCTTTTAAGGTCAGCGATATACCCGGTTAGCGGCAGAGTCTGCATCAAGTGGAGTGAAACAAAGTGAGCTGGACGTAGATCTCCGATCTCGCGCGACCAACCAAAGAACGGAACCACTGTCCCGATATGATCAAGGTCGCCACTCACATAGCGCCCATATGACGACATGTAGTTGGCGAAGATCAACGTTGAGACAAAGCCAAGCGCCAGTCCCAATATCGAGCCCCAGCGCAGACCAGGCATCGACTTGTCACCTTTGCGATAAATCTGCACGGCAAGCGCCATTGCAATCGCAATCAACAAGAACGCGCCGAGCCCCATCAGAGCGTACATTAATGCTTCAAATTGGGTATCAAAATTGTAATGCGATCGTCTTGCACGCGCAGCTTGCAAGCTGACGTAACCCCACTCGAACACCAATGAGACTGCGGCTGCATAGGAAAAGCCGATCAAAACCGGACCGCTTCGAACTTCCCTTGGCAATTGCTGTGCAAGAACCGCAAGCGTCGCGAAATGAAGTGCTAGTGAAACGTTGAACTTTTGCGGCTTGGTCCAAACAGCGGCGCCGTCCAAGGCTCGTGGATCGAGAAACCATGCCGGTAGAAACACGACAAAGTTCGCCAGCATGAACAAGCACAAGACAAGCAACAGACGTGTCACATGGTCGTCATCCAACTGAGGGATAAGCGGCATTCGATAAGCTGTGTTTTTCTGGCTCATACGCTTGCCTCCCTCTTGCGGAAATAGCCTGCACGCATTGTCAAGAACAACGCCAACCCTGCCGGTCCGAACATGAAAGTTGCGACCAGGATTGGCGCCTGGATTAGTCGATTCAAGCCAACTTTGTCCGCTTCAACCGCGATCCAACCGCCAATAAATAGATCGAACGCGAGGTAATGCACCCAGCCAGCCAGAAGCATCTCGTCTTTTGAGAGTAAGGTTCTAACCTGATCTAGCGAGTTGTAGCCTCCACCCTCGATTGTGAAAAAGTGTGCAAATGCAAGTCCAGCGTAAAGCAGGCTCAGTGCAAAAGGGATCAGATAGCGCGCAACAAACAGAAGCTGTGGCCAGCGTCTTGGCAGGAAAATCAGGATGATCCAGCCGATCATTGCGGCTTGGCCAGCCCATCCGAACATCACTTCCGGCGCAACCGAGATTGCTTCGCCCATTCTTCGACACCCCCCTCTTTCTTGCAAGCGTAGTCGGGGGAAACTGACGCGTCTAGCGTGAGTAAGACTCTTGCTTTGAACGTTAGTTCAATTTCCGCTTTCCACGTCACAATCGGATATTCTGGCCGAACGCTAAATCAGCCCCAGCTTCTGAAGCTTGATTGCCATTTTTCCGGGCAACGCGTCGCCAATATCTTCGCCGTCTTCCAGATCACGCGGTGGCTCGCCCTTAAGATAGCGCCAGCCCTGATGCGCGCGCTTGGGATGAGGATGCACGCGGATCAACTTTGGTTCCAGCTCGATCAGCCAGCGCCCGCTATCGGTTTGCGAAAATCCTGTGATCTTTGAGCGCGCGACCAGATTGTGCTGGTAAATCCAGTAAAGCGATCCGCCGATGCATTGCTCCCACTTGGTGGGCCGATACTTTGTTGTCAGATGAGGGCTGCGCCGCCCGGCATACCAGCTCTCGATATCGTCGAAGCTCTGTGCTCCAAATGCAATCTTGGTCAAATTGAGCGGCATGTCTATGCTCTGGCACATGGGTCCGCATAATCAAGCCCGATGGTCAGTTTTGCGAGGGGGAAAGTTTCGATGAACATGAAGAATGTCCAAGGCGGCGTGCTTGCCGGAGTGCTTTTGGCGGTGGCCGCTTGCTCGCAAGCTCCAACACAAGATGCGCCCATCGCAGTGGGCGAACCTGATCCGGAACTGGGCATGGTGACCACGATCACGCCCGAGATGACCGCGCGTGCTGCGGGATTGGTCGCTGAAGGCAAAACCTACGCGCTGGGTGTTGTCACCGGCCCTGACAGCGTGCCTTATCCGGGGCGCAGCTTCAGCATCGAGACATTCGGCATCGGCGAGGCGCAGGGAACAAACCGCGTTACCGGACACGATGACCGTCTGGTCACGCATATCGGCATTGGCAGCCAGATTGACGGGCTGGGACACATCGGGCGTGACGGTGTTCACTATGGCGGCGCGAAAGCAGAGGATTTTCTAACAGAGAACGGCCTGACGCGGTTCGGAACAGACAAAATTCCCCCCATCGCGACGCGCGGCGTGCTGCTCGACATGGCGAAGCATTTCGGCGTCGAACGGCTCGAACCGATGCAAGGCTTTGGCAGCG
>JABDKI010000117.1 GCA_013002295.1 Altererythrobacter sp.
GCGCCCGGAATCATGAACTTGCCATTCACAATCATCGCCGGGACACCCGAGATGTTGAGGTCCCACGCCTGACGCTCTTCAGCGATTACGCGCGCCTCCAGATCGTCGTCCGCCAGCGCGGCCTTCGTGGCTTCGCGATGCAAACCGACGCTTGCCGCGATATCCAGCAGCACGGCGTCGTCCGAAACATTCTGCCGCTCGTTAAAATGTGCCTTGAACAGCGCAAGCTTCAGGTCGGTCTGAACCTTCGGCCCTGCCTCTTCGAGCGCCCATGTCAGCAGTTTGTGCGCGGCGCGTGTGTTCCACATCATCGCCGGCGGCGCTTCATCTGAACCCTCATAGCTAAGAGACACGCCAGCGCTGTCCGCAATCGACTTCATCTGGCCGCGCACCGCGGCGCCCTCTTCTGCGCTGCGACCATATTTGCGTTGCAGATGCGCTTCCTGTTCCTCGCCCTGCCGAGGCATGTCGGGATTCAGTTCAAACGGGCGCCAGCGCAGCAGCGCTTCGATCTCTCCGTCAAGTTCACCAAGCGCTTTGCGAAGCTGGCCATATCCGATCAGGCACCACGGGCACATGACGTCCGAATATATGTCGATGGTCATGCGGTGCGGTGCGGAATCGGTCATTTTTCAAGCCACCATTTCATCAGATTGTATGCGATAGCATGCGGCGGAGGGGCGCGGAATGGGCCGTTGCCTGCAAGCGAGGATTCGACCTGTTCGCGCGTGAACCAGATGATCTCCGCCATTTCGGTCTCGTCAATGACCAGAGCATCATCGTCTGCATAGCTATGGCATCCGATCATCAGCTGGCTCGGGAATGGCCATGGCTGGCTGGCGATGTAAGAGACATCTCGCACACGCACCCCCGATTCCTCGAACACTTCCCGTTGCACCGCTTCTTCTATGGTCTCGCCGGGCTCAACAAAGCCTGCGAGCGCAGAGAACGCGCCTTCCGGCCACCCCTTGCCGCGGCCAAGCATTAGCCGCCCCTCATACTCGGCCAACATGATCGTGACCGGATCGGTTCGCGGAAAGTGCTGCGCGTTGCAGCTTTCACAGCCGCGCTGCCAACCGCCCTTGGCGATCTTGGTGTCACCGCCGCACTGCGCGCAAAAGCGATGGCGCGCGTGCCAGTCAATCAGGCTGCGTGCCCCGCCATACAGCGCAAGGTCACCGGCATCGAGCGTCGCCATCAGCGCCCATAGCTGCGGGTTCGCCATGCGAGGGCTGGCATCGCCTTTTGCTGGCACGGCGGCGAAGCATGGCTTCTCCCCGCCATCGGTGCGGTCAATGCCCAGGAACACCAGTTCGGCATCTTCGGGCGCATCCGCCAACGTACGCCATACAAGCCGGTTATTGTCATCCAGCGACGGCATAAGCTCGTCAAGCGCGAGCAGACGCGCCTTCCAGTTCATCATCCCGGCCAGCGCATCTGGATCGGCGCGCAAATTATCCGCGCGATCAATTGGCGAACCGGAAAAGGCGATCGGTGCGCGTTGCTCCACTTAGGCCGCGCCCCGCATTGCAGTGAGGTCTTGCTCGATGGCTGAAAGGAACTCTGCCCGGATCGAATAGGCTTCAGCCGGCATATATTGCGTGAACAGGCCAACACGCATGTTCAGGCCGAAATCTACGCTGGCGAGTGTGCCAGCTGCCCCGCCCCAGCCAAAGCTGGTGCCAGTCGATCGACCGCCTGCACCGTGGCCTTCGCCTGCGACCCAAGAACCCGTTGTGTCGACCGATTTCGGCAGCAGGTCGGATGTGCCGACGCGCACCGCCAGTTCTCCCATAACGCGGCGCCCATCGATCTTACCGTAGCCCAGCAGCATGCGCAGGAACCGGTCATAGTCGCGCGCGGAACTGACCAATCCGCCGCCGCCCGAAGGAACGCTCGGCTTGTCGAGATATATCGAGCTGACCGCCGGATCGATTGGCAGCGGAACAGGCAGCATTTCGTTCACACCATAGTTGGTGGTCAGCCGGCCAATCTCGCTCTGCGGGACAGTGAAATATGTACTGTCCATGCCGCACGGTTCAAAAATCCGCTGTTGCAGGAAGCTTTCAAAATCCTGTCCTGATGCAACTTCGATGACGCGGCCCAGCAAGTCGATGCTGGCCGAGTAGATCCATTTCTTGCCCGGCTGTGCAACCAGCGGCAGGCTCGCCAGCCGCTCTGACCAAGTCGCGAGATCGGGCGCAGGGGTAACCTCGGGCAGACCGGGAATAGGCAAGCGGCTAACCCGCCCGCCAACTAGCCCATTCTGTGCATAGGCTGCGAGCAGAGGTCCCTTCACGCCAATAATGTATCCCAACCCTGCGGTGTGGGTCAGCAATTGGCGAATAGTGATGGGCCGCTCGGCGGGCACAGTGTTGTCGAGCGAACCTTCTGGATCGACCATCACTTGCATATTGCTGAATTCAGGCAGGATTTCCGCAACCGGCTGATCCAGGCCGATCTTGCCTTCGTCTACCAACATCATGGTCGCCATGCCTGTGATCGGCTTGCTCATCGAATAGATGCGATAAAGCGAATCCAGATCAACTTGTTGCGAGCTTCGGAAAGACAGCGTGCCGCCGCCGACCGTGTGCGCCATATCTTCCTGACCACGGCCAAATGCGACAAGCAGGTTCGGCACCTTGTTGGAACTCAGATAGCTTTCTGTCATCGCCGCGACATTGGGCCATATCGCGCCGACATCGTGGGCTCTCAGAATGCTGCCCGAAAGCGGCAGCGTGGCAAGCGCGCCGCCAGCGGCGAGATAACCGCCGCCTCTTAGAAGTGAACGGCGGGAAATCTGGGGGGAGTCAAACTCGCGGAATGCCATTTATGCGTCCTCTTTCGAAATCTATTTGCGGGCGTGTTTGAGCGATTGGGCGCGCTTGGTCAATTGATGGA
>JABDKI010000118.1 GCA_013002295.1 Altererythrobacter sp.
GCAGATAGACCGCACCATCGATCTCGGGTGCATCGGCCTGTGACCTGCCGGTTGCGCCGATATCGCCATCTTCGTCTGGCTCGCCCACTACATCGATGATCACGGGCAAGGTCTTGCCGACCTTCGCTTGCAATTTGGCGGCGCTGATCCGCTCGGTCACTTCCATCACGCGGGCATAGCGCTCTTCCTTGACCTCTTCCGGCACGTGATCGGGCAGCGCATTGGCCTGAGCACCTTCAACCGGTTCGAAACGGAATGCGCCCACGCGGTCGAGCTGGGCTTCTTCGAGCCATTCGAGAAGATATCGGAAATCTTCCTCGGTCTCTCCGGGGAAGCCGACGACGAAGCTCGAACGCACGGCAATGTCCGGGCAGACTTCGCGCCATCCTTTGAGCCGCTCAAGCACTTTGGCTTCGTTCGCGGGGCGCTTCATTGCCTTGAGCACCTTGGGCGAAGCATGCTGAAACGGGATATCGAGATATGGCGTCAGCAGGCCTTCCGCCATCAGCGGGATCACCGCGTCCACATGCGGGTAGGGGTAGACATAGTGCAATCGCACCCATGGTTGCTCGCCTTCGGGTGTCTTCAATTGACCCAGTTCGCGCGCCAGATCGGTCATATGCGCGCGGACTTCGCGGCCCTTCCATGTCCGGGACTCGTGGCGCGTATCAACGCCATAGGCTGAAGTATCTTGGCTGATAACCAGCAGTTCTTTGGTGCCCGCCGCGACCAGCTTTTCCGCTTCGCGCAGCACCGCATCAACGCGTCGGCTGGCTAGTTTCCCACGCAGATCGGGTATGATGCAAAAGGCGCAGGAGTGATTGCAGCCCTCTGAAATCTTCAGATAGCTGTAGTGGCGTGGGGTAAGCTTGATGTCCGCCTCGGAAGGCTGCGGGATCAGGTCCACGAACGGCCCTTGGCTTGGCGGTGCATGCTCATGCACGGCTTCGACAACTTGTTCGTATTGATGTGCACCGGTTACCGCGAGGACTTGCGGGTGCGCAGCGCGGATCGCATCGGCTTCCTCGCCCATGCAGCCTGTCACGATCACCCGGCCATTTTCAGCGATAGCCTCGCCGATTGCAGCCAGGCTTTCTTCCTTGGCGGAGTCGAGAAAGCCGCAAGTGTTGACCAGTACCACGTCGGCACCAGCGTAATCCGGGCTCATTGCATAGCCATCGGCGCGCAGGCGTGTGAGGATGCGCTCGGAATCGACCAGCGCTTTTGGGCAGCCGAGCGAGACCATGCCAACTTTCTTGGCTTCAGGAAGAGTGGTTGCAGTGCTCATAATTGGCCGCGCCTCTACACGCTTTTTTCAGAATGCCATAGCCTCCCGCGTCCTCCACCCTTCCACCCGAGTTATTTTCGGGTAAGCTCCGGGTGGAAGGGTGGAGGGCACGGGTAGCCTTGAGCTTGAACAAGTACAGGAGGAAATCATGGATCTTTTTGCAGTCAATTGGTTGGGTGTCGTGCTGGCGGCGTTCGCTGGCTTTGTTGTCGGCGGCATCTGGTATGGCCCGATCATGGGCAAGAAATGGATGGGCGCAGTTGGCCTGACCGAAGATCAGATCAAGGAAGGCAATATGCCCTTGATCTATGGCGGCGCTTTCCTGTTCTCACTGCTCGCCAGCTGGACGTTGGCGCACACTTTCGCGAGCTATGCGCAGGACTTGTCCGTGTTGGTGAAGATCATGACGGCATTTGGCGTCGCGCTAGGTTTTATCGTCCCCGCTCTCGGCACGAATTATTTGTTTAGTCAAAAAGGCAAGGCGTTGTTCTTCATCGACGCTGGCTACTGGCTGCTGTTCTACATCGCGATGGGTACAGTGCACGCCTACTTGCCGTAGGTCGCGCTAACTTCCGTCACCGTTGGTTTCGCCGTTCGTGGTTGGGACAATCTCGACCACGACGTCGCCCGCCTCAAGTTGCTGGCACTCGTCTTCCCAGAAGCCGAGCACGCGTCCGCCTCGGTAGACACGCAGCCCGCGCCCGCCCGTGCTGAGTTCACCGATAGACTTGCCGGCCTCTTCGGATGTGACCTTGCGTTCAACCAATTGGACGCGGCCGGTGACCGAGGCGAGGTCTGCCAGATAGTCTGCAATATGCGCACCTTTGGCGCTTCCGGCCAGCAAAAGGCCTGTAAAGCGGACCGGGTTGATCACGTTGTTCGCGCCGGCTTGCCGCGCGAGTATCTCGTTATCGTCCGCGCGCACGACAACGCTGATTGGCACGTCTGGTGCAAGATGGCGCACAGTCAGCACAATCAGGATTGATGTGTCATCGCGGCCTGCAGAGACCAGCACATTGCGCGCCTGGCGAATGCGCACGGCCTCCAACGTGGAATCGCGGGTTGCGTCTGCCGCGATGACGTTGCAGCCGAGCTTTTCCGCCTCTTTTAGCCGTTCTTCGCTTGGGTCCACGACCACGATATTGCGCGCGTCCGTGCCGCGTTCGATCAGCTCATTCACGCTTTCAGAGCCGGAAATGCCGAACCCCAGAACGATGATGTGACCTTCTAGGTTTTCCTGAATACGGGCCATGCGCCACTTCTCCCAGCTGCGCTTGATGATGAAATTGTAAGCGGTGCCAACGAAAATGAAGAACACTGCAAAACGGATCGGTGTGACGATGATCGCTTCAACCATGCGGGCACGATCAGTAACCGGTGTGATATCGCCAAATCCTGTCGTCGTGACAGAGATCATCGTGAAATAGACAACGTCGAGGAAACTGACATCGCCATCAACCGCATCGGTCAATCCGCCGCGATCCCACCAATGGATCAGGACCACAATCGATAGCAGCAGCAGGGCCAGACCCAGCCGAATGCTGAGATCGCCCCACACAGGCACATTGACTGCGCGGCGCAGCGGCTGAAAGCGCGAGCCACGCGCCCGCCGCTGCGAGGGTGTTGGCACAATCCGGTCGAGCTGCTTTTTCATCCTTGTCGCAGCTTTACTGACCTTCGAAGCGCTGCGCTAGCCCCGCCAGCGAGCTGTGGTGGGTAAGATCCAGCTGAAGCGGGGTGATTGATACGCAGCCATCGGCAATTGCTTCGAGATCGGTCCCGTGATCGGGCGTGTGCTCGATCGCGTCCAGCCCGAACCAGTAATAGCGCTGACCGCGCGGGTCGCGTGCTTCGATCACACTGCCGCGATCATAGTCATGAAAGCCTTGCCGAACCACGCGCATTCCCCGCACGTCTTCTGGCGCGCGGCATGGAAAGTTGATGCTGACCAATGTGCGCGGTTCGAACGGCGCATTGAGCAACGGCTGGATCGCTTTCGGGCCCCAGTGGCGCGCGGCAGCAAAGCGGTCGTCCCAAGCGGGGCGTTCCTGCTTCATCACCTGGCTCATTGCGATCGACTTGATCCCAGCGAGCGCGCCTTCCATCGCGGCGGAAACTGTGCCCGAATAGGTAAGGTCATCGCCGAGGTTCGCGCCGGCGTTCACGCCAGACAGGATCAGGTCCGGCGGGCTGTCGAGCACCTGCTTGAGGCCAATCGAAACCGCGTCGGTCGGCGTGCCGGTGACGGACCAGCGCCGTGCGCTGTGCTTACGCAAGCGCACCGGCATGGACAGCGTCAGCGAGTGTCCCGCCCCCGTTTGATTGTCTGATGGCGCGCAGACCCATACATCGTCGCTTAATGCATGCGCGATCTCTTCCAGCACGGTAAGCCCCGGCGCATGGATCCCGTCATCATTGGTGACGAGGATTCTCACGGAGCCACTTCCCTAATCCGATCATGCTGAGCTTGTCGAAGCATTGTATTTCCCTTCTGCGGACGTGGTTGGAAGAAAGTGCAGTCCTTCGACAGGCTCAGGGCGAACGGGGAAAGAGTTTGGTCACACCGCCCATATAGGTCGACAGCGCATCTGGCACACGCACGCTGCCGTCTTCCTGCTGATAGTTCTCGATCACCGCGACCAGTGCCCGGCCAACCGCAAGGCCGGAACCGTTGAGCGTATGGACGAAATCGGTCTTCTTCTCGCCCTCTCGCTTGAAGCGAGTTTTCATCCGGCGAGCCTGAAATTCGCCGGTGTTGGAGCAGGAGCTGATCTCGCGGTAAGCGCCTTGTCCGGGCAGCCAGACCTCAAGATCATAGGTCTTGCGCGCGCCAAACCCCATGTCGCCTGTGCACAGCAGGACCTTGCGATAGGGCAGGTCGAGCGCTTGCAGGATCGCTTCCGCTGCCTCGGTCATGCGCTCATGTTCGGCTTCGCTCTCTTCGGGGCGCACAATGCTGACGAGCTCGCATTTTTCAAACTGGTGCTGACGGATGAAGCCGCGCGTGTCCTTGCCCGCTGAGCCGGCTTCGCTGCGGAAACATTGGGTCAGGCCCGTCAGCCGCATGGGTAGAGCGCTATCGTCGAGGATGTCGCCCATGACCGAAGCGGTCAGGCTGACCTCGGATGTGGGGATGAGCCAGTAGCCATTGTCCGTGTGGAAACTGTCCTCGGCGAACTTCGGCAGCTTGTCCGTGCCGTACATGGCTTCGTCTTTGACCAGCACTGGCGGGTTGCATTCGGTATAGCCATATTCGCGGGTCTGGCGGTCGAGCATGAACTGCCCCAGCGCGCGATGCAGCCGCGCCATATCGCCGCGTAGAAAGGTAAATCGCGCACCCGAAATCTTGGTGCCCGTCTCGAAATCCATGCCCAGCGCCGGACCGATATCGGCGTGCTCCTTCGGTTCGAAGTCAAATTCGCGCTTCTCACCCCAGGCCGACACTTCGACATTGTCGTTCTCGTCCGCGCCATCAGGCACATCGTCTGCTGGAATGTTCGGGATTACTGCGAGAGAATCTTCCAGCTCCTCGGCTAGCTTGCGATCTTCTTCTTCCAGCGCGGGCATAGTCTGCTTCAGCTCAGCAACCTCGGCCTTTAGCGCTTCGGCCTTTTCCGTATCGCCTTGGCCCATAGCCTGACCGATCGCTTTGGAAGCTTCGTTACGGCGACCTTGCGCCTCTTGCAGGCGGGTCGTGACCGCGCGGCGTGTCTCGTCCAGCGCAATCAGTCCAGCGGCAACAGGCTTCAACCCGCGACGCGCCATTGCCGCGTCGAAAACTTCAGGATTCTCTCGGATAAATCGGATATCGTGCATGGGCAGCGCCTATGCACGAGGCCAGATTGCTTTTCCAGTGATTAGCGCGCGAACTGGACTTGCTGCATAAAGATTGCGGCCCTGACCTGCAGATACAGGCCAGGGCCATCGGCAGAGCTGGTAGTATTGGTTGTCGCCTAGAAGCGGATTTCGCCCGTTACGAAGACCCGGCGCGGGTCGCCATAGAAGCCGGTTAGCGTTCCTTCGAGACCCAGCGTTGACGCAAGGGGCGCTCCGCCCGTTCCGCCTGCGACAAAGTTGTAGCCGGCGACGATATAGCGCTTATCGAAGATGTTCTTGATATGCGCGCCGATTGAGAAGCGATCAGAATCGTCCGTATAAACGATGCTGGCATCCGCCAGTACAAAACCGTCTTGGTCAAGGAACGGGTTCGGTACTTCGAACTGGCTTGCATCCGATCGCAGCGAAGCTGAGCCCAGAATGTCAACCATGCCCGTGGCAATCGGCAGGCCAAGATTGAAGCCCATATGGCCCGTGATATCCGGCGTATTCTGGAACACGCGCTGATCCGCCACATCATTGCCGAATGCGTCGATGAAGGTGTTGAACTTGGCGTCGAGAACACCGAGTGACCAATTGATGCCGAAACGGCTGCCATCGCCAGCGAAGTCTTCTGCGACCAAAGCGTTGCCTTCGAATTCGAAGCCATTCACATCCGCGCTTGCTGCGTTCGACGTAATCCCGATGAAGCTGTCATTGATACCGTCACCATTGCTGTCGACACCGACGGAACCCGGGATCTGCACATCGTCATATTGGCTCAGGAATCCAGCCAGGCTCACATTCACCCGGCCACCGGCCAGCGAAGCCTTCCATCCCAGTTCGAAACTGTCGACGGTTTCAGGTGCGAAGCGCAGGAATTCGAACTGATCGTCAAAATCAATGTCGCCATCGCCATCAAGGTCGGGCGCGGCGCTGGTTTGACCGCGCGGATCGAACCCGCCGCCTTTGAAGCCGCGCGAGTAGGTGAAGTAGATGTTGTTGTCGTCATTCGGCTTGAACGCGATGGACGCACGCGGCGTGAATTCCTTGAAGGTCTCACTGCCGTTGAAATCACTTGTGACAGCGATCGGGATTGCCGGGCTATCGGGGACGAACAGATCCGAAAAGCCGCCGATGAATGTCGTGCGCAGCACGCGGCTGGAGCGTTTGTCATTGGTGTAACGGCCGCCCAGAGAGAGGCTGAGCTTGTCAGTCAGGTCATAGGTGAAATCGCCAAAGATCGACCATGTTTCCGTCTCGACATCGCCCAGTGTTTGCGCATTCAGGCCCGGAAGGCTGATCAGAGCGCCAGTGGTGAACAGCGCAACGTCAAATGCAGTGAACGCGTTTGCATCCAGATAATACGCACCAATTACGCCGGACAGACGGTCACCTTCATAAAGCAGCTGCAATTCTTGGCTGAACTGGTCGTTTTCATAAATTGCCGGAACATCCAGATCTGCGGCCGGCAAGCTGTCGAAATCTATGGGAGAAGTTGAGCTGTCTTCGCGGTAGCCGGTGATCGATTTGAGCGTGATCGTGTCGTTTACTTCGTAGCTGATCGAGAGCGACCCGCCGTAAGCCTCCACTTCCTGGTCGACAATGTTGAGGCCCGCACGTGTGTCGTATGGATCATCAAGTACTGGTGCGCCTGTAAACAGGCTGTCGATCAAGCGGCCGCCCTGGCGCGCTTCGCTATTGTCTTTGATGTAGTCGCCAGACAGGCGCACAAACAACGGGCCGGATTCCAGCTCTACTGTGCCACGCGCAGCCCAAACATCCTTGTTGTAGTTCTCTGTGCCGAGATTGAGGTTGTCACCAAAACCACCGCGTGAAAGCCGCGCGCCGCTGGCTCCGATACGCAAGCTGTCGCTGACAGGGACGGCCGCAGAGACGACCAGATCGGCTTGATCGTATGAGCCATAGGTGCCGCGAACCTTGAATTCAGGGGTATCGGGCAAGCGGGCGGTGACATATTTGATCGCGCCGCCGATTGTATTGCGGCCGTAGAGCGTACCCTGCGGACCGCGCAGAACTTCGATGCGCTCAACATCATAGACGTCCAGCACGGCGGCTTGCGGGCGGTTGAGGTAGACGTCATCGACATAGAGGCCCACGCCTGCTTCGAAACCGGCAACCGGATCTTGCTGTCCGACGCCGCGAATGAATGCGGTTAGCGTGGTATTGGTGCCGCGGCTGACTTCCAGTGTGAGGTTGGGCACCTCTTGGGCGATCTCGGTGATCTCCAGCGTGCCGCTGCGCTCCAATTGCTCGCCCGAAACGGCGGTGATGGAGAGCGGGACATCGGTAAGGCGCTCTTCGCGGCGACGCGCAGTTACGATGATGACATTGCCGCCTTCGTCAGTGCTTGCTTGCGGGGCGCTTCCTTCGCTTTCCTGCGCAAGGGCAGGCGCGGCCGTTAGCGCAATAGTTGCGCAGCCAGCCATCCACAGGGCGTGCTTGATGGCCCCGACTTGCTTTGCGCTCATGTGGTGTTTGATCGAGACCGGGTTTCGCATTCTTCTCTCTCCCTGAAAAACTTAGAGGCTCAATATTGAAAGTTGAACCACCTTTCAAGTTTATTGTTGCGCGCTAGGGATGTACTTTGGTATCAAGGCGGCTGAACAGGGGGACTTATCATCGACCGGCCAGTACAAACGTTGGACAAAACGCCGCGCACTGAACGCGGTCGGAAGACTCTGAGAAAACTGCTTGATGCCGCTGCGGACGAGTTCGGGGAAAGGGGTTTTCACGAAGCCTCAATCAGCTCGATCACGCGCCGGGCGGGCGTCGCGCTGGGAAGTTTCTACACTTACTTCGACAGCAAAGAAGCGCTGTTTCAGGCACTGGTCGCCGACATGAGCGAAGCGGTAAAAGTCAGTGCGCGCAAAGCGATCAGTCCGGCTATGTCCCCATTGGAAATCGAACGCGCAGCCTTGGCTGCGTTTCTCGATTTTTCGACTGAGCACAAAGAGATTTATCGCATTATCGATGAAGCAGAATTTGTCGATCCGTCAAGTTATCGCGAGCACTATGAAACGATAGCGAAGCTAATCGAACAGCGCCTGGCAGCCGGAACCGAAGCAGGTGAGTTTCGCACCGGCTTGGGCGAAGTTCACGCTTGGGCCTTGATGGGGATGAATGTCTTCGTAGGCCTGCGCTTTGCGATATGGGGCGAGGGCAATCGGACGCCGGAAGATGTCGCGGCGATTGTCAATGACATGCTGGCGAACGGCATCGCTCGAAAAGGCCAGAGCTAACTTCTTTAGCGCACGGCTAATTCGCCATGAATGTCCCTAGCCTCGCGAGCCATCCCTTGATTGCAGTGCCATCGGAGGCGCGCACTTCACGCGGGCATTCCAGACAATAGGCCTGCACACCTTGAACCGAAGTGAGCCGTTCGATGTCGCTCAACACACGCGCGGCCTGACCCGTTTGTTGCCGTGCGAGCATGGCAAACATATCGCCCGCTGGGGCTCGAGCCTCCGAATTGTTCGTCAGCAGCTGACGGATCAGCGAATCGTAGCTCGTTTCTGCGCTTCCCAGCCGCTTGGCATGCCAATCCTTGTCTTCCAGACCCGCTTCTTTGGCGGCCCATTCCAGCGCCTCTTGCAACCCGCCGAATTGGTCGACCAACCCAAGCTGGCGCGCTGTTCCGCCGTCCCAAACGCGGCCTTGCCCGATCTCGTCCACGCGCGCGGCATCCATCCCGCGGCCTTCGGCCACCTGGTTGAGGAAGTCGCGATAGGTGTCCTCGACGCTGGCTTGAAGAATGGCATCCACTTCCGGTGTGAAGCCGTCGAAGATATCCGGCTGACCAGATAGCGGCGTGGTTCGGATCCCGTCCGCATTGATGCCGAAACGTTCGGCTGTGCCTTCAAATGTCGGAATGACAGAGAACACACCGATCGAGCCAGTTACAGTCTCTGGCTGAGCGAAAATGCGGTCTCCGGTGGAGGCAATGGCATAGCCAGCGCTAGCGGCAACATTGGCCATGGAAATGGCAACCGGAATATCCTTTGCTTTGTGACGCTGGATCGCGCGGCGAATCTCTTCTGAGGCAAGCACAGAACCGCCCGGAGTGTCGATGCGCACAACCAACGCGGCCAGATCATTATTCAAAGCATTATCGAGCAGTTCAGCGATCCGGTCCCCGCCAGCAGTTCCCGGCCCGGCGTCACCGTCAACGACATTGCCGGCGACTGTGATGATACCAATCGCACGGCCATTCGTTTCCTTACCAAGATCGGCGAGAAAGGGCTTGAGTTCGGTTGAAGCGAATGCTCCCGGCATTTCGTTCCAGCTGTCTTTACCAGCCAATTTCGCCACGCGGTCACCCCATTGGACACGGCTGCCGATCTTGTCGACCAGGCCAGCGTTCAGCGCAGCGGTAGCAAGGTCACCATTGGCTGAACGGACCCATTCTACCGGGTCAGTCGTCACGCGTTCAAGGTCAGCCGCTGGCCGCGCTTTCTTCACATTGGCTTGCCATTCTTCCCACAGGGATGCGAGGAGGCCGCCGATGTTCTCGCGTGCTTCTGGTGACAATGTGTTGCGTGTGTAAGGTTCCGTCGCGGCCTTGAATGTACCGACGCGGTATATCCGCGCATTCACGCCATATTCTTCGAGCAGATCGCCAAACATCAGGAAGGATCCGCCAGGGCCCGCAGCGATGGCACCGCCCATCGGATCCACCCATACCTCGCTCGCATGCGCAGCCAAATGCAGCGCATCGTCTGAATAGCCGAGCGCATAGGTCACAACCGGCTTGTCCGCCGCGCGAACCCGCGCCAGCGCTTCGCCGATTTCCTGCATATGGACCTGTCCACCGCCCAGGAAGCGCGACAGATCAAGCGCGACCGCCTTGATACGATCATCGCTTACCGCAGCATCAATCGCACGGACAAGCTCGTTCACTTCAAACTCCGTGACGGGGGCTTGCCGGCTGATCAGCGCCTGGATCGGATCAATGACAGCGCGTTCCTCGACAACATAGCCGTCTAGCTCGAGCAGCAATGCGCCTTCGCGCACCATACCGGGGCTAGGGCGCGCTGACAGGATTGCAAACAGCATCGCAAAGAACAGCAGCATGAACAGCAGGACCAAGCCATCCTTGATCCCGACTAGAAGCCGCCAAACCTTGCCTGCAAAACTCATATTGTCATCTTTCACTCGGGTGCTGTCTGCTTAAACTAGGGCGCGCGCGGCAAAG
>JABDKI010000146.1 GCA_013002295.1 Altererythrobacter sp.
GGCCATTTCTTCGATGTTCTCAGGCGGCCAGCCAGGGATGTCCATGCCGAGGCGCAGACCCATGCTGGAAAGCACTTCCTTGATCTCGTTGAGTGACTTGCGGCCGAAGTTCGGCGTGCGCAGCATCTCGGCTTCGGTCTTCTGAACCAGATCGCCGATGTAGATGATGTTGTCGTTCTTGAGGCAGTTGGCCGAACGAACCGACAGTTCCAGCTCGTCAACCTTCTTGAGAAGGTAGCGGTTGAGCTGGTTCGCGTCGTCTTCTTGCGGAGTCGCTGCCTGACCGATCATTGCGGCCTGCGGCTGCGGAATACCGTCTTCGAAGTGTACGAACAGCGTTAGCTGATCCTGCAGGATGCGTGCCGCGTAAGCGATCGCATCTTCAGGAGTGACAGTGCCGTCAGTTTCGATAGTCAGCGAAAGCTTGTCATAGTCGAGCTCTTGGCCAACACGTGCGTTCTCGACCTTGTAGCTCACCTGGCGAACCGGTGAGTACAGGCTGTCGACCGGGATCAGGCCGATCGGCGCATCTGCCGGACGGTTGGCGACTGCAGGCGAGTAGCCCTTACCTACGTCCGCGGTCAGCTCCATGTTGAGCGTTGCGCCTTCGTCCAGGTGACAGATCACCAGATCCTTGTTCATGACTTCGATGTCGCCGGAAACAGCGATATCGCCGGCTTTCACTTCAGCCGGGCCGGTTGCAGAAAGCTGCAGGCGCTTGGCGCCTTCGCCTTCCATCTTCAAAGCGATCTGCTTCACGTTCAAAACGATGTCGGTCACGTCTTCGCGAACACCCGCAAGCGAGCTGAACTCGTGCAGAACGTTTTCGATTTTGATCGACGTGATCGCGGCACCTTGAAGCGAACTCAGCAGGACGCGGCGCAGCGCGTTACCGAGCGTAAGACCGAAACCTCGCTCCAGCGGTTCTGCAACGAAAGTCGCCTTGCGACCTTTGTCTCCGCCTTCTTTGATCTCGAGAGTGTTGGGCTTCTTAAGTTCCTGCCAGTTCTTCATATTGACGGACATGGATTTCCCCTAATTCGCTTTGCAGCGTTTTCAAATGCGGACTAGACCGGAGCGCTGGTAAGAGCGCGTCCGGTCCGAAACTCTGGTTGGGCGACCCGAGAGCCGCCAATCAGCAACGGATCAGACGCGGCGACGCTTCGACGGCCGCACACCATTGTGCGGGATCGGCGTCACATCTCTGATCGATGTGATGTTGAAGCCAACAGCGGCGAGACCGCGCAGCGCGCTCTCACGGCCCGAGCCCGGGCCTTTCACTTCGACTTCAAGCGTACGGACACCGTGTTCGGCAGCTTTCTTGCCGGCATCGTCCGCAGCAACCTGTGCTGCATACGGTGTCGACTTACGGCTACCTTTGAAGCCCATCATGCCCGCGCTGGACCAGCTGATAGCATTGCCCTGCGCATCGGTGATGGTGATCATGGTGTTGTTGAAGCTAGCGTTGATATGCGCAACGCCGCTGCTGATGTTCTTCTTGTCACGGCGCCTTACTTTGGCGGGTTCGCGTGCCATGGTTCGTATTCCTCTTTATTCGTCCAAAGAAGGGAAAAGCATCTCGGGTCCGAAGACCGCGATCCGCTTACTTCTTCTTGCCGGCAATCGGCTTCGCCTTACCCTTACGGGTGCGGGCGTTGGTGTGGGTACGCTGGCCGCGAACGGGCAGCTGGTTACGGTGACGAAGACCACGATATGAACGCAGGTCCATCAAGCGCTTGATGTTCATCGCGGTATTGCGACGAAGGTCGCCTTCCACGGTGTAATCAGCGTCGATCGTTTCACGAATACGCAGAACTTCCTCATCAGAAAGATCCTGCACACGCTTAGTGTGATCGATGCCCAGCTTGTCAGCAATCTGGACGGCCGTTGTGCGGCCAATTCCGTGAATATATGTCAGCGCGATAATCACACGCTTGTTTGTGGGGATGTTTACCCCGGCAATACGAGCCACTTACTTCTCCATGCTCCACAGGGCCAAGACAGAACAGTCCGCCTTCCCTATCTCATCGCGACAAATCGACATCCGCGAAGCCATGCAAGCTGACGCTTAAACGGCAAAAAGCCCGATAGGGGCGCATTCGTCTGCCGCCTGCCGGACTTATTTCGAACATGTCGAATGAAGAGCGCGCTTAATGTGATTCTGTTGAGTCGTCAACAGGCAAGCACGCGCAAACGACAACGCAACCCGATATGGGCCGTCATCGCTAAGTTTCAACCTTATACCAGCTAGCGCTCGATATCCAAAATCGGCATCCAGTTGGCTTGGTGAAAACTAGTTATCGGCGAGCGCGTCGATCGCCTCTTCCAGCGTCGGCTCTTCGCCTTCATCGGCTCTATCTTCGCCGCTTTCCGCTGGCTGATCCTCTGGTTCCGGCGTCGGTTCTTCCGCAGGCATATCCACCCTACCCAGCAGCTCGGCGAGACCATTCAGCTGCTGCGTCATCACGCCATCCACCGCGGCAGAGATCACCGGCACTTCATATCGCATGAAGCCGCCCACGACATACTCAAAGACAACCTGGGTGCCATTCTCGGCCTCGCTGATCACCACTGTCAGAACCCCGCTGGCCGGCTCGCTCTGAAGCGGGCCTAGACCGCCGCGCATGCGCAGCGCCCTTTCGGGAAAGGCCTGAACCACGCGCATATGCTCGACACTACCCTCAAGCGTCACACGATCCACATCGACATCCTCAGGGATCCGTTCACAGAAGCAGCCGCCGGCTTGCGGTTTCAGCGTCATGTTCGCTGCATCACCCGACCAGGTGTGCGCATCATTCCACCATTTGCCCGGAGAGATCAGGGCGAGCCAGACTTCCATCGGGGTGGCGTCAACCACGGCGCTGTCTCGCGTGACAAATCCGTCATCGCTGCTCGCGACAACTTCTGCTTGCGCAGCGCCAGACACTGCAAGCAACGCCG
This sequence comes from Altererythrobacter sp., assembly GCA_013002295.1. GTDB lineage: Bacteria > Pseudomonadota > Alphaproteobacteria > Sphingomonadales > Sphingomonadaceae > Erythrobacter. The sequence continues at coordinate 2,941 of JABDKI010000146.1, forward strand.
CACCGGTGAAAACTGTCAGGAATTTCATGGTGGCCCTCTCCTCTTGGACTTTGGTCTAAGCAACCACAGCCTCAAGGGAAAGGACTATTCGCCGCGCAGGGCTTTAGCCAAGGATCGCATCGATCCTTGCAGTTACTTCGTCGATGGACGCCATGCCATCAACCCGCTGCACAATGCCGCGTGATTCATAACCGGGCAGGATCGGCGCGGTTTTGGCGCGATATTCCTGCATCCGCGTACGCACGGTTTCTTCATTGTCATCCGGACGACGCTTGAACTCTGTAGAGCCGCAAACATCACATTCGCCGTCCTTAGAAGTCGGGTTCGCGGTGTCATGGTACAGCGCGCCGCAATTGGCGCAGCTGAAACGGCCCGTGATACGTTCGACCAAAGCATCTACATCGACTTCAAGCTCGATCACATAGTCCAGCGTGCGGCCATGCTTGGTCAGCAGCTCATCCAGACTTGCTGCCTGCGCTTCAGTGCGCGGATATCCATCAAAGATTGCGCCGGTTTGATCATCCAGTGCAGCCAATTCTGCATCGATCAGATCAGAGACGATCTCGTCTGAAACCAGCTCGCCCGCATCCATCACCGCCTTGGCTTTCATGCCCACGGGAGTCTGGGCCTTCACCGCAGCGCGCAGCATGTCTCCGGTGGAAAGCTGTTTCATCCCGCGATTGGCGACAAGGCGGCTACTTTGGGTGCCTTTACCAGCGCCCGGAGGCCCAAGAAGAATAATGTTCACTGGTCGCCTACCCCCGAATGAAAAGCTTAGCGCTTACGGCCCTTCAACTTGGCCTTCTTGATAAGGTCACCATACTGGTGTGCCAACAGGTGTGATTGCACCTGGCTGATCGTATCCACTGTCACATTGACCACAATCAACAGGCTGGTGCCACCAAGGAACAGCGGAATGCCTGTTTGCGCGATCATATATTCCGGAATGACACAGACTGCGGTCAGATAGATTGCGCCGACCACCGTAATACGGGTCAGCACATAGTCGAGATAATCCGCCGTGCGCTTGCCCGGGCGAATACCCGGAATAAATCCGCCATTCTTCTTCAGATTGTCCGCGGTCTCTTCCGGATTGAACACAACCGCGGTGTAGAAGAACGCGAAGAACATGATCAGAAGGCCATAAAGCGTCATATAGAGCGGCTGACCGTGCTGCAGATATTGGACGATCGACTGGATGGTCTGACCACCGGTGCTGGTCGGATCGAGCGAATTGCCTGCAAACTGAGTGATCGTCAGAGGCAGCAAGAGCAGCGAACTGGCGAAGATCGGCGGGATAACGCCGGCAGTGTTCAGCTTGAGTGGCAAATGCGAGCTGTCCGCCTGCATCATTCCGCGCTGCGTCGCACGCTTCGGATACTGGATCAGCAAGCGGCGCTGCGCACGCTCGACGAAGCTGATCAGCAGGATCAGCACGACGACCATCACGATAAAGCCGATAATGATGCCAGGTGCGATGGAGCCGGTGCGGCCGCCTTCGAACAGGTTCGAGGTAAACATCGGGAACTGCGCCACGATGCCTGCCATAATGATCAGCGATACGCCATTGCCGATACCGCGACTGGTGATTTGTTCACCCAGCCACAGCAGGAACATCGTACCGCCAACAAGGCTGATCACTGCGCCAACTCGGAACATGTAGCCTGGATCGACCACCGCTTGCAGCCCGGCGGAGTTGGCAAAGCTTTCCAGACCTGCCGCCAGGAACCAGCCCTGGATCGAACACAGGAACACTGTGCCATAGCGTGTGTATTGGTTCAGCTTCTGACGCCCGGTCGTGCCCTCTTTCTTAAGAGCCGCGAGCGTCGGGTGGAGCGCAGATGCCATCTGCACCACGATCGAAGCGGTAATGTAGGGCATGACCCCAAGCGCGATCAGGCTCATCCGTTCCAGGCTGCCGCCTGTGAACATGTTGAACATGTCCAGGATGCCGCCTTGGGTCTGCTCTGCAAGCTGTGACAGCGCCAAGGGGTTGATACCCGGCAGCGGCACGAAGCTCAAAAAGCGGAAAACGATGAGCGCGCCGAGCGTGAACCAGATGCGCTGACGCAGCTCGGTGGCTTTGGAGAAATTGGCGAGGTTTAGATTGCTCGCAATGCTGTCGGCGCGTGATGCCATTGTATCAGATCAATCCTGGTCTTGCGCCGGCCCGTGTCCGGCTCAGATAGCTCAGAACGGTTAGATAGGGAGCGGATGGCCCAATGTCGAACCCCCGCTCCCCAATTTATTTGATTACTTGGCCTTCGCCGCCTTGTTGGCTTCGTGGCGGGCAGCCTTTTTCTCGTGCTCTGGCTGAGCCGCAGCGATCACTTCGACGCTGCCGCCAGCTTTCTCAACCGCTGCAATTGCGCCTTTGGTGGCACCAGCAACGATGAATTTCGCCTTGGCTTTGATTTCGCCCTTGCCGAGCAGACGAACGCCGTCCTTGCCGCCACGTACGAGACCAGCAGCACGAAGAGCGTCTTCGGTGATGTCTTTCTTGCCGTCGAGCTTCTTGGCGTCGATGAACTTCTGCACCATGCCGATGTTCACTTCAGCAAAGTCCTTGCCGAACGGGTTGTTGAAACCGCGCTTTGGCAGGCGCATGTGAAGCGGCATCTGGCCGCCCTCAAAGCCCTTGATCGCTACACCTGAACGGCTTTTCTGACCTTTTTGGCCACGACCAGCGGTCTTGCCTTTGCCAGAGCCGATGCCACGGCCAACACGGATGCGACCCTTGCGGGCGCCTTCGTTGTCACGGATGTCATTGAGTTTCATAGTTGCACTCGCTTTCGCTTTTCTTCGCGCTGAAAGATTGAGGCCCCGCACATGCGAGGCCTCGATGTCTATTAGTCGACCACTTCAACCAGATGCGGGATCTTGGCGATCGCGCCGCGAACTTCAGGGGTATCCTGACGTTCCACGACCTTGTGCATCTTGTTGAGCCCAAGACCGATCAGGATCTTGCGCTGGCTTTCTGGACGACGGATCGGCGAACCGATCTGTTTGATTTTAACAGTTTTCTTGGCAGCCATTGATCTTACTCCACAACTGCAGCAGCGTCAGCTTCTGCTTCCGCTTCAGTAGCACCACCACGGCCAAGCAGGTCTGCAACCTTCTTGCCACGGCGCTGCGCCACAGACTTCGGCGAAGACTGGTTGGTCAGCGCATCGAATGTAGCGCGGATCATGTTGTACGGGTTCGACGTGCCGACCGATTTGGTCACAACGTCTGCAACACCCAGGCTTTCGAACACGGCACGCATCGGACCACCGGCGATGATGCCAGTACCCGGAGGCGCTGTGCGAACGGTTACCTTGCCGGCACCGAAACGGCCTTTGCCATCGTGGTGCAGCGTGCGGCCTTCTTTCAAAGGAACGCGAACCATCTTCTTGCGCGCAGCAGCCGAAGCTTTCGAAATTGCCTCAGGAACTTCGCGAGCCTTGCCGTGGCCGAAGCCAACCCGGCCTGATCCGTCACCTACAACAACCAATGCTGCGAAACCGAAGCGCTTACCGCCCTTCACTGTTTTCGAAACGCGGTTGATGTGAACCAGCTTCTCGATGATGCCATCATCTTCTTCTTCGCGGCGTCCACCACGACGATTGTCACGGCCACCACGGCCGCGATTACCGCCATCACGGTTGCCACCACGGCCACGGCCTCGACCTTGCTTTTGCTCTTCAGCAGCAGGTGCAGCCTCAGCCGGAGCTTCCGCTGGTGCTTCTGCCGGAGCAGCTTCCGCAGCAGGTGCTTCTTCAGCAGCCGGAGCCGCTTCTTCAGCCGGTGCAGCTTCTTCCGTTGCTGCTTCTACTTTGGTCTCTTCAGCCGCCGCGGTTTCTTCAACCTTCGGTGCTTCAGCTTCGGCTTCTGGTGTTTTCTTTTCGTCAGCCATCATCAGAACTCCAGCCCGCCTTCGCGAGCGGCATCAGCCAGCGCTTTCACGCGGCCGTGGAAAAGGAAACCGCCGCGATCAAACACGACAGTCGTTACGCCAGCCTTCTTGGCAGCAACTGCGATGTCTTTGCCAACCTTTGTGGCGGCATCGACATTAGCACCTGAAGCCTTCGCACCGAGCGTCGAAGCGGCAGCAAGCGTCTTGCCGTCTGCATCATCGATGATCTGTGCGTAGATGTGGCGGCCTGTGCGATGCACAGACAGGCGCGGCTTACCACCTGCACGGCTGCGAAGCGCGGTGCGCACGCGGCGGCGGCGGCGTTCAAAGAGAGAAAGCTTTGCCATCTTACTTCTTCTTCCCTTCCTTACGGAAGACATACTCGCCCTGGTACTTGATACCCTTGCCCTTGTAAGGCTCAGGCTTGCGCCAGCGGCGGATTTCAGCGGCGAGCTGGCCAACGGCCTGCTTGTCCATTCCGCTTACAATCACAGTTGTCTGATCAGGTGTCTTCACGTCGATGCCTTCCGGCACGTCAATGTCGACATCGTGGCTGAAACCGAGCTGCAGCTTGAGCTTGTTGCCCTGAGCTTGTGCACGATAACCAACACCTGAAATCTCAAGTGTCTTCGTGAAACCTTCGGTCACACCTTCAACCAGGTTCGATACCAGCGTGCGGTGCATGCCCCAGAAAGAGCGCGCCTGCTTGCTGTCATTGGCCGGGTTGACCTGGATCTCTTCGCCCTCGACCTTGTAGTCGATCAGATCGCTGAGACCCATCGAAAGGGACCCCTTCGGGCCCTTCACGGTCATCGTGCCGTTGTCGACGGTAGCTGTTACGCCGCTAGGGATCGCAACCGCTTTCTTACCAATGCGGCTCATTAGAACACCTCCGCCAGCACTTCGCCGCCAACGTTTTCGTTGCGCGCTTCAATGTCTGAAAGCACACCGCGAGGTGTCGAGACGATGGTGATGCCAAGGCCGTTGCGTACTGTCGGAAGTTCTTTCGAACCCGAATAGACGCGGCGGCCAGGCTTGGAGACGCGAGCGACGTGCTTGATAGCCGGTTCGCCCTCGAAATATTTCAGTTCGATCCGCAGCGCAGGGTGCTTGCCAGATGCATCTTCGCTGTAGCCACGGATGTAGCCTTCACGATGAAGCACTTCGAGCACATTCGCACGCAGCTTTGACGCAGGTGACAGGACAGAGTCCTTCTTAGCCTGCTGGCCGTTGCGGATACGGGTGAGCATATCACCCAATGGATCGGTCATTGCCATTGTCTAATTCCTCACCAGCTCGACTTGGTCAGACCAGGGATCATGCCCCGGTTGCCGAGTTGACGCAGTTCGATACGGTTGATGCCGAACTTGCGGTAATAGCCGCGCGGGCGACCAGTGGTGGCGCAACGGTTGCGGACCCGGGTCGGGTTCGCATTGCGCGGGATTTCCGCCATCTTCAGACGTGCGATCAGACGCTCACTCTCATCGAGTGATTCATCCGCAGCAATCGCCTTAAGCTTGGCGTACTTGTTTGCGTACTTCTGAACGAGCTTCTTGCGCTTCTCGTTCTTGTTAATGGAACTCAGTTTCGCCATTGGACTTAAGCTCTCCTAAGCGGCTTACGCCGCTTCCTTATCTTCAGCAGATGCTTCGGCAGGGAATGGGAAGCCAAACAGCTTCAGCAATTCACGCGCTTCTTCATCAGTTTTTGCGGTAGTGGTGACGATGATATCCATGCCACGCACCTTTTCGATTTGATCATAGCTGATCTCAGGGAACACGATCTGTTCCTTGAGGCCCATTGCATAGTTGCCACGGCCATCGAATGATTTCGGGTTCAGACCACGAAAGTCACGAATGCGAGGCATTGCAACAGTCACCAGACGATCCATGAATTCGTACATACGATCACGGCGCAGGGTTACCTTGCAACCGATCGGCATGCCTTCGCGCAGCTTGAACTGAGCGATCGACTTCTTGGCCTTGGTGATTACCGGCTTCTGGCCAGCGATCAGTGCCATTTCCTCAGCAGCGATCGTAACCTTCTTCTTGTCCTGGCTCGCTTCGCCCACACCCATGTTGAGTGTGACCTTTTCAAGCTTTGGAACTTCAAGGCGATTCTTGTAACCGAACTTCTCGGTCATCGCCTTGACGATCTGGTCTTCGAACTTCTGCTTTAGACGAGGAGTGTAATCAGCCATCGATGGTCTCCCCACTCTTTACGGCAACGCGCACTTTGGAACCGTCCTTCTTCACATCGAAGCGGACGCGGGTGGGCTTGCCATCCTTCGGATCAGCTACAGCAACCTTGCTCATGTGCATCGGAGCCTCGCGGCGCTCAATGCCACCTTGCGGGTTGGCTTGGCTTGGTTTGCGGTGACGGGTTGCGACATTCATGCCTTCAACCACGACTTTGCCTTCCTTAGGCATGACTTGAGTGACCGTACCGGTCTTACCCTTGTCCTTGCCCGAAAGAACGACAACGCTGTCACCCTTCTTGATCTTTGCAGCACCCATCACAGCACCTCCGGCGCAAGCGAGATGATCTTCATGAAGCCGCGGCCACGCAGTTCACGAACAACTGGGCCAAAGATACGAGTGCCAATTGGCTCTTCGCTCTTGTTCACGAGCACTGCAGCGTTGCTGTCAAAGCGGATCACGCTGCCATCTTTGCGGCGCACTTCCTTCTTTGTTCGCACGATAACCGCACGGTGCACGTCGCCCTTCTTAACTTTGGCACGTGGTTGAGCTTCCTTCACGGAAACCACAATCACGTCTCCGACGCTCGCAGTGCGACGCTTAGAGCCACCCAGTACTTTAATGCACTGGACACGCTTTGCGCCGCTATTGTCTGCGACGTCGAGATTGGACTGCATCTGGATCATTGATCCGATTCCTTCTCTTGGCTTGTTGGGACGCCCGATACCAACCGGGGCTCAACAGTTCCTTCGTCTAACTCAGTTACCGGCGGCTTCGACTTCGAGGTCAGCTTCCACTGCCTGCGTTCCACCAGCCACAACCCGATCCTTCACGGTCCAGGTCTTGGTTTTCGAAATTGGCTTGGTCTCTTCAATGCGGACCACGTCACCAATCGCGTATTCGTTCTTCTCGTCGTGAGCGTGATACTTCTTCGAACGACGGATGATCTTCCCGTAAAGCGGGTGCTTCACCTTGCGTTCGACCAGTACGGTCACGGTTTTGTCGGTCTTGTCGGAGGTGACAGATCCGATCAGGATACGTTTCGGCATTGTCTACTCCTTAAGCCTTCACAGCGGCTGCTGCGCGCTCGTTTTGCAGCGTTTTGATCTGTGCGATCAAACGGCGCACTTCCCGAACCCGAGCAGGACGCTCGAGCTGGTTGGTGGCAGCCTGAAAACGCAGGTTAAACTGTTCGCGCTTCAGCTCTGTCAGTTCAGCGGAAAGCTGATCATCAGTCTTAGTGCGCAGATCTTCGACCTTGCTCATTTGTCGCCTCCCAGGTGAGAGGTATCACCCAAACGGGCAACAACCTTAGTTTTGATCGGCAGTTTCATCGCAGCGCGTTCAAATGCGAGCGCAGCCAACGGGCCCGGTACGCCGTCGAGTTCGAACAGGATACGGCCCGGCTTTACGCGAGCAGCCCAGTATTCAACTGAACCCTTACCTTTACCCTGACGGACTTCGGCAGGCTTCTTCGAAACCGGCACATCCGGGAACACACGGATCCAGAGGCGGCCCTGACGCTTCATCGCACGAGTAATCGCACGACGCGCAGCTTCGATCTGGCGTGCAGTGATGCGCTCAGGCTCAAGCGCCTTGAGACCATAGGAACCAAAGTTCAGCGTAGTGCCGCCCTTTGCGTCGCCTTTGATCCGGCCCTTGAAGGCCTTGCGATATTTGGTTTTCTTCGGTTGCAACATTGTCTTTTACCTATCGAACCAATCAGCGTGCAGGACGGACGCCGGAAGTCTGAGCTTCCATCATCAAACGGTCTTGCGCGGTCGGATCATGAGCCAGGATCTCGCCTTTGAAGATCCATACTTTGATGCCGATGATGCCGTAAGCAGTCAGCGCTTCGGTTTCAGCGTAGTCGATGTTGGCACGCAGCGTGTGCAGCGGAACGCGGCCTTCGCGGTACCATTCGACGCGAGCGATTTCAGCACCGCCCAAACGACCGCCACATACGATCTTGATGCCTTCTGCACCCAGACGCAGAGCCGACTGAACCGCACGCTTCATAGCGCGGCGGAATGCGACACGGCGGATCAGCTGATCTGCGATACCTTGCGCAACGAGCTTCGCGTCGATTTCCGGCTTGCGGATTTCAACGATGTTCAACTTCACTTCGCTGTCAGTCATCGAAGCAAGCTTCGAACGAAGCTTCTCAATGTCTGCACCCTTCTTACCGATGATGACGCCAGGGCGTGCAGCATAGATAGAAACGCGGCAAAGTTTCGCCGGACGCTCGATCACAACCTTCGAAATCGCAGCCTGTGGCACGGTTTCGAAGATGTATTTACGGATCTCGATGTCTTCCTTGAGAAGCTTCGCATAGTCACGCCCTTCAGCGTACCAGCGGCTGTCCCAAGTGCGGTTGATCTGCAGGCGCAGACCGATCGGATTGCTCTTCTGGCCCATCTTACGCCTCTTCCTCGTCGTGCTCGCGAACCACGATGCGCAGCTTGCTGAACGGCTTCAGGATACGGGTCGACTTGCCGCGGCCACGTGTGTGGAAACGCTTCATCGTGATCGACTTGCCCACTGAAGCCTCGGCAACGACCAACGCGTCGACGTCGAGATTGTGGTTGTTTTCCGCATTGGCAATCGCCGACGCGAGCACCTTGCTGGCGTCACGCGCCATCGCCTTCTTGGAGAAGGAGAGGATGTTCAAAGCCTCTTCGGCCTTCTTGCCGCGGATCAGCTGTGCAACGAGGTTCAGCTTCTGCGCCGAACCACGGATCGTGGTGCCGACAGCCAATGCCTCGTTATCGCCAACACGGCGCGGTGATTTTGCCTTGCCCATTAGCGCTTACCCTTCTTGTCGGCAGCATGGCCAGGGAATGTGCGCGTTGGCGCGAATTCACCAAGCTTGTGGCCAACCATCTCTTCCGAAACAGAGACGGGAATGAACTTGTGCCCGTTGTAGACATTGAATGTCAGACCAACGAACTGCGGGAGAATGGTCGAGCGACGCGACCAAGTCTTGATCGGCTTGCTGTTGCTCGCCTCTTGTGCGTCCTCCGCCTTCTTCAGAAGGCTGAGTTCGACAAACGGTCCTTTCCAGACGGAACGTGCCATGTGTCCTTACCTCTTCTTCTTGGCGTGGCGCGAACGGATGATCATTTTGTCCGTCTGCTTGTTCTTACGAGTGCGAGCACCCTTGGTCGGCTTGCCCCATGGGGTAACCGGGTGACGGCCACCGCTGGTGCGGCCTTCACCACCACCGTGCGGGTGATCGACCGGGTTCTTCGCAACACCACGTGTGAGAGGGCGACGGCCCTTCCAACGGGTGCGACCGGCTTTCGCAAAGTTCTGGTTCTGGTTGTCAGGGTTAGACACCGCGCCAACCGTACCCATGCAATCGCTGCGAAGGTAACGCTGTTCGCCTGAGTTCAAGCGAACGATTACCATGCCGCGGTCACGACCAACCAGCTGAACGTAAGCACCAGCAGAGCGAGCGATCTGACCGCCCTTGCCCGGCTTCATCTCCACGTTGTGGCAGATCGTGCCAACCGGCATCTGACCCAGAAGCATGGCATTGCCCGGCTTCGTATCGGTCTTCTCGCCAGCCACGACAGTGTCACCAACGGCAACACGCTGTGGGCAGATGATGTATGCCTGCTCACCGTCTTCATATTTCAGAAGCGCGATGAAAGCCGTGCGGTTCGGGTCATACTCGATCCGCTCGACAGTCGCAGGAACATCCCACTTACGACGCTTGAAGTCGATAAAGCGGTACTTCTGCTTGTGACCACCGCCGATGCCACGCGAAGTGACATGGCCTTTGTTGTTCCGGCCACCGGTCTTGCGCTTGCCCTCCGTGAGCGACTTGACCGGCTTGCCTTTGTACAGGCCGGACTTGTCGACAAGGATCAGGCCGCGACGTGCGGGGCTTGTCGGTTTGTAGTTCTTGAGTGCCATGTTCCGCCTCAGATACCGCTAGTGATATCGATCATTTCACCCTCGGCGAGGGTAACGATCGCTTTTTTCACGTCATTGCGCTTGTAAGGTTTGCCCTTCCAGCGCTTGGTCTTGCCTTTGACGTTGATGGTGTTCACGTTCACGACTTTCTTGTCGTAGATCGCTTCAACCGCCTCTTTGATCTGTGGCTTCGTCGCATCGCCTGATACTTTGAAAACAACAGCGTTGTTCTCGGAAGCCATTGTGGACTTCTCGGTGATGTGCGGAGCCAAGATCACGTCATAGTGACGCGCATCGATTTCTTGCTTTTTAGCCATTGAAGCGCGCCTCCAGCTTTTCGACAGCGTCCTTGGTCAGGACCAGCGTGTCGTGGTTGAGAATGTCATAGACGTTCGCACCCATTGCCGGCATCACATTGACGCCTGGCAGGTTGCCAGCAGCTTTCTTGAAGCCTTCGTCTACGCTTTCGCCGTCAATCACCAGGACTTTGCCGTTCCAGCCGGCTTTGTCGAAGTGACCCTTGAGCACCTTGGTCTTGGCATCCTTGAGCGTCAGGCTGTCGACAACCACGAGACCGTCTTTCGCCTTGCTCGACAGAGCCATTTTCAGGCCAAGCGAACGGATTTTCTTGTTCAGCGACTGATCGAAATCACGCTTGCGAGCACCGTGCGCTTTACCACCACCGATGAAGATAGGCGCGCCGCGGTCACCGTGACGTGCGCCACCTGAGCCTTTTTGCGGGCCGAACTTCTTGCCGGTGCGCGCAATGTCCGAACGCTCACGCGTTGGACGTGCGGTGGCACGGCGGTTTTCCAGCTGCCAGGTAACGACGCGGTGCAGAATGTCTGCGCGCGGCTCTACGCCGAACACATCCTTATTCAGTTCTACGTCGCCAGCTGCCTTGCCGTCGATCTTCTGGACCTTCACCTTCATGGCTTAGTCCTCCTTATTTTCGTCGCTGGAAGGCGCATCGCCCTCAGCTGCCGGAGTTTCAGCAGGAGCCGCTGCTTCTTCTACTGCCACTGCATCGACCTGTTGCTCTTCAACCGCCGGAGCTTCTGCTTCAGGCGCCGGTGCATTCGTGTCGATGATAGCGCCCGGGAACGGAAGATCGTCTGGCAACGCCAGCTTCACAGCGTCACGAACCAGCAACCAGCCATTCTTCGAGCCAGGGACCGAACCCTTTACGAAGATAAGACCGCGCGTCGCGTCGGTGCGAACCACTTCGAGGTTCTGCTGCGTACGCTGACGGTCACCCATGTGACCAGCCATCTTCTTGCCCTTGAACACGCGGCCCGGATCCTGACGGTTACCCGTCGAACCGTGCGAACGGTGAGAGATCGAAACACCGTGCGTTGCACGAAGACCACCGAAGCCCCAGCGCTTCATGGCGCCAGCAAAACCCTTACCTTGGGTGTGCCCGGTGATGTCGACCTTCTGGCCAGCCACAAAATGCTCTGCGCTGATCGTAGCGCCGACCGGCACAAGACCGTCTTCGCTCTCAACGCGGAACTCGGCAACGCGCTTCTTCAGACCAACTTGGGCCTTTGCGAAGTGCTCGCGCTGCGGCTTGGCTACATTTTTCTGTTTCGCTTCACCTGCACCCAGCTGAACAGCGAAATAGCCGTCCGTATCTGCGGTGCGGTGTGAGACAACCTGACAGTCTTCCAAAGAAAGAACAGTCACAGGTACGTGACGTCCGTCCTCCTGGAACAGGCGGGTCATCCCGACTTTCTTTGCGATCACGCCTGTGCGCATCGTCAAAACTCCTAACACAGAGGCACAACGGGCCCATCCCGAGGTGCTTGCCAGCCCAAAATGTAATGCATCGCCCCGTCCGGGCTGAGTGCCACCCGCGCCACCTGGCTTGGGAAGCTAGACGGGGGACGCAGACCCGGACATGTCCGGCGGTATCCCAATGTCTTGCCGATCCTTGAAGATCAGCGGGGCCGTTGGAGCCCCGAAATTCTCGGTGGGTTTAAGGTCCCTACCGATGGACCTGGATCAGATGGCTTAGGCCAGCTTGATCTCTACGTTTACGCCAGCGGCCAGATCGAGCTTCATCAGCGCGTCAACCGTCTGAGCGTTAGGCTGCACGATGTCGAGCAACCTTTTGTATGTGCGCACCTCAAACTGCTCGCGCGACTTCTTGTCGATGTGCGGGCCGCGGTTCACGGTGAACTTCTCGATACGCGTCGGCATGGGAATGGGACCACGAATAAGAGCACCCGTACGACGTGCTGTTTCTGCGATCTCGCCAGTTGCCTGATCAAGAACGCGGTGGTCGAACGCCTTAAGGCGAATACGGATATTCTGTGCTTCCATTACCTATACCAATGCGAAAGAGCCAAAGAGATGTTTCCACCTCTCAAAACAAAAAAGGCCCGCCCTGCTTCCGCTTCCTTCCGCAGGCGACCTCTACAAATTTCGTTGCAACGGAAACGAATCTC
>JABDKI010000177.1 GCA_013002295.1 Altererythrobacter sp.
GTCGATCTGCTCTACGAAGGCGGCATCGCGAATATGCGCTACTCGATCTCCAACACTGCGGAATATGGCGACATCAAAACCGGCCCGCGCATCATCACCGATGAAACCAAAGCCGAGATGAAGCGCGTGCTGGCTGACATCACCTCGGGCCGCTTCGTAAAGGACTTCGTGCTTGATAACCGCGCCGGTCAGCCAGAGCTGAAGGCAAGCCGCAAGGCAGCCGAAGCGCATCCGATCGAAAAGACTGGAGCAGAGCTGCGCGCGATGATGCCGTGGATCAGCGCCAACAAGCTGGTCGACAAGGAAAAGAACTAAGCCGAAAAGGCGCATCATGCGTCTTTCCGATTGTCATAATATCGATGATTTCCGGAAACTGGCCAAGGCGCGCTTGCCTTGGCCGGTTTTCGATTACATCGACGGCGCGGCAGATGACGAGCTGACCAAGGCGCGCAACACCGCTGCATTCGGTGACGTTGATCTGGTGCCTGATGTACTCGCCGGCGTGGCGGAAATCGACACCAGCTGCACTATCATGGGGCGGACAAGCGCACTTCCCCTGATGCTGAGCCCTACGGCGGTGCAGCGCGCGTTCCACCATGAGGGCGAAACTGCCGTCGCGAAGGCTGCCGAGAAATACGGCCTCTGGTTTGGCATCTCGAGCTTAGCCACGCGCAGCATTGAAGAAATTGCCGCGCTCACCAGCGGACCGAAGCTGTTCCAGCTCTATGTTCACAAGGACAAAGGGCTGAACCAAAGCATGATCGAGCGCTGCCAAGCGTCCGGCTTTGATGCCATGGCGCTGACGGTCGACACTATAGTTTCCGGCAAGCGTGAGCGGTGCCTACGCAGCGGCTTCACCACCCCGCCCCGCTTCACGCCGTCAGCAGTCTGGAGCTACGCCACGCGCCCGCGCTGGACGCTCGACTATCTCTTCCGTGAGAAATTCCGTCTTCCCAACCTCGACACACATGTATCCGAGGGTACGGGTAAAGCGGTCAGCATCGCCGAGTATTTCAACACCATGCTCGACACCTCGATGGATTGGGACACTGCCGCCCGTATCCGGCAGGATTGGGGCGGCAAGTTCTGCCTAAAAGGCGTGATGAGCGCGAATGACGCACGACGCGCTGTCGAGATCGGCGCCGACGCAATCATGATCTCGAATCACGGCGGGCGGCAATTGGACGGCAGCCGCGCACCGTTCGATCAGCTGCGCGAAATTGTCGACACGGTCGGCGGCGAGATAGAAATCATCTGCGATGGCGGCGTTCGGCGCGGCACGCACGCACTGAAATCGGTTTGCACTGGGGCAACCGCAGCTAGCGGCGGCAGGCTGTATCTTTATGCTCTGGCCGCAGCCGGTCAGTCGGGTGTGGAGCGCGCGATCAGTATCCTGAAAGATGAGATCGAGCGGGGAATGCGGTTGATGGGGGTAACTTCGGTCAACCAGCTGACACCGGAAAGGCTTCGCTGGCGCTAGTCTAGGCCCCGCTCAGCGCGGCTTTCGACGCATCCTGCACCTTCTTGGCGTCAGCCATCAGGATCGTACTCGTTGCCTTGGCCAGCACAGTGCCGTCCGGTGCCAGCAGATGGCCTTCATAGAACTCCGTACGGCGACCTTTCCGCTCAACCCAGCCTTCGGCAATGACCAGACCCGGTCGGGCCGGCGCGAAGAAACTGACCTTCAGTTCGAGAGACATCGGCACGATCGCTTCGCCATGACGCGCCATCGCAGCATGTGCCATCGCTGCATCAATCCAGCCTGAGATAAACCCGCCCTGCACTACGCCTCCCGAATGGCACATCTCCTCTCGCGCATGATACTCAAGAGTGGCGCGCCCTTCCGCACTCATTTCAACAATGCGGGCTAGCCCCATCATCTTGTACAGCGGATCTTGCAAGTCGAATGCCTGTGTCATCTACGCTGCTTAGCCGATTGCGCATGACATTCAAGAAAGGGCGAGCAAATGCCCGCCCTTCCCTGCGTAGATCTCGAAGGATCAGTTTGTGGTGTAATGCTCATCCGGTGAGTGGGTTGGATAATTCACGTCAGCTTTCTCAATGAAGCCCGGGATATCCTTGTTCCAACGCTCGGCCACACTCTCGCTGAAGTTCAGGTAAAGCTTGCCGTCAACGATTTTGTAAACGTTGGGATCGCCAGGTGCGAGCGCGTCATTTGCGCCGATCGCCCATGCACAGTAACCGCCATATTGCGGCGCATACTTGGCTGGATCTTCCTGAAACGTTGCAGCGTTTTCAGCTGACGCGAATTGATAATCATAGCCTTCATACTTCACCGTGAATTCGGCTGATCCTTCAATCGGCGCGTCACCTGTAAAATAGCTAACTGCGTCATAGCCTGACAGCGCGAGCGTTTCTCCGGCGACCTCGGTGTATACCGGGCCGCTGTTCTCGCCGCCAAGATCAGCAATCACGTTTGCCGTCTGAACGGTCTCGACCGCGCTATCGGTGCTTGATGCTTCAGGGGCATCGGTTTGCGCAGAGCAGGCCGCGAGTGCAGTGGAAAGTGCAAGTGCAACAATAATCTTCTTCATGGGTCGTCTCCTATCATCATTGTTCTGCCGGGAAGTTCGCAACATGGATCAGAAAAGTGACACTGGCAGTCGCGAAAAATGAAATTCGCCAGAAAATGTCACTTTCGGTTGCGTGTAGTGAAATTTTCGGCAATGCATTCGTTTATGAAACGCAACGGATTGCTTCTACTACGACTAACGCGCCCTTGGGCGTGATATTCCGTGTGCCTTGAAGCGCGCGGAACATACGCTCAAGGGAATAGACGAAGCAGCACCTGTCCCAAAATTCCGTTCGAGTTCACTTTCTCATGACCATGCTTTCTGATCCAAGCCGTAAATACCGGCCGTTCCCGCAAGTGCCATTGCAAGATCGGCAATGGCCGTCGCGCACCATCACTGCCCCGCCCCGTTGGCTTTCGACCGATCTGCGCGATGGCAATCAGTCGATCATCGACCCAATGGACGCTGTGAAGAAAAACCGATTTTTCGACGAATTGGTCCGTATCGGCATCAAGGAAATCGAAGTCGGCTTCCCCAGCGCTGGAGCAACGGAGTTCGACTTCATTCAAGGGCTTGTTCGCTCTGGCCGCATCCCGGATGATGTGAAAGTGCAGGTGCTGACGCAGAGCCGCGAAGACTTGATCCGCACAAGTTTTGAAAGCCTGGAAGGCGCGAAGCAGGCCATCGTTCATCTCTACAATGCGGTTTCACCAGCCTGGCGCGACATCGTGTTTCGTATGTCGAAAGACGAAGTGCGCGAAATCGCGGTCGCGGGCGCGAAAGTGATGCGTGACGAAGCAGCCAAGCGCCCTGAAACGGACTGGCATTTCCAGTATTCACCTGAAACATTCTCTACCGCAGAGCTCGATTTCAGCATCGAGGTTTGCGAGGCGGTAATGCAGGTTTTGCAGCCTACGCCGGAAAAGCCGATCATTCTCAATCTGCCTGCCACTGTGGAAGCGGCAACGCCCAATATCTACGCGGACCAGATCGAGTATTTCTGCCGCAATCTGCCCAATCGAGATGCAGCGGTGATCAGCCTGCACACGCACAACGATCGCGGCACTGGCGTTGCGGCGGCGGAGCTGGGCATAATGGCCGGGGCGGACCGTGTTGAAGGGTGCCTGTTTGGCAACGGAGAGCGAACCGGCAATTGCTGCTTGGTCACCCTTGCGCTCAATATGTACACGCAAGGCGTTAATCCGGGTCTCGACTTCTCGGACATTGACCGGATCATTGAAACGGTCGAATTCTGCAACGAACTGCCCGTGCATCAGCGCCACCCCTATGGCGGGGAGCTGGTATTCACCGCCTTCTCTGGCTCACATCAAGATGCGATCAAGAAAGGCTTCGAAGCCAACGATCAGCAAAATGACGAGCATTGGCGCGTACCCTATCTGCCGATTGATCCTGCAGACTTGGGCCGAGACTATGAAGCTGTCATTCGGGTCAATTCACAGAGCGGCAAAGGCGGCTTTGCCTGGGTACTGGAACAAGACCAAGGCCTCAAACTGCCCAAGAAGATGCAGGCAGACTTCTCCAAGCATGTGCAGCGAATGGCGGACGAACTTGGTCGCGAACTCAACGCAGCCGACATATGGGAAGCGTTCAAAGGCGCCTATCATGTGCAAACCGACAGCAAGCACTTCCAGCTCGTCGATTACGAGGAAAGTCGCAGTGCAGATGGTACCCGTGTGTTCGCAGGTAAGATCGCGGTCGAGCGAGAAGAACAAAGCGTTTCCGGCCGGGGCAACGGCCTAATTTCCTCCGTCGTCACAACACTGGAAGACAGCTTTGGACTAGACCTCAAGGTTCTCGACTATACCGAGCACGCTATGGGATCAGGCCGTGATGCGCGCGCTGCGGCTTACCTGATGTGCCAATCGGGCGACCGGGTGATCTGGGGTTGCGGAATTGACGAAGACGTCGCCACTGCTAGCGTGCGAGCTGTACTGAGTGCTGCGAATGGGATTGTTGGTTAGGGTCTGTTACTGGGGTGGTTTTCAGACGCCCGGCGAGGCGGTAAGTATCTGTGATGCGAGAACCTGATTTCGACGTAGACGGTTGGTGTCTGGACGACGGTGAAGAGTATCATCGAACCGCTTCCGCGACGTTCTGGATACCAACCCGCGAGGCTCGCGAAGCGTTACAGCCCGGCGACTTAGCAAAACTCATCTTTTGCATCAGTGTAGATGACCCTGATAAGCCGGTCGCGGTAGAACGCATGTGGGTGCTTGTTCGGGGGCTGACTGAGGGTGGCTATCTAGGCATATTGGACAACGACCCTTATGCCCTTGCGAAGAATGACGAGTTCTGGAGCGGCATCGAGTTACCATTCGGCCCCAATCACATCATCAACATCAGTGAAAGAGACGAAAAAACGATTCGTCTCGCCGCTCAGGAGCCCAAGAGACGCTGGCCACGAGCATAGCGGTCAATGTCCGCAATTGGGTCGTTAGCAGACACCGCAGACGGCCGCTTAATCCCCCGCACGCCTCATAGGCTGCTCTGCCCGCTCCTTCGTCAGCAATTTGCGCTCTTCTCTGGTGCGGCTCATCGCGATCACATGGTCCACCCCTTCGATCGTAATCGCCAGCATGCCTTGCTCAGTCACTTCGAGATAGCCCTTCGACTTCAGATACCACGTATGAAAGTCAAAACTCTCGTCAGAGCATTTGGTCAGGCCCTGCACATGATAGGCGAGCACTCCGGGTTCTTCAGGATGTTCGCGGCGACGCTTGTAGAGAAAGAACAACATCTTCTCATGGATTTCGGCGTCAGCCACCGCATCCTTTTCGTCAATCCGGATATCTTCGTTGATCGGAAAGGAATGCACAGTGCCCTTCCCTAGCCGCCGGTATTCCTGATCATATTCGGCGCGCTTGGAAGGATCTCGCAAAACCGCATAGGCTTCGGTAACCGCTTGAAACTTATCGAGATCGGATGTTTCGGCGTGATCCGGGTGATACATCTGCGCGAAATGGCGATAGGCCTTTTCGAGCATTGTCGCGTCACAAGTGTGGGTCACCTGCAAGACTTCGTAAAAATCTACAAACGGCTCTGCGCGTTCCATTACCCCCACCCCCTGGATGTGTGTACGAATTTCTATCGCGCCCGAACTGTGATGTGTTCCTGCATGATTAGTGTGGTTCACTCTCTCATGCTTGAGATATAGTCTCTTGCCGCTGGGCTATTGTCAAAGGAAACTTCGCTCCAGCGACCGGCTTACTCGCATTTTCCTACACTGACTCGCAGATATAGATCTGTGCCGATGACCGAAGCCACTCTCTCTCCGCTATCAAAATATGGTTCGACAGGGCGAGTTTTCCGGTCCACGTTTTCTCGCATAGGACAGTGTTCCAAGTGTTCCATTCTGTTGGAATTGGCGAACTGTGTGCGAGGGGGATAAGCCGCGATGACTGAAGCTATAATCGAGCCGGATCTGCCGATCATAGATCCGCACCATCACCTCTGGGACCTGCGCCCAATGCTGCCAATGATGCCCGAGCCGCGGCACCGTTTCATCGAGACGCTGGTGCCGGTTGCTTATTACGCCTTCGATCACTTGAATGCAGAGATAGCGCAAGGCGGGCACAACATTCTCGGTACGATCTTCATGGAATGCGGCGCGTTCTACAACGGCGCGTTCGGTGACGCGCTGAAGCCAGTCGGCGAAGTGCAGTATGTAAACGGCGTAGCAGCGCAGTCGGCCAGTGGGTTGTACGGAAGTGCCCGGTTGTGCGCAGGTATCGTGGGCCATGCAAACTTGATGCTCGGCAGCGGCGCCGGCGAAGTGCTTGACGCCTTGCAGGCGGCGGCACCTGAGCGTTTCAAGGGTATCCGCCATCAGGGCGCATGGGATGCCGATCCAGGTGTGCTTGGGCCACCCTTCCATGCCCCGCCGGAGCTCTATCGCGATGCGACATTCCGAGAGGGGTTTGCAGAATTGGGCAAACGCGGGATGAGCTTCGATGCCTGGATCCTTGAACCGCAACTTCCCGACGTGATCGAACTTGCGCGGGCGTTTCCCGACACGCCGATTTGCCTGGATCATTGCGGCACGCCGCTGGGCAGCGCGAGCTATGAAGGCAAGCTCGGCGAGCGGTATGAGATCTGGCGCGCCAACATTCTTGAACTGGGCAAGTGCGAGAATGTGATGATAAAGCTTGGCGGGCTGGCAATGCACAATTGTGCAATGCCGGAGCAAGGACCCGCGGCGGGCATAGGTTCGGAAGAACTCGCGAGGCTATGGCAACCCTATATCGAAACCTGCATCGAAGCCTTTGGCACCAAGCGCGGGATGTTCGAAAGTAACTATCCGGTGGATCGCTGGGGCGCGACCTATCCCGTGCTCTGGAACGCTTTCAAACGCATCACATCGGGTGCGAGCGCGGACGAAAAGGCAGACCTATATGCGGGCAACGCAGCACGATTCTATAGAGTGGAGCATTTATTATCAGCCGCGTGACGTTACGGCATCGCGGTGCTTCATGCCCTAGCAAAATCGCCCCCTTCACAGAGCGGGAACCCGCGCTAAACAGCCGCGTAAATCAGCATATCCCTTTGGAGTATCCGTATGGCCCTTCCCGCACCGTTTGATCGTCTTCGCCTGCCACTGATCGGCTCTCCGCTGTTCATCGTTTCCGGCCCTGAACTCGTCATTGCGCAGTGTAAGGCCGGTATCGTTGGAAGCTTCCCAGCGTTGAACGCGCGCCCACAGACGCTGCTCGACGAGTGGCTCCATCAAATCACGGAAGAACTGGCCAAGCACAATCGCGAACACCCCGATCGCCCGGCGGCGCCCTATGCGGTCAACCAGATCGTCCACAAATCCAATGATCGCGTGATGGCTGACATGGCTACTTGCGAAAAGTGGCAGGTCCCCATGGTCATCACATCGCTGGGCGCGCGCGAAGAGATTTTCCAGGCAGTGCGTAATTGGGGCGGGATCACCATGCACGATGTGATCAACAACCGTTTTGCCAAGAAGGCTATCGAGAAAGGTGCGGACGGGCTGATCCCTGTTGCCGCGGGTGCTGGCGGCCATGCGGGGGCGCTTTCGCCATTCGCATTGATGCAGGAAATTCGCGAATGGTTCGACGGGCTTGTCGCCCTGTCTGGCTCGATCGCCAACGGTTACTCGATCCTGGCAGCGCAAGCGATGCGTGCAGACTTCGCCTATGCGGGCAGCGCATTCATCGCGACCAAAGAAGCGAATGCAGACCAAGGTTACAAGGAAGGCATCGTGGGCGGCGACGCAAGCGGGATTGTGTACACTAATCTCTTCACCGGCGTTCACGGCAACTACCTTCGCAGCTCAATCGAAAAGGCTGGCTTGGATCCCGATAACCTTCCTGAAAGCGACCCTTCCAAAATGAACTTTGGCAGCGGCGGAAACACCAAGGCCAAAGCCTGGAAAGACATTTGGGGCTCGGGTCAGGGCGTAGGCGCAGTGAAGTCTGTCGGTTCGGTGGAAGACATGGTTGCCCGTTTTGAGCGTGAGTACCATGCTGCGAAGGATGAGCTGGCTGGTAAGACAGTCCACAAAGCCTGGAACAGCTAGGTCGCTGACCAGAGCAGTTCAGCCATCGCATCCAATTCTGCATCCGGCCCTGGTCCCTTTTGACCAAAATTATTCTGCACGTCGAGTCTTGGAAAATGATTTTACAATTTAGGTGGCGAACGCTGACACCGCGTTTATCAATAAATACCGAGTTTTAGCGCCTCTGCCAAAGTAATACCCAAATCCCTTGCCGTTTTGAGTTCAGTATTCGCCAATACTTTCGGAGATTCGATCTCCTCTCGTGTTTGGGCATGGGTTTTCACGATCCAAGGGTCGCTTACTCTTCGCAAGCGCCAACCAGTCGCGATCCGATCCACTTGCCGCTGCGCGCCCTCCCCGTCCGTGCCCGCCGCGATGATTGTTGCATAAGCGCGACCCTCGATTTGGCCCAAGACAGGATAGTAGCAACGATCAAACATCTCCTTCATTTCGCCGCTCATCGTCGCAAGATTCTCAGGACAGACAAAAACGTAGGCCGACGCCGCCAGGATATCTTCAGGCAATACAGCGGATGCCCGGAGCAACCGGCCCATATCAGCCGCACCGGCCGCTACATTGCGAGCCAAAGCCTCGCTGGCACCAGTTCGGCTATGCCAGATGACAAGAAGATGAGAAGCAGCCATGTTGTTGCAGATTGTCAGACGCTCAGATGCGGAAAGTCAATTGCCAGCACTGTTCGTAGTCCACTTCCTCGGGTAATCTGCCCCAATGGCATCGCGATCCCTAATCCATGTTTTTGGCGTTCAATCTTCTCTCTCCGGAAAAGCCTGGCATTGGCGCGGCGGAAACATGGAGATTGATCCTGCCAACTCCGGCATGAGCGATAATATCACAACCCAGCTGCTAAGAGCACGCGGTGTTTCGGACAGCGAGATTTCACGCAATCTCAATCCGACCATGCGTGAATTCTTGCCTGACCCCAGCATCTTCAGGGATATGGACAACGCAGCTGAGCGGATTGTCCAAGCGATCCTGAGCCATGAAAAAATAACTGTTTACGGCGATTACGATGTGGACGGCGCGACAAGCGCGGCCTTGCTCATCAACTTACTGAACGATCTTGGCGCAGAGGCAGAATATTACATTCCTGACCGTTTGCTTGAAGGATACGGCCCCAGCGGCGAAGCGCTGATCAAGCTTGGAGAAGCAGGCTCCAGCCTTATCGTCACCGTCGATTGCGGTGCCATGGCGTTCGATGCCCTGAAACAGGCGCACGACGCGGGCGTAGATGTGATCGTGGTCGATCACCACAAATGTGCTGCAGAACTGCCATTGGCAGCTGCGATGGTTAATCCCAACCGTCTTGATGAAGATGATGAGGCCGCTGCACATGGCCATCTGGCCGCGGTAGGCGTTGCCTTTCTGCTCGCCATCGCGCTCATCCGGACTTTGCGAGAGCAGGCGTTCTTTGAAGACCGTGCAGAACCCAATCTGATGGCACTGCTTGACCTTGTCGCCTTGGGCACGGTTGCTGATGTAGCCGCTCTTCACGGCCTCAATCGTGCTTTTGTAGCACAGGGCCTGAAAGTTATGGGCAAGCGTGAGCGCGTCGGGATGTCGGCCCTGATTGATGCAAGTCGCTTAAAGCGAGCGCCGCAATGCAGCGATCTGGGGTTCGCGCTGGGCCCGAGAATTAATGCCGGCGGCCGGGTGGGCGAGTCCACACTCGGTGTAAGGCTCCTCACTACCAACGACCCTGACGAAGCAGCAGAAATTGCAGAGCAGTTGTCCCAGCTAAATGAAGATCGCCGCGCGATTGAAGCAGAGGTCCAGGCTGCTGCAGAAGATCAGATCGCTTCACAACATAATCGTTCAGTCTTGCTGTTATCTGGGTCCGGCTGGCACCCTGGCGTGATCGGGATTGTCGCGGGGCGAGTTAAGGAAAAGACAGGTAAACCTAGCCTCGTCATTGCTGTCGATGATGACGGGACCGGCAAGGGTTCGGGCCGGTCAATCTCTGGCGTTGACCTGGGCGCGGCAATTATCGCGGCGAAAGAGGCAGACCTTCTTGTGGCTGGAGGAGGCCATGCGATGGCCGCAGGCCTGACCATAGAAACTTCCAAGATCAATGCCTTGGCAGACTATCTTGATGAAAGGCTGTCGCGCGATGTTGAAAAAGCGCGTTTGAAACAAGCCATGCAGCTTGACCTCGCGCTCGCTCCAGGCGGTCTGGTTCCAGATCTTGTCAATACGCTCGATCTGGCTGGGCCCTATGGCGTGGGCTGGCCTGCGCCGCGTGTCGCAATCGGTCCTGTGAGAATCATAAAGGCCGATATTGTGGGAAAGGATCATTTGCGGATCATCGCCGCCGGCGAAGACGGTCGATCCTTCAAAGGAATCGCATTTCGCGCGGCGGATACGGAGATGGCGCAAACCTTGATCCATCGCTCACACGGGCGGCGCTTTCACTTGGCTGGGCGGGTCAAAATCGATGATTGGGGGCCGCGTCCCCAAGCCGAATTGCATCTGGAAGATGCCGCTTTCGCAGATTGATTGAAAACTGGGCTTGACCGGAATCGCGCGCCCATCTAGAGGCGCGCTCTCGCAAACGAGCGTGGCCCGTTCGTCTAGCGGTTAGGACGCGGCCCTTTCACGGCTGAAACACGGGTTCGATTCCCGTACGGGTCACCACCTTCTCTCCCACTCTCGTTAAATCGGCGCAGTTCTCACCAGACTGCGCGTGGTTGCGCTTTCCTTGTCCGCTTGTTCTGATATGGGCGAAGTCATGGATAGCGGCTCAGAACAACCGATCGGTCCGATACTGATAGCGGCCATTGCCTGTATCGCGCTGGCTTTGTTCGGCGTGGGTCTAGCTACGGTTGCCGGTGTGTTCATCGTTTGGGTAGGCTCGATATTCCTTGCGAACGCACGGCCGCCGCAAATCGAGAGTCAGCCGGACACGGATATAATCTCCAGCAAATCGATGGGGAAGCTGATCAAGCATTCGGCAGCGCCACTATTGGTGATCGAAGGCGGCAAGGTGACGCTGGCAAGCCGTTCGGCTCAACGACTGCTTGGCAAGCATATCATCGGGCAAGATGTGCGTATGGCTTTCCGGCAGCCGCAAGCGATCAAGTTGCTCAACAAACAAAAGAGCGGTCTGGCGATTATCAAAGGGCTCGCCAGGCGCCGAGACATTTGGCGCATGAAGTTACAGAAGATCGACACATCGATGTCTGTGATTGAACTGACTAGCCTTACAGCAGAAGCCGACATCAGCCGTGCGCACACCGATTTTGTTGCAAATGCTAGCCATGAGCTGCGGACGCCGCTCGCGTCGATCATCGGATATGTAGAAACACTACGCGAAGATGGGACTGGTCTAGATAGTAACACATCGAAGAAATTCCTCGAGACCATCCATCGTGAAGCACAACGCCTTGAAGCGCTTGTCTCTGATTTGATGTCCTTATCCCGCATTGAGGCGGAGAAACATGATGAGCCCAGTGACATCATCGAGTTCGGAAAGTTGATTGAGCAATCGGCACGCGATGCGGCCGGTGCAGATCGATTGGATCGAGTGAAATTTGAAATCGATGACACCTTGCAGATCAAAGGCGATGCGCAACAAATTGAACAGCTGGTGCGAAACTTGACCGACAACGCCCTGAAGTACGGTGATCCGGAAAAGCCTGTTAGCCTGCAGCTAGCGGAAGGCAAAGAGGGCCAAGCACGTTTCACAGTAACTGATCGCGGCGCAGGGATCGATCCTCAACACCTGCCTCACCTGACCAGACGCTTCTATCGCACCGATCCAGGACGCAGTCGCGCTGCTGGCGGGACAGGATTGGGGTTAGCAATTGTGAAGCATATTGTGGAGCGACACCGCGGACGCCTCGACATCGAGAGCCAATTGGGCGAAGGCACCAGTGTGATTGTCAGGATTCCGGCGGTCGCAGGTGAAGTGGACCAAGTGTCATGAATTTGTCTTATTTCTTTCACAATGCGAAGAAGCACTGAGCGGCACGCACGCCAGATTCGCGCTTACGCAAGAATGACACAGTCACGCATTAGCCAGGCAATATTAGACGATCGCGCACCGGAAGCCATCGGTGCAATGGGGCAAAACGCTAAATCATGACGCCGATAACCTTGCTCTTGATAGCTCTTGGTCTCGCATTGGCTGGCTGGCTGGCAGCGCGAGCCCGCGCGTGGAGTTTTCAGACTGCTCCCGAGGCGCCGCGCCTAGCGGCTCGTCCAAACTATCACGGTTGGTACGTAGCGCTTTGGATCATTTTCCCGGTTTTGGCATTCATTCTACTGTGGTCCTTTATCGAACCACAACTGGTGATGCAGGCGGTATTGGCTTCTCCTGCGGCCAATGGATTGCCCGAATTTGGCTTTGAACGTGATTCCATCTTGGCTGAAGCACGTGCTGTTGCAGCGGGGCAATCCGATGCCGTGTTCAATCCGGCAGCCCAGGCGATGGTCGATCCCTTCCGTGAAGCGATCCAGAAAAATCAATGGATTGGCATCGCGATCACAATAGCAATCGCTTTAGTGGCAGGTTCACTCGCATTTTTGCGCATCAAACCGGATTTCACGGCGCGAACCCGCGTAGAGAAAGCTGTAATGGCTATCCTGCTGCTGGCATCGCTCGTCGCGATCCTGACAACCTTCGGGATCTTTGCGAGCCTTGTATTTGAGACGATCCGGTTCTTCGGAATGGTCTCACCGATTGATTTCCTGTTCGGCACGTTCTGGGCGCCGGACCCGATGAGCAATCCGACAAATCCGGACGGTTCGCGTTACGGTGCGATTCCGCTGTTTTGGGGTACCATCTACATTGGCGCGATCATTGCGATGATTGTGGCAATCCCGCTAGGCCTGATGAGCGCAATCTACCTGACACAGTATGCAGACCCGCGGCTGCGCGCCTGGCTTAAACCAGCCTTGGAAATCCTGGCTGGTGTTCCAACCGTCGTTTATGGATATTTCGCCGCTCTGACCGTTGCACCGGCGATCCGCGACGCGGCTGTATCGATCGGTATCAGTAATGCCTCCAGCGAAAGCGCCTTGGCCGCCGGTCTGGTCATGGGCGTGATGATCATTCCATTCGTATCCTCCATGGCAGACGATTCGATCGCGGCCGTCCCCAGCGCAATGCGCGATGGCAGCCTGGCTTTGGGTGCCACCAAGTCTGAGACGATCAAGCGCGTGCTCGTGCCCGCAGCTCTTCCCGGCATTGTGGGCGGCGTAATGCTCGCAATCAGCCGAGCGATTGGTGAAACGATGATTGTGGTGATGGCCGCAGGTGCGGCCGCCAATCTTAGCGCAAACCCGCTAGAGGCGATGACCACCGTTACGTTCCAGATCGTCGCCATGCTGACAGGCGAAGGCAGTTTCGACCACCCGGCAACGCTCAGCGCTTTTGCGCTCGGCCTGGTGCTTTTCCTAGTCACCTTGGCGCTCAACTTCGTTGCCTTGCGCGTCGTGAAACGGTTCCGTGAAGCTTATGAGTGACGCAATCACCCCAGAGGGTATCCGACCCACCCGGACTGACGAATTCCGTCAGCGCTTGGAAAAACGCTACAAGGCTGAGCGCCGCTTCAAGCTCGCCGGTCTAAGCGCAATTCTGATATCAGTTGCTGTGCTCATCTTCCTGCTTGGCAATATGACATACAACGGACTGGGCGGCTTTCAACGCGCGGAAATCGATGTGCCAATCGATCTGAGTCAATCCGGAATTGCAGGGGATTCCAGCACGCTTGGCAGTGATGACGCGCTTCAGGTCTTACAGCGGCAGGGCTTGCCCGATGTGGTCCAATTTTATGCAGAGCAATCTCTTGGCGAAGATGCGGCGCAAGGTATCAGCAGCGAAGCATGGCGCGACGTGGCCGCCGATATTATCGCAGACCCCAGCATATTGCGCGAAGAACGAACCTTCAGTCTGACGACAACCGATGATCTCGCGTCTGGCCTGAAGGATGAAGGCAGCGCAGAGATGCAGGCGCTGGCTGATCAGCTCGAAACTGAGGGAGTGTTGGCGAGCAACTTCGATCCCGGGTTCCTTGTGCGCTCAGACGCAACAAGTCCGCAAAAAGTGGGTATCTGGGGGGCGCTCAAAGGATCTATCCTGACAATGATTGTGACTTTGCTGCTCGCGTTCCCAATTGGTGTTCTGGCGGCGCTTTACCTCGAGGAATATGCGCCAAAGAATCGCTGGACCGACATTATCGAGGTCTCGATCAACAATCTGGCTGCGGTACCATCGATCATATTTGGCCTGCTTGGCTTGGCCGTATTTCTTTGGATGTTCCCAAATCTGCGTTCGGCGCCGCTGATTGGTGGTATGACGCTGGCGCTGATGACTATGCCGGTTATTGTGATTTCCGGTCGAAACGCGATTAAGGCGGTCCCGCCTTCAATCCGGGACGGCGCGCTCGCAATTGGTGCGTCTCCGGTTCAAGTGGTATTCCATCACGTTCTGCCACTGGCGTTGCCTGGTATCCTTACTGGTACCATCATCGGCATGGCCCGCGCACTTGGTGAAACCGCGCCGTTGCTCATGATCGGTATGCGCGCCTTTGTGGCAACACCGCCCGATGGCTTCACTTCGCCGGCCACTGTACTGCCGGTGCAAATCTTCCTTTGGTCAGATGAAATTGACCGCGGTTTTGTCGAACGCACTAGTGCGGCTATCATCATCCTGTTGCTGTTCCTCCTGCTGATGAACGGCCTTGCAATTTACCTGCGCAACAAATTTGAGAAGACCTGGTGACTGTAATCCATCCAAACCTAAAGCAGCTCGACGCCAAGATGAGCGCGAAAGACGTTTCGGTCTTCTACAGCGAGAAGCAAGCGATCGATAATGTCTCGATCGACGTGCCGACCGGCCACGTAACAGCCTTCATCGGGCCTTCTGGCTGCGGCAAGTCGACATTCTTGCGCGTTCTCAACCGTATGAACGATACGATCCCAACGGCTCGTGTTGAAGGGACAATCGAATTGGACGGTGAAGACATCTACCGGTCTGGAATGGACGTGGTTCAATTGCGTGCCCGCGTTGGCATGGTTTTCCAGAAACCAAACCCTTTCCCCAAGTCGATCTATGACAACATCGCTTACGGTCCAAAGATCCATGGCCTTGCGGAAAGCAAAGAGGAGCTGGACGAGGTCGTCGAACGCTCGCTTACCCGCGCAGGTTTGTGGGACGAAGTCAAAGACCGCTTGCTGGACAGCGGAACAGCGCTTTCAGGGGGGCAGCAACAACGTTTGTGCATTGCCCGCGCCATTGCAGTCGATCCAGAGGTGATCCTGATGGATGAGCCATGCTCGGCGCTAGACCCCATCGCAACGGCGAAAATCGAAGAGCTTATTGCAGAGCTTACTGATCGCTATGCGATCGTGATCGTCACCCACTCTATGCAACAAGCCGCGCGCGTATCGCAGCGAACGGCATTCTTCCACCTTGGCAAGATGGTCGAATATGGTCAGACTAAGGACATATTCACGAACCCCATCGAAGAACGAACCAAGGATTACATCACAGGACGGTACGGATAATGGCTGAACATACAGTCAAAGCATTCGATGAAGACATCACGCGTTTGCGTGGTCTGATCGCGGAGATGGGTGGCCTGGCAGAGGTTGCCTTGCAAGACGCGCTGGAGGCCATGGCGCGCGGCGATGAAACGCTGGCTGACAAGGTTGTCGCAGGCGACAAGAAGATCGACGCGCTTGAGTCCGAGGTCGACAAGCTGGCAGTGCGGATTATCGCCTTGCGTGCGCCAATGGCTGACGATTTGCGTGAAGTTATCGCGGCGCTCAAGATCGCTGGCGTGGTCGAGCGGATCGGTGACTATTCAAAAAACATCGCGCGCCGGATTGGCCAGATCGAAGATCGCAAGCGGTTCGAGCCGCTCACATTGCTTCCCGCCATGGGCGAATTGGCCGGTGAGATGGTGCACGACGTGCTGACCGCCTATGCCGCACGCGACCCTGATCTTGCGCTGGAAGTGATCGAAGCAGACAACAAAGTTGATGCGTTCTATGACAGTATTTTCCGCAATCTTGTGAGTCACATGGTGGAAAATCCTGCCACGATTTCTAGTGCGGCGCAGCTGTTGTTTGTGGCGCGCAACATCGAGCGAATTGGTGACCATGCTACCAATGTCGCAGAGATGGTGCATTTCGCGGCAACCGGTGTTTATCCGCCAGACGACGATGATTGACATCAAACTGTAGTAGAAATGCAATAGTACGGTTCTCGTCGCTTTCGATTGAAGGAGCCTGACGAAAATGTCCGCGGCCAAACTGCTTCTTGTTGAGGACGATCCGGCTCTGTCGGAGCTGCTCGAATATCGTTTTTCGAATGAAGGGTATCACGTCCGCTGCACAGCCGACGGTGACGAAGCCCTTATTCTGGCAGCGGAAGAGCTTCCCGATTTGATCATTCTCGATTGGATGATTGAAGGTACGAGCGGGATTGAGGTTTGCCGACGTTTGCGGCGTGACAAGCATACAGCACATGTACCCATCATCATGCTCACCGCCCGCGAAGCTGAGGATGATCGTGTGCGCGGTCTGGAAACTGGTGCGGATGATTACCTGACTAAGCCATTCAGCCCGCGCGAGTTGCTCGCCCGCGTTGCGGCAGTCATGCGCCGTATCCGCCCTGCGCTGGCAGGTGAATCAATTTCGGTTGGCGATATCATGCTGGATCCTGTGGCACATAAGGTTCAGCGGCGCGGGCGCGACCTTAAGCTGGGCCCAACCGAGTATCGGCTGCTGCAGTTCTTCATGGAAAGTCCCGGCCGCGTTTTCAGCCGCGGGCAATTGCTCGACGGAGTCTGGGGAACCGAAAGCGATATCGAATTGCGCACTGTCGATGTTCATATTCGCCGCCTTCGCAAAGCTATCGAAGTTGACGGCTTCAAAGATCCGATCCGCACCGTAAGGTCGGCTGGCTACGCTCTGGAGGCGGTCTAGCTCTCAGTGAAAATCGCGTGACTTGGGTAGGATGCGCAAGTTGCGCGGGTGCCCCCTGACAGGGGGCGGTCGCTCGCCATGCAGGTCACGCGGTTTAACGGTTGGCGGTTTGCGCGTGCTAAGCGGACTACTGACATGATCCGCGCGCGCCACAGGTGACGTCAGCAAGTCATCCGCCAGACCGTACAGGCTGTCGCTCGCATCAGTCATATGATGTGCGATGACATGAATAACCTCATCATCATATTCGACCCGCCCGCGCACTTCCATTAACCGCGCGCCCATGATGACACGGCGCTGTTTCTCCATGACGTTAGGCCAGATCACAAGGTTGGCGACGCCGGTTTCATCTTCGAGTGTAATGAAACACACACCTTTGGCAGAGCCCGGGCGCTGACGGATCAGCACAAGGCCCGCGATCTGAACCATGGAACGGAACTTACGTGTCCGAAGCTCGCTGGCGCGGACGAAGCCACGTTCCGCTAACGATGCACGCAGGAATGACAGCGGATGCGCCTTCAGGCTAAGGCGCGTGGTCTGATAATCCGCCACCACTTCCTCGCTTAGCGGCATTTGCGGCAGCTGAGTACGGACTTTCTCCGCCCCCTCATCTCGCTCCGCTGCAGCCCGGAACAGCGGCAAGTCAGGCGCAGCGATCAGACTGCGCGCATCCCACAAAGCCTGCCTTCGCGAGAGCCCTAGCGAGGTAAAGCAATCCGCGCTCGCAAGCCGTTCAATATGCGCAGGCGAAAGCCCTGCCCGTTCGCGCAGTTCGGCTACATCCTTGAACACGCCGCCTTCTGCACGTGCTGCAACGATCTTGGCGGCAATATGCTCTGGCAGGCCATCGACCTGCCGAAGCCCCATACGCATCGCGATGCTTTCTCGCTCACGCCGGGAAACCGCATCACTTTCGAGAGTGTTGTCCCACATGGAATGGTTCACATCCGCTGGCAGCACCTCCACCCCATGCTCGCGCGCATCGCGCACGATCTGAGCCGGCGCATAAAATCCCATCGGCTGCGAATTGAGCAAAGCGCAAGCGAAGGCGGCCGGAAAATGGCATTTGAGCCAACTACTGACATAAACCAGATGCGCGAAACTGGCCGCGTGACTTTCGGGAAAGCCATATTCGCCAAAACCCTTGATCTGGTTGAAGCAGCGTTCGGAAAAATCGGGATCATAGCCGCGTGCAACCATTCGCCCGACCATCATATCCTCCAGCTCGTGCACCATGCCGCGACTTCGGAAAGTTGCCATCGCTTTGCGCAGACGGTTGGCTTCGAGTGATGAGAACTTCGCGGCATCGAGCGCGATTTTCATCGCTTGCTCCTGGAAGATCGGCACACCCAGCGTGCGGGCAAGAATACTGGAAAGCTCATCCGGTGGGCCATGCTCTGGCGCTGGCGCAGGAATCTGTACCGGTTCTGCCCCTCTGCGGCGTTTCAGATAGGGATGCACCATATCGCCCTGGATCGGACCGGGGCGAACAATGGCAACCTGGACCACAAGGTCATAGAACTCGCGTGGGCGCAGGCGCGGGAGCATATTCATTTGCGCGCGGCTTTCGACTTGAAACACGCCCAATGAGTCCCCGCGTCGCAGCATCGTGTAAGTCTCTGGGTCTTCGCGCGGCACCGTTGCCAATGTCAGGGCGCGATCATGATGCGCCTCAAGCAAGTCAAAGCACTTCTTGATACAGGTCAGCATCCCCAGCGCGAGTACATCGACTTTGAGAATGCCAAGCGCCTCAATATCATCCTTGTCCCACTCGATGAAACTGCGATCAGGCATGGCGCCATTACCGATCGGCACGGTTTCGGTCAGCGCTTCTTCGGTCAGGATGAAGCCGCCGACATGCTGGCTGAGATGACGCGGCATACCGATCATCTGTTCCGCCAGCTTGATAACCCGCTTCAAATGCGGATCGCGCACATCCATGCCGGTTTCACGCACATGCTTTTCCGCGATCTCGCTGCCGTAGCTGCCCCATACGGTGCGCGCGAGCGTGCTAGTGACATCCTCTGAAAGCCCCATCGCCTTGCCGACTTCGCGGATTGCCATGCGCGGGCGGTAATGGATCACTGTCGCCGTCAGACCGGCGCGATGGCGACCATATTTGCGATAAAGATACTGGATCACCTCCTCACGCCGCTCATGCTCGAAATCGACGTCGATATCGGGCGGTTCTTTGCGTTCTTCAGAGATAAAGCGATCAAACAGCAGCTGATGCTTGGCCGGGTCGACACTGGTGATTTCCAGACAATAGCAGACCGCTGAATTAGCCGCTGAGCCTCTGCCCTGGCACAGGATCGGGGGATCAACGCTACGTGCGAAATCGACGATATCCTTGATGGTGAGGAAATAGCGCGCAAGATCGAGCTTACCGATCAACTCCAACTCGCGCTTTAATGTTTGCCGCACACTGTCGGGGACGCCTTCGGGATAGCGTCGATCCGCCCCCTTCCAAGTCTCGCTTTCAAGATACTGTTGAGGAACCATTCCGTCAGGGTAGATTTCCTCAGGATACTCGTAGCGCAATTCTTCGAGACTAAACTCACAAGCATCGGCCACATCGCGCGCCGCTGAGATCGCGTGGGGCCAACGTTCAAACAGCCTCTGTATCTCTTGTGGGCTCTTCAGGTGCCGTTCTGCATTCGCTGCAAGCAGATGTCCTGCTTCGGCAACCTTGGTCTTATGCCGGATCGCCGTCATCACATCCTGCAAAGGCCGTTTGTCAGCGCTTGCATAATGCACGTTGTTAGTGGCGAGCAGGCTGAGGCTATTCGCCTTGGCTAGCGTATCAAGCCGCTCGAGCCGTGCCACATCATCGCCGCGATAGAGATAACTCGCTGCGATGTGGCGCAATGTCGGAAGCCCCGCCGTCAAATGCGGGAGAAGTTCCGTAAAAGTGCCTGACACGCTAACGGAAAGCTCGCGATTGATATCGAGCACAATCACATTGTTGGCCCAGGCCGGAACGGTGAAGCGTGCGCTCAAATCATCCGGCGGGATCAGGATCAGCTGCACATCTTCGGCATGTTCGGCGAGCATGACGAGCGAGATTTCGCACACTCCCTTGTCCTGCCATTCCCCGCTTAGCGTCTGCATTCGACCTGCACTGATCAGCTTGCATAATCGGCCGTAAGCAGCACGATTTTTAGGGTATGCAAGAAATGCAAGGCCCTCGACCGTCTCTATCCGAGTGCCGATAACTGGGCGCATCTTTAACGTTGCCGCTTCGCTGTGAATACGCACAACACCCGCAAAGGAATTCAGATCTGCAATGCCAATAGCATCATAGCCGAGGGCGTACGCCGTACTCACCAAATCCACAGCATCGGATGCACCGCGCAAGAAACTGAAGCAGCTAACCAGGCCCAGCTCTACAAATGCTGCGCGCGCAGGCGGCACAATGGCATCGGGATCAATTTCGATCCGGCGCTTGGCAGATGTCGGCGGTGTGTCGGGCATAATTCACATAGGGACGATCACTTAAATCGAACTTATGTTCACTAAATGTTCCAGCATCGGATTTCAAGTGCGATACAACTTACCGCGATTTCAGAGAATCAGGCGGCGTTGCCCGGGCCCTTGGATTCTTTGCTCTTCAAGCGTTCGTTGTAGAGGAAATCCACAATCGCCGGATGCATCTTGCCTTCGAATTGAAGGCCGGCATACTCATCTTCTACCCAGACAATCTTGCCCAGCGGCGTGCGTACACCATCGATCTTGAGAACGACGTTCTCTCCCGCCTCGGCAAAGCCATGACGACCTTTGATCTTGCAGCCACCCTCGGACACATCGATCACTTCGACATAGACCGAGCGCGAACGCATGCGCCCTTGCACGAGCAGATCCAACGGCTTGCGCACCGATGTACGAGCTGATTCAGCACCTTCCATGGCCACATTTATGCCGGAAAAGAGTAAAGAAACGGCTACTTATCAAATTCCGTG
Organism: Altererythrobacter sp.; assembly: GCA_013002295.1. GTDB lineage: Bacteria > Pseudomonadota > Alphaproteobacteria > Sphingomonadales > Sphingomonadaceae > Erythrobacter. The sequence goes on from JABDKI010000177.1 coordinate 20,988, forward strand.
CGATTTTAGTTAGTTGGTCGTTAGGCATATAGTCCATGCAAGTACCAAAGCGGCAAATCACCCCGTCCATCACCGCTGATTCCATGGCGGTAGATCCAGTATCTCCGCCCTTCCCCATCTTCGATCCGGTAATAGTCACGCAGCCGTGCGGTGGACCTTTCACGCCACCATTCGGGCGCAATCCGTTCCGGTCCCTCCACACGCGTGACTTCGCGCACGCTCCCGCGCCAACGAAACGAGCGTGGGTGACCGTCTGGCGACGCATAAAGCACGGAAATCCTTTCGGGCCGATCGAGCAGTTTCAGCGGCCGCTGATGGAAGGCAAGTTCGCCTTGAGTTACTGGCTGCGGTTCTAACAGAGCCTGCCAGCGCTGCGCACGTTCGGGCATATGGCTCGCATGCGGCACAGGGCGTTGCACAGCCTGCTTGCCGAGCCGCACCGTCAGCCGGTCAACACAAGCATTGAGCGAAGTGCCCTGCTCTTCTGCTGCGCTTTCAATATCTCGCTGATCGAGCGCTAGTGGTTCAGCCCAACTTGCGCGTAGACGCAGCAATTCGATCCCGAAGCCGGCATCAACATCGTCCAGTTTGGCCGCAAACAACCGGCATATATGTGCGGGGTCACGGGTAGATGCAGACAGCTCCAGCGGGCGGATCACAACCTCGCCATCCACCCGCCACATTCCGAGCTCCAGACGCCGCGCACCTTCGCCCTTGCCTTCCAGTTCGCGCGCCATGTCATCCGCCAGATCGCGCATCACCTGATCGAGCAAGTCACGATGGCGGATCGGTTCCATCAGCCGGCGTTCGACCAGCGGGACATTCTGCGGAATGACAGGCAACAGCGGCTCTGGCACACGACCCAGCAGCTGATCCATTCGAACCAGCGGGTTGGAAGCCGGAGATTTGCGATTGCGGAAGCGCCGTTGCAATGCATCGCGCTCAACCCCGCTCAGATCCTTCAAGCGTTTGAGGCCCAGGCGGCGCAGCACTGTCAGAACATCGGGATCCAGCCTGAGCGCTGCGACAGGCAATTCCCCTAGTCGCATCACCGCATCATCTTGAGGACCGAGGATCGCCTCAATGGGCCCATAATGCGCCAATGCCCATGCCGCACCTGCCGTGGGCGCAATCGCAAGCCGTGTGGATATATCGCGCGCTGCAAACGCCGCCTGTGCATCAGCGATCAAGCGCTGTTCCCCTCCGAATAGATGGGCTACGGCCGTCACATCAACAATTAGCCCGTCCGGCGGATCAAGCGCGCTCCACGGGCCCCAGCGCCGCGCCCACAGCGCGAGCTTCTCCAGAAAAGCAAGATCACCTGCCGGATCCGCTGGGGCTGTCTGTATCTCAGGACACAAAGTGCGCGCATCGGCCAGCATTGTTCCAACACGTGCGCCAGCCAAACGACCGGCCTCATTGGCAGCCGCAATGCGCGGTCCGTGCGCGGTCTCGCTGATCAGGACAGTAGGAACGGCATCTGCACCTGCCCCGCGTGTGATGCCGTTAGAGAGCCGCCAGCGATCGACCGCCAGCTGTGCGAGCCAGATCGACATGATCCGCCGCGGTTGCGACTGAAGCGTCTCCGGGTGATAGCTTTTGCGATCGAGCGGCGATGAGACCGTTGCCGTCATCGCTCACACTCCATTCTCCAGGTGGGTGCGCGCGCGCGCGAAACAGCTCTGCCCGCCAGCTCGACCAGCCAGGTGCAGCACGGTTCCAGCGCGGCAGTGCAGATGGGGCGGACACAACCTTCCAACGCATCCGCGCAGAGGACAGATCTGGTGATGCATCAAGTCGCACCAACCATAGCGGAACGCCGTGTTTTTCAGCGGCCAAACTTAATCGCCGTGACGCAGTAAAATTAAGCCCGCGCGGATTGCCTCCAATCTCTCCCAGAACAAAAGCCAAATCACGGCAGCGCAATCCCTCTTCCAGTGCGAACAGCGCATCTTCGGGGGACTTGGCTTCGACATGGATCAAGCGGTGGCGCAGTTCCTCTGGCAGTCCATG
>JABDKI010000152.1 GCA_013002295.1 Altererythrobacter sp.
CGCTCCATTGCGCGAAAAACAATATGCAGATCCGCTCTAATTCCGTGCACCCGACCTTTGTTGATACGCCTATCCTCGATGGCACAGCCAAGCATCATAATATCGAAAAAGGTGTTCTGCTGGACAAGCTGGCACGGCAGATCCCGTTGAAATTTGTTGGTGAGCCCAATGATATTGCCAATGCGGTGGTGTATCTCGCGAGCGATGAGAGCCGCTTTATGACCGGGGCAGAAATCAAGCTCGATGGCGGTATCAGCGCTATGTGAGTTTTCCGAAGTCGCGGGCCGATCCGAAAAACCGGTTCCTGCTTTTTCTGATCCCGCTCTGGAATCAAAGAAGGGGCCAATGGCCCCTCCCGGTTTATTCAGATTGTGAAGGCGTGGATGCCCTTAAACCGGGTCAGCTCGTGGTTGCCACGCCTCTTAATCAGCGATCAGTCCGATCGCGAGATAGATCAGGATGAAGCTGCCGAAGCCTACCAACGTGCCGAGGACGAAACCGAGGCGAACGATCAGCGGGTCAATCCCGAAGTAATTGCCAATGCCCGAGCATACGCCCATCAGCTTGCCATTGTACTTGTCGAGGTGGAAACCCGTGTTGCTGGGTGGGCCACCGGCGGTGTTATGATCGATCTGGCTCATGCGACACCTCCGGTGAACGGAGTAGCGTAGTCAACAATTGTCAGCATCATGACAGCGCAAAGTGCAAGTGACGAAGTGGCTGCGATCAGGCGGTTGCCAATATCAGAACCGGAAAACATGATTAAACTCCCTGTGAAACTTGTGTTGGATCGGTCAGCGATCAAGCAAACATGCTTGGGCTGCCGGGGATGATGGTTGCGGCCATTACTGAAGCTGAGAGAACCAGCGAGAAGGCGGCTGCGAAAACCTTGTTTGTGGTTTCTGCGTTGAAGAACATGGGGCTATTCCTTTTTCAATTTTCTCCAGCGAACCATTTCGCCGGACGCCCAACACTTTGCAGGGACCGTGCCAGTTTCGAAAAACGGCGGAATTCTGCGGTTTTCTGAATATTCGTTCACAATCGCCTTGTTCATCAATCCGAAAGATTGGTAAATTTTCCTAACATTCGGGATCGGTGATTTCTTGGTGCTGCAAGATGGTCAATTCGTGCCGAAATGCTAAGCCTCAACACATCTTATGGCGCTTGATCGCATCGCCCTTTCCCATTTTCGCAACCACCGCCAGACCGAGCTGCGCGGCACAGCCAAGCTCAACCTGCTGTGGGGCGAGAATGGTGCGGGCAAGACCAATATTCTGGAGGCGATTTCGCTGCTCGCTCCCGGGCGCGGATTAAGGCGTGCCCCTCTGGTCGACTTGCCGGGCCAAGAGGGAGAAGGCGGATTCCAGGTCGGCGCGAGCTTGCTTGAACAGGGTCACGAGAGCGCGCGCATCGGTACATTCATGGAAGCGGAGCGCCCGGGCAGGCGCCTGGTCCGTGTCAACGGTGCGGAGACCAGCGCGCAGTCCTTAAGCGAATGGCTCGCTATCGGCTGGTTAACCCCGGCGATGGATGGGTTGTTCATGGACAGCGCGGGCGCACGGCGGCGCTATCTGGACCGCCTCGCGCTGGCTCTGCACCCTGATCATGCAAGGCACGTCTCGCGCTATGAAGCTGCACTGCGCGAACGCAACAAGCTGTTAGAGGAAAATCGGGAGGCCACTTGGCTCGACGCGATCGAAGCGCAAGTCGCCGAGCACGGTGCAGCCATCACGGCCAATCGCGCGGAATTGGTGGCAACGCTGACAGACGAGCTCACCGCCCTGCCCGACGCGCCCTTTGCCAAGCCGAACCTGACCTATCTGCCCGGCGGACCAACCGAACGCGAAGATCTGCGCGCGGAGCTGGCCCACACCCGCGCGCGCGACCGGGCGGCCGGCCGTACGCTAACTGGTCCGCACAGGGACGAGTTGGACGTCGTTATGGCTGGTAGTGGTCAAGCCGCCGCGTCCTGCTCGACCGGAGAGCAGAAAGCGATGCTGATTGCGCTGACGCTGGCGCATGCCGTGCTGGCAGCGGAGGGGCGCCCCGGCGTCCTGTTGCTTGATGAGGTCGCCGCACATCTGGACCCCGTCCGGCGCGCCGCGCTATTCGAACGCCTGCGGATGGGAAAGGCGCAAGTCTGGCTGACCGGGACGGAGCCCTCTCCCTTCGATGACATCCTCGAAGAGGCGGCCGTGTGGAAAGTGGGTGGTGGCAGCGTCGAACGCGTCTAGCTATCGGTCTCAGGAAGGACCTCAGCCACATTCTCAACCGTGGCCGCAACCAATCGCTCGATCCCGATCTCAGTCGGATGAATCCGGTCAGACTGAAACAGCGTGGGATCCTGATAGATCGATTCCAGCCAGAACGGGATCAGCGCGGTGCCGTATTCGCTCGCCAAATCCGCATAGAGTGCATCGA
>JABDKI010000159.1 GCA_013002295.1 Altererythrobacter sp.
CTGCAAGGTTTCTTGGCGGTGTTCAGCTTTGCCATGCTGTTGTGGGTGTTTGCGATCACAGACCTGTCGGTAAAACTGGTCGCGACCAATTCCCATTCGATGAAGCCGATGATCTTCAAGCTGTCTGGAGCTTGGGGCAATCACGAAGGTTCGATGCTGCTCTGGGTCACGGTGATGGCGCTGGCGGGCGCTCTGATCGCGTGGCTGGAACGGCGCCTGCCTGAAAAGACTATGCAGGCAACGCTTGCCTCGCAAGGTTTTGTTGCAATTGGATTTTATGCGTTTCTGCTGTTGAGTTCGAACCCGTTTGAGCGGCTCGCCATGCCTGCCGTGGAAGGGAATGGGCTCAATCCATTGCTGCAAGACATCGGTTTGGCTTTCCACCCGCCTACGCTTTACATGGGCTATGTCGGGCTGTCGGTTGCGTTCAGTTTTGCGGTGGGCGCGCTGCTGACACGTCAGGTCAATCCAGAGTTTGCACGCGTAATGCGCCCGTGGGTGCTGGGCGCGTGGGTGTTTCTGACCCTGGGTATCACAGCCGGATCATATTGGGCGTATTATGAGCTTGGCTGGGGCGGTTGGTGGTTCTGGGACCCGGTTGAAAACGCTTCACTGATGCCTTGGCTCGCCGCGACCGCGTTGCTGCATTCTGCGAGCGTCTTGGCCGCCCGCGATGCTTTGCGCGCATGGACGATCATGCTGGGCGTAGTGGCGTTCTCTATGTCGATGCTCGGGACCTTCCTGGTGCGCTCGGGCATCCTGACCAGCGTACATGCCTTCGCTGTCGATCCTGAACGTGGGTCATTTATCCTCGCGCTCTTGTGCCTATACATCGGTGGAGCCTTGCTGCTGTTTGCCTTGCGTGCGGGCAGCGTTTCAGAGGGACAGCGATTTGCATTGGTCAGCCGCGAAGGTGCATTGGTGTTCAACAATGTCATGCTGTCCGCGATCCTCGGAATTGTGCTGCTTGGGACGCTCTATCCGCTGCTGACCGAAGCATTTGATGTGCGCGTGTCTGTCGGTCCGCCCTATTTCAATCCGGTCGGCGCGATCTTCACTATACCGATGCTGGCGGTCATGGCCGTTGGTCCGCTCTTGCGTTGGCGCGAAGACAATATTGATCGAATCAAGCTGCCGATAGCTATTGTGACTGTCCTAACCGTAACGGCAGCGTTGCTGTTCGTAGTGTTTGCAACTGGCATCGGTATCCTGCCACTTCTCGGCCTGGCCTTTGCCGTTTGTCTTGGTGCGGCGAGCTTCATGCCGTTGCGCGGGCGCAATCTGCTGCGCGTTCCCTTGGCGACATGGGGCATGGTGGTTGCGCATTTCGGTATTGCGGTTGCCCTGCTTGGGATGGCGAGCGAGAGCGCATTCACAAACGAAAAGCTGGTGGCGGTCGCGCCGGGCGAAACAACCGAATTGTCTGGTTTTGCGATAATTCTGGAGAGTGTCGATCCGATTGCTGGGCCGAATTGGACTGCGATGGAAGCGCGCATCACGGCGCAGCGCGGAGACGGACCCCCTGCGCTACTCAATCCGCAGTCGCGGCATTTTTGGGCGCCTGTGCAACAAACTACTGAGAGTGCGCTGCTGACCCGCTGGGACGGGCAGCTTTATGCCGTTGTTGGCGCACCGTCGCCGGATGGCCGCTGGCAGTTGCGCCTGTGGTGGAAACCGCTGGTTACGCTGATCTGGTATGGTGGCCTGCTGATTGCTCTGGGTGGTACATTGTCGATCATTGGTCGGTTGTCGACCGACATTCGGCGCCGACGCCAAGAGGCTCGCGAGGCCGAGGAACGCGAAGATATGGCACTATTGCACGGTTCTGATAACGCAAAGCCGGCAGGGGAGGCAGCCTGATGCGCGGGAAGATGTGGGTCCCCCTGATGCTGTTCGCCTTCTTTATCGGCGTGGCCGGATACCAGTTGTTTCAGCCGAAGGACGACCAGATCCCTTCGGCCATGATCGGGCGTGCCTTACCGGAATTCGAACTGCCAGCGGCCAGTGCAACTCTACCTGGCGTGAGCACGGCTGATTTCCAGGACGGAAAGCCCAAGCTTCTCAATGTCTGGGCCAGTTGGTGCTTGCCTTGCATTGCGGAAGCCCCGCACTTGGAAAGCCTCAAGGAAGAAGGCGTCGAGATTATCGGCGTGGCCATTCGTGACAAACGCGAAGACGTAGACGAATTTCTTGCTACCCACGGCAATCCTTACACGCGCATTGGCGCAGATGACATTTCCGCAGTGCAGCTCGAAATCGGTTCGTCCGGAGTGCCTGAGACCTTCGTGATCGATGGAGAAGGCAATATTGTACATCAGCATATCGGCGATGTGAGCGCGCGCGATGTCCCGCGGTTGCTCGAAATCCTGAAGGACGCATCGTGAAGCGCGCTCTTCCACTTCTCGCAATAGTCAGTCTATCGCTGCCATTGGCGGCACAGGATGATTTGCCGCCTGCGCCTTATGCGTACACGCAGTTGGAAGACCCGGCTGAAGAGGCCGAAGCGGTCGAGCTGATGGAAACGCTGCGCTGCCTCAAATGCCAAAGCCAGTCGATCGCAGACAGCGATGCCCCCATGGCGGGCGACATGCGCCATCAGGTGCGCACACGGATCGCCGCGGGTCAGGAACCCGAAGAGATCCGCCAGTGGCTGGTTGATCGTTACGGGGATTATGTCAGCTATGCGCCGCGGGTGACGAGTTCGACCTGGCCGTTGTTCGCAATTCCCCTGCTGCTCTTGCTAGCCGCAGGCGCAATTCTTTGGCGACGTATCGGCCGCAAATCGGTCGGCGGACCGGACCAGATTAATGGCGAGGGCGATGACTGATGGCGTGGATGCCAATCCTCCTGCTCGGCTTAGCTGCAATGCTGACCGCGATTCTGGTTTTGCGCCTGCCAAGGCAAGGTTGGATGCTGTTCGCGGCGGTGCTGATCTTCGGTCTGGCCGGATATGGAATGTTCGGCTCTCCCGGTCAGACCGCAGCACCCAAGGCTGCAACCGCAGAGCAATTGCGCTCCGGCGAGCAATTGGTGCAAGCGCGACGTAGCCTGTTCGATGATGGTTCGCCGCCTCCAAGCCATCTGGTGACGTCTGATGGCTATGCGCGCCAGGGTCGGTATGAAGAAGCGGCTGCTTTCTTGCGCAATGCGATCAAGGACTATCCCAACGACGCGGAAACCTGGCTCGCATTGGCGATTGCTTTGGTCGAGCATGCTGAGGGCCGGGTAACGCCGCCCGCCATTTCCGCGTTCAGTAAAGCGCAGGAAGCCTTCCCGGAACATCCCGGCGCGGGCTACTTTCTGGGTATGGCATATCTGCGTTCAGGGCGGCCGGAAGATGCGCGGCGCGTCTGGGCCGAGCTGCTGGAACGTAGCCCGGAAGATGCGCCGTGGCGGCAAGATCTGGAGTTTCGCTTGGCCGGTTTGGACCAGTTGTTGGCGCAAATGGACAACATGCGGCGTATGATGGAAGCGCAAAATGCCGCTGAACAACACGCACAGGTGATCGAAGAGTAGCGCGCTGCGGCTTGCAGGGTGGAAAGCGCGGTGCTAGGCGCGCCTGCATTTTGCGATCCGGGGCAATTTCCGGATCGGGTTGATCGGCGTCACACGGGCGCACGGGCAGTACCGGGGATTATCGGGAAATCCATTTGATATGAGCGAAGCAGCAGCGCCAGCACATCAGCCACCCACGGGTGGGCAGTCACACAGTGCGTCCAAGACCGCGCTTGCTGTGGGCGCGATCGGTATCGTCTTTGGTGATATCGGTACCAGCCCGCTTTACGCCTTTCGTGAGACATTCGCCGGCACAGCCAATATTGCAATTGACCGGATGCATGTGCTGGGCGTGGTCAGCCTGATCTTCTGGTCCATGCTGCTGGTTGTGGCGATCCAATATGTCACCATCCTGATGCGAGCTGATAACAAGGGACAAGGCGGTTCACTCGCACTGGTCGCCTTGCTTTCGCGCCACATAGGCAAGTCCAGTTATGGCTGGCTGGTCGTGCTGCTCGGCGTCTTTGCGACATCGCTGTTCTACGGCGACAGTATGATTACGCCTGCGATCTCGGTCCTGTCAGCGGTTGAGGGACTGACAGTGGTCGATGCGGGGCTACAGCCGTTCGTTATCCCGATTGCACTGGGATTACTGGTGTTCCTGTTCATGCTTCAAGCACGCGGAACGGCCAAGGTAGGCGCGTTGTTTGCCCCGGTGATGATCGTCTATTTCACGGTTATCGCGGGTCTGGGTGGGTGGCAGATCATTCAAAACCCGGACATTCTGTGGGCGCTCAACCCCTATTATGCGGTGATGTTTTTTGTGACAGACGGCGTGGTGGCGTTCCTGGCGCTTGGCGCGGTTGTGCTCGCGGTAACAGGTTCTGAAGCGCTCTATTCCGACATGGGCCATTTCGGGCGCGGTCCGATGCGCTTGAGCTGGTTCGGCTTTGTAATGCCGTGCCTGCTGCTCAATTACTTCGGGCAGGGTGCGATGATCGCAGGCTTGCCGCCTGAACAGGCCGCAGAGGTGGTGCGCAACCCGTTCTTCTTGCTCGCCAGCGAAGAATGGCGCTTGCCATTGGTGATCCTGGCAACTGTCGCCACGTTCATCGCCAGCCAGGCGGTTATCTCCGGCGCGTTCTCTATCACCCACCAGGCGATCCAGATGGGTTTCATGCCGCGTCTGAACGTGCGCCACACCAGCGAAACCGAAGGCGGCCAGATCTACATTCCGGTCGTGAACTGGGCGCTGATGATTGCAGTGATCATTCTCGTTCTGACTTTCCAGAGCTCGTCCAATCTCGCGAGCGCATATGGTATCGCAGTGACAGGTGCGGTCACGATCGACACATTGCTGATGGCGGTCCTGCTGATCGGCGTTTGGAAGTGGAAGTGGTGGTACGCTGCACCGGTCGTACTCCTGTTCCTGATCGTGGATGGCGCTTACTTCGCAGCGAACCTCACCAAGGTTCCTGATGGCGGCTGGTTCCCGCTGATGGTCGGCTTTATCGCTTTCACGTTGCTGACGACTTGGGCGCGCGGCCGAAAGCTGATGCGGGCGCAAATGGCCGAAGGCGGCCTGCCGATGGAGATCTTTGCCAAATCAGCCAAGAATTCTGCGGTGCGTGTGCCCGGAACCGCGATCTTTATGGCGTCGAGTGCCGCTGGCGTGCCCTCCGCACTGCTTCACAATATCAAGCACAACAAAGTGCTGCACGAACGCGTGGTGATCCTGACGGTCAATATCGAGGAAGTGCCTTATGTCGACCCTGGGGAACGGTGCGAATATCACGACATCGGTGACGGCTTCTATCGCGCGATCCTTCATTACGGCTTCATGGAAAAGACTGACGTGCCCGCCGGGCTGAAGCAGATGGAGCAATGCGGCGGCGAGTTTGACATGATGCAGACGAGCTTCTTCCTGAGTCGGCAGACGCTGCTGCCGTCAGACAAGCCGGGTATGCCGATCTGGCGCGAGAAGATTTTCGCCTGGATGCTGAGGAACTCTGCAACCGCGATGGACTTCTTCAAACTGCCCACGAACCGCGTGGTGGAGCTGGGCAGCCAGGTGGAGATTTGATTTAGGGAGGTGCTGCCGAATGTGGAGCCCCTTCTCAAACCAAATCCTACTTAGGTTCGAACGCTAATTGCCAATGTTAGCAAGATCAGAGACCCTATGCAGGCAAGCGTTCGGACGTGATTCCAGATAGTCCACTTGGCAAGATATGTTGACCACATCTCGGCCCCGTCAGGGCCGCTAGCGTCTGTGGATTCCAACCGATTATTTAGCGGGACGTTTCCGAAGATGGTAACGACGAACATGCCAAAAATATAGAGGCAACTCCCGATCAGAGCCCACCTTGAGCCCATCGTTGAGGGATCGAGGAGCATCATTACTGTGAGTGCCGCCGAAGTGAGCGAGCTTGCGAAGAAAATCGGGAGGAAAAGCGATTTTACAATGACGCGGTTAATTGATTGCATTGCAAGCATACCCGCTGGTGCTTCAATCTCATCCAACGATTTCATCACAAAGACCGAGAAGGTGAAATACACACC
>JABDKI010000169.1 GCA_013002295.1 Altererythrobacter sp.
CGAAGTCGATGCGCTGGTCGGACATGTTTTGTCCTTCACCGGTCAAGGCACATCCAACGCAACAGGCGCAGAACTTTACGCCAACAACTGCCTTGCCTGCCACCAGGCAAACGGTAGCGGTGATCGCCTCCAAGGTGCGCCGGCGTTGAATGACGCAATCTGGCTGTATGGCAGCGATGCCGCTGATATCCGTGGGCAAATTCTCAATCCAAGCCATGGCGCTATGCCGGGCTGGAAGGATCGCCTTGATCCGGTGACCATCAAGATGATCGCAGCCTATGTCCATTCTTTGGGCGGCGGCGAGGCCTTGGTAGCCCCGGAAACAGTTGGTGAAACGGCGGTCGAGGGCGATGACCAACCCTGATCTGAAACCTGGCAGTAATCCGGATCGCTGGGAACAGGCGGTTCCGGGAGCTGTCCCTGAAAAGCTTTATGCAAAAAGCGAGAAGGTCCACAACCAGCGGATCGACGGGCCTTTCCGCCGGTTCAAATGGTTCATGATGATCGTTACGCTAACGATCTATTATGTAACGCCCTGGCTGCGATGGGATCGGGGGCCCTTTGCCCCGGACCAAGCCGTATTGGTCGATTTGGCCAATCGCCGCTTCTACATGTTCGGGATCGAGATATGGCCGCACGAATTCTATTTCGTAGCCGGTTTGTTGATCATGGCCGGGATTGGTTTGTTCCTTGTAACAAGCGCGGTGGGAAGGGCGTGGTGTGGGTATTCCTGCCCACAAACGGTCTGGACCGATCTTTACCAGCATGTGGATCGTTTCTTTGATGGGGACCGCAATGCGCGCCTCCGGCTCGACAAAGCCCCTTGGAGACCCAGCAAGATTACGCGGCGGCTTTCCAAATGGGCGGTCTATCTTCTGATTGCATTCGCCACAGGCGGCGCATGGATCCTGTATTTCGCCGATGCGCCGACGTTGTTTCGCGACTTCTTTGCGCTCGAAGCGGCGCCAGTGGCCTATGCAACCGTCGGCGTGCTGACGGCCACGACCTTTGTTCTTGGCGGCTTCATGCGCGAACAAGTCTGCATCTACATGTGCCCGTGGCCGCGTATTCAGGCCGCAATGATCGACGAGAAATCGCTGATCGTCACTTACAAGGATTGGCGCGGCGAACAGCGCGGCAGCTTGAAGAAGGCCAAGAAGAACCCCGAAGCCTTTGGCGACTGCATCGATTGCCTCCAATGCGTTGCGGTATGTCCGACCGGCATCGATATCCGCGAAGGGCAGCAGATTGGCTGTATCACCTGCGCTATGTGCATCGATGCGTGCGACCGCGTGATGAGAGACATCGGCCGTCCGCGCGGATTGATTGACTATGCAACGCTGGATGACTGCAAGAAAGAGGCTGCGGGCGAGCCTCCGCGCGCTGCGTGGAAAGCTCTGATCCGGCCGCGGACATTCATCTATCTGGGCGTCTGGAGCGCAATTGGCTTCGCCATGCTGTTCGCGCTGGGAGTACGCAGCCACACGGAGCTAACCGTGTCGCCTGATCGCAATCCGCCTTTCATGCTGCTGCGTGACGGCTCGGTGCGCAATGCCTACACGCTGAAGCTGCGCAATATGGAAGCCCGCCCGCGCGATATGGAAATTCGCATCGAAGGTTTGCCGGGCGCTGTATTGTGGACTGACACAATCCCGCAAAGCGCCGCGGCGCGCAGCCAAGTGCTGGAAGTGTCGCCGGACCTGACCCGAACAGCGCGCGCCTATGTCGCGGCACCATCGGGCATAAAGGAACAGAACTTCAGCTTTGTTCTGACGTCCCAAGACGAGCAGGCAGAAACGGATAGCGCCGAGACATTGTTCAACGCGCCGGGAGGAAGATGATGCCCAAGCAAGCAGGACGCCGCGAGTTTACAGGCCGCCATATGCTGTTCACGATGATTGGCGGCTTCGGCATCGTCATGGCAGTGAATTTCTATATGGCCAGCCTGGCCACGAGCGGTTTTGGCGGCGTGATCGTCGAAAACACCTACGTTGCGAGCCAGAAATTCAATGGCTGGCTGGATGAGGCTGAGAAGCAGGATGCCTTGGGCTGGAGCGCTCAACCAGTCCGTGCGGATGATGGCCATTTGATCCTTCAGACAGAAGGTGTGCCCGAATTGGCACTGGCCTCTGCCACAATCCGCCGTCCGTTGGGTGATCTCGAAGCAGGCGAACTGTCGTTTTCGCGGATGCCCGACGGGACATTTCGCTCAAACACTCCGCTAGCCGATGGCCGCTGGATTGTCCGGCTTCAGATGACGTCTGCCGGGCAAAGCTGGAAAAAGGAATACCGGTTGCTGTGAACGCCCTTGCTGCCATCCCGGCTGAAGGCGCTGCCGACTTGATCGACAGCCGCTTTACTGTGCTCGGCATGCGCTGCGCTGGCTGTATCGCCAAGCTGGAGCG
>JABDKI010000186.1 GCA_013002295.1 Altererythrobacter sp.
GCCCGGAAGATCATCACGGACGCAAGGCGATTGCCGCGACGGCTCGAAACGAAATAGAGGCCGCCTTGGTCAACGCGCTCGGCAAACCTCTGCGCGAATTCGAGTTTTCGGTTGATCCGGTGCGTTATCAAGCGCCGGAAAAGAACTTTCCGATCGAGTAGCGGGCCTACAGCCCCGCGCTGACTAGCCAATCGTGGAACAGGCGCACCGGGCGCTCCTCCAGCGCAGTCGGCTTACAGACAAACCAATAGCTGTATGGGCTTTCGACTTCCGCGCCGTAGAGGTCAGTTAGGCGATTGTCGGCCGCACGGCGCAAATGGTCATCATGCATGATTGCAATGCCAAGACCCTGCGCCGCTGCTTCCAGCATCAACTGGCCTGAGTCGTAATGGTCGATCGCCGCAGGCTCCAGGTCTTCCAGATCGAGCGCCCGCTTCCATGCTTCAAAACTGAAGGGCAGCTCATTGTGGATCAGGAAGGTTTGCTTCCCGAGCTTGTCCAAATCAACCTCGTCGCCCAGCGTACCGGCCATTTCCTTGCTGCAAATCGCGTGCACCATGTTGTGATCAAGCCGCACAGCATGAAGGCCTTGCTCCGGCCCCTGGGACAGGATGATGGCTGCATCAAGAGTATCGCCCACACGGTCCTCTAAATGCGGACCTGTGTCGATATCGATATGAAGCAGCGGGTGCCGCTTGCGCAGTTCACCAAGCCGCGGAAACAATCGCTGGCTGCCAAACAGTGGCAGCACGCCCAAACGCAATCGCAGCAAGGAGATATTGTCTGACTGGCTTTCAACAGCGCGGGCCAGCGCCTCCATATGCGGATTCACCGCTTCATAGAACGCCTGGCCTTCGTCGGTAAGCTGCATCGACTGGCGCGCCCGCGTGAACAGCTTCTTGCCGACGAATTCCTCAAGATTGGTGATCCGACGCGACAATGCCGAAGGACTGAGACCGATTTCTTCTGCGGCTGCACGAGCCGAGCCCAGGCGGACCGTGCGCATGAACGCTTCAAGAGCGCGGAGTGGGGGTAGACGACGAGCTGGCATTTCAATTTCTCTCTTTTCCAAGAGAGATACGCTTACGCCAGTCAAAAGATGCAAAAAATCGAAGAAAAGCCCAAATTTGCTAGTCCTCTGTTGTTGTTTCCGCATCCTTTGGCGCGTGCAAGCGCAGCCGCGTGACGTGGGTTTCGTCGCCTGCTGTAACTTCGATGCGCCAGCCACTGGCATGTTCAACCACTGCGCCAACCGGCGGGACCTGTTCGGCCAGGACGAAGGCCAAACCGCCCAAAGTATCAACCGATTCAGCAACTTCTGCCAAGCGCGGGTCCACGATCTCGGCGACATCGTCCAGCTCGGCACGGGCATCACAATCCCACATGCCGTCACCAATCGGCACAATCAATGCTTCGGGTGCATCGTCATGCTCGTCTTCAATGTCACCGACAATTTCTTCGACCAGATCTTCAATCGTTATCAGACCGTCTGTGCCGGAGAATTCGTCAAGAACTACGGCCAGATGCACGCGCCGCGCGCGCATATCGGCCAAAACATCCAATGCCCCGCGCACCTGCGGCACATATAGGGGCTGCCGCATCAGCGTGGTCCAATCCGCTGGCGGCGGATTGCCACTTGCAAGGAAAGCAAAGACGTCCTTGATGTGGATCATTCCGATCACATCGTCCAGTTTCTCACGGTATACGGGCATGCGCGAGTGGCCGTGCTCGCTGAATGCGGCGACCAGTTCATCCCAGCTAATCGACGCTTCAACAGCGATGATTTCGCTGCGCGGCACGGCCACGTCATCGGCATCGTGCTCGCTGAAGTGTAGCAGATTACGCATCATCTGCCGCTCAACCGGCGACAGATCGCCGTCAGCCTCTTCGGATGGAGCGGCATCACAATTGCCGTCCTCATGCTCGTCAATCGCATCTTCAAGCTGCGCACGCAGGCTGCGATCGCCATTGCCAAGCTTGAGCAAGTTCTTGAGAGCGGTCATCAGACCGCTGCTACTGTCCGCGTCTCCCGCGGTAGATGGGGAATCGGGCATGGCCCTTAGTGGCTACTCCTATCAGTCACGATCCATATATGGG
>JABDKI010000193.1 GCA_013002295.1 Altererythrobacter sp.
ATTCGATTATCAGAATTATTCCAGTATTGCTGTGGCCGCAGCTATAGCTGGTTGTTATCGCCCCCTGCAGACCCATGGTTTCAGATCAATTTCACAAAAACTGAGCGCGAATATTGGCAAACGTGCATCTTTGCACGCTCTGCCGCGCGTTCGTTCGGCACAAAACAAGGGGCCCGCAGGAATGAGAAAATTTACAAGCAGCGCATCGATTGGTGCAATCGCAGTAGCGATGGCGACGCCAGCCATGGCGCAAGACCAAGCTGAGCAAAGTGCAGACGAGCAACGCGTAGGCGGTGTTCCAACGATTGTCGTGACCGCGCAAAAGCGCAGCGAAGATCTTCAGGATGTTCCGATTTCGGTGCAGGCGATTGGCGAAAAGGGCTTAAATCAGCTCAATATCGACACGTTTGAGGATTACCTTGATCAACTGCCTACCGTGACAGCCGGCGGCAGTGGCCCGGGTCAAAGCACAATCTACATTCGTGGTCTCGCCTCCACTACGCCAAACTTGACGACAGCCGGTGTGGCTGGCCTCGCTCCAAACGTTGCGCTCTATCTTGACGAGCAGCCGCTAGCGCAGCCGGGCCGCAACCTTGACGTTTACGCAGCCGACATGGCGCGGATCGAAGTTCTCTCCGGCCCGCAAGGCACGCTGTTCGGCGCCAGCTCTCAAGCAGGCGTTGTGCGCTTGATCACTAACAAGCCTTCGCTTTCAGGCTTCGATGCAGGTGCATCAGCCGGTGTGTCATTCACCAAGGGCGGAGAGACCAGCTACAAAGCCGAGGCGATGCTCAACATCCCTGTCGCAGACACCCTGGCGCTTCGCGGCGTGTTCTATCTCGACGATCAGGGCGGCTACATCGACAACGTCCAGGGCACACGCAATCTTACGGAGAGCGCGCGCTTCCGGCCCGCTGGTACAGTACGTTCCAATGGCGTCGTGGTCAGCCCGCTGCGAGGTGGCTTCCAAGCCGGTGCAGATCTGTCCGGCGTCACTTTCCTCGACACGGACAATGCCGGCCTCGTTCAAGAGGACTTCAACGACACGCAATATTCCGGTTTCCGCGCGACCGCGCTTTGGGAAGTAACCCCGGATTGGACCGTTACCCTCGCGCACTCACGCCAAAGTGTGGAAAGCGACGGTGTTTTCTTCGCTGATCCGGAATTGGACGGACTGGACGATCTTGAAATCCAGCGCTTTGAAGAAGATCGCCTGGAAGATGATTTCTCCAACACAAGCTGGACGGTCGAAGGTCGGCTGGCGATGCTCGATGTGGTCTACACCGGGGCCTATACCGATCGTGAGACTCAGCAACGTGTCGACTACACTGATTACCTCTTCGTAGGGCAGTATCTGCCATATTACATTTGTGACGGTTCAGTTAGCTATCCGGGTGCCGCCGCGCCAAGCGGAACATGCCAGCCACCTAATCTCTATGTGACATCGAACAGCGACACGACTGTGTTCACGCAAGAACTGCGTTTCAGCACACCACAAGACTGGCCAGTTCGTGTCACCGCGGGTGGGTTCTATTCCGATCTGGAATTGAAAGAGCGAAATGATTTCGCCTATCCGGGCAACGTTGTCGCGCAGCCATTCGGCGCGTTCAAGCCGAACTTCCCTCAGGAAGGTTTCACAACCTTGCCAGGGCCGTTTCCGGCTGACACGATTTTCCGCAACGATATCCGCCGCACGGACAAGCAATTTGGCATCTTTGGTGAAGCCACCATCGATGTCGTGCCCGATATTCTGACGGTCACACTGGGCGCACGCTACTACGATATCGAAGTCGATTTCGAAGGCAGCGCCAACGGATCATTCTGCAACAGCTTCAGCGCGGAAGACCAGAACGCTTTCGGCACGGACATCAACGATCTCTATGATGGCGATGGCGAGTACACCTTTATCGGTTCGTGCAGCGCGGCCTTGCGTCAGACCTTTACGCTCGATGATACGCTGGCAGACATTCAAGCTGCCGGCCTTAGCGCGACCCAAGCGCAGCAAGTGTTCAACGCGGTGCGCGCTCCGGATACGGCGCAAACCGATGGCCTGATTTACAAGGGAACCGTAACACTGACGCCGAACCCTGATCTTTTGTTCTATGCGACTTATTCGGAAGGCTTCCGTCCGGGCCTGTTGAACCGTCCCGGTGGCGCGACCAATGGCGCTGGCTTTACAGTACCATTCGAACTCGAAACCGACGAAGTGCAAAACTATGAAATCGGCTGGAAGGTCGATCTGATTGAGGGCCAGCTGCGTATCAACGGTAGCGCGTTCTTCGTCGACATCAGTCGTCTGCAAACTACGATCTTTGATCCCAGCATCACCAATCTGTTCTTCTCGGACAATGCGGCCGATGCAGAAATCAAAGGCATCGAAGCGGACTTCACGCTCGCGCCTTATGCGACACCGGGCCTGACGATTGCCGGCGCTTTCTCGGTTCTCGACACAGAGATCACGGAAGTACTTACACCGACCAGCGACGTGATCGTGGGCGAGGAATTGGCGTTCGCGCCGTCCTTCCAGGGCAATATGCGGGTGCGTTATGAATGGGATGCGAGCGATGACATCACCGCATTCATCATGCCGCAAGTGACCTATTCGTCGTCGAAGACCACAGATATCATCGAGATCAACAAGCTGGAGCTGGAAAGCTACACTGTTTTCGATCTGTCTGCGGGCATTTCGAAAGACCAATGGAGCTTCGAGTTGTTTGGAGAGAACTTGTTTGACGAGCGCGCGCAGATCTCTGGCAACTACATCAATGACCGGGCACGCATCACTACGAACCGTCCAGCAACGGTCGGCATGCGGGTCAGCTTCGACTATTGATCCTTCGGACACGTAAACGCAGCGGCGGTGGCGGACCTTAGCGGTTCACCTCCGCCGTTTTGCTTTGTAGGGACGGGATATGGCGACACGCGAAGACGAGCTCAAATCTGCACAAAGCGCATTGCAATCGGGCGACTTCGCGCGCGGGATGGCACATGCCGAAAGCGTTTTGGCAAATAACACTAGCGATTCCGAAGCCTTATATATGGCGGCGGTCGCGGCACGTTACCTGAAACAGCACGACCTCGCGCAGTCATTTCTTGCTCGTTTGCACGCGGCCATGCCCGAATATGGCCGCGCATGGCAGGAGGAGGGCCATCTGGCGCTCAACCAAGGTGACGATGCTCGCGCGCTCGATGCTTTTACCCGCGCCACGCGGTTCAACCCGGCGCTTACCGCCAGCTGGCGCGAGCAGGCACGAATTCTAAACGGGATGGGACGCAACGCCGAAGCGAGTGCCGCCAATGCGCAGTTCGAGCGCCTAAGTACGCTACCGCGCGAATTGATTGCGGTGACAAACCACTTGCACGAAGGGCGCTTGCTACGCGCGGAGGAGATTTGCCG
>JABDKI010000214.1 GCA_013002295.1 Altererythrobacter sp.
TTGCAAGACCCCAGGGGAAGTCCATGACTGTCAACATCAAGAACTGGCAGGAACTGAAGAAGCCCAACAGCCTCGAGATCAAGCCCGGCACCGATGCCGGAACCCGCGCGACGTTCGTCGCCGAACCGCTCGAGCGCGGTTTCGGGCTTACGCTCGGCAATGCCCTGCGCCGCGTGCTGCTGTCCTCGCTGCAAGGCGCGGCGATCACCTCGATCAAGATCGAGAACGTGCTGCATGAATTCTCTTCGCTCGCAGGCGTGCGCGAAGACGTCACCGATATCGTCCTGAACGTCAAGCAGATCGCGCTCAAGATGCAGGGCGAAGGCCCCAAGCGCCTCCAGCTTTCGGCCACCGGCCCCGGCGAAGTGAAGGCCGGCGACATCGCGCTTTCCGGCGACATCGAAGTCCTCAACAAGGATCTCGTGATCTGCCACCTCGACGAAGGCGCCACGCTGAACATGGAGCTTACCGCTGATACCGGTAAGGGCTATCGTCCCGCAGTGATGAACCGTCCGGTCGATGCACCGATCGGTCTCATCCCGATCGACAGCCTGTATTCGCCGGTCCGTCAGGTCAGCTACAAGGTCGACAACGCCCGCGTTGGTCAGGAACTGGACTACGACAAGCTGTCGCTGACCATCGAAACCGATGGCACGGTCACTCCGGAAGATGCCGTGGCTTACGCTGCACGCATCCTTCAGGATCAGCTGACCCTCTTCGTCCACTTCGAAGATGGTATCCCCCAGCCGACTTCGGCGATGATCGGTCAGGCTGCAGAGCCGCAGGAAAGCGACACGAACCAGCTCAACCGCTACCTTCTCAAGAAGGTGGACGAACTGGAACTGTCGGTCCGTTCGGCAAACTGCCTCAAGAACGACAACATCATCTATATCGGCGACCTGGTCCAGAAGACCGAGGCCGAGATGCTCCGTACGCCGAACTTCGGCCGCAAGTCGCTCAACGAGATCAAGGAAGTCCTGAGCTCGATGGGTCTGCGCCTCGGCATGGACATCCCGGGTTGGCCGCCTGAGAACATCGAAGAAATGGCCAAGAAGCTCGAACAAGAGCTGCTCGGCTAATCAGGTTCCGGCGGCGCACCTTAAGCGCCGCCAGTACCGGGCTACCTTACACGGGCCCCTTACAAACGAAGGAAGAATACAATGCGTCACGGAATTTCACAGCGTAAGCTGAGCCGTAAATCAGGCCACCGTACGGCCCTGTTCCGCAACATGGCTGCGGCTCTGATCAAGCACGAGCAGATCCACACAACATTGCCAAAGGCGAAAGAACTGCGTCCGTACGTCGAGAAGCTGATCACGCTGGCAAAGCGTGGCGGCCTGTCGAACCGCCGTCTGGCCATGAGTCGCCTGCAGGACGAAACACAGCTGAAGAAGCTGTTTGACACTCTGGCAGAGCGCTACAACGACCGTGAAGGCGGTTACACACGCATCATCAAGGCCGGCTATCGCGGCAGCGACGCTGCGCAAATGGCGATCATCGAGTTTGTCGAGCGTGACGAAGACGCGAAGGGCCAGGATTCTGGTCCGGTCCAGAACGAAGAAGACATGGAAGAAGCGTAAGCGACTTCAAAACCGAACAAGCAAGGGCTGGAAGGGCAACCTTCCGGCCCTTTTTTGATGTGTTTGACACACTTCAACCTTTCCCATAACAGGCGCGCAAGGCTGAGAGGGGCCTGCCGTCCGCGGGCGCAAGCCAGGGTGAACACTCTCACGGTATCACTAATCATCTTCAGGCTATCCGAGGTGGCAATGCGGACTCCATCGCAATCGGTTTGAGAGCAGGAGATTGATATGATTTCACAACACCTTCCCAACTTGGCCAATATGAAGGCGCTGGCGCGGCGATACCGTTCCATCAAGCAAGCGCAGGGGCACGAGGTTTCACATTCGCGTGCGCTGGAATTGATCGCGCGTCGGTATGGTTTCTTCGATTGGAACACTGCGGCTGCACAGGCGAGAAGCCTGCATGCACCCGATCGTTTTCGGGCCGGGCAACATGTTGCCGGTCGATACATGGGCCACGAGTTTCAGGCGCGCGTTGTCGCGTCGACACGGTTGTCGCAAGAGGAGGTTCTGATCTCCCTCGAGTTTTGGGAGCCCGTTGACGTAGTGACGTCCAAGCATTTCTCGAACAGTCGCAAGCGAGTGTCAGCCAAGATCGGGATTGATGGCCGGTCGCAGGAATGCTTGTCCGGCGGCATTCCCCACCTTGAGGTCGTAGAAGAAGTAAGCATGGCGCGGCCTTAGTTTACCCGCTGCAAATGATCGGGCCGGTGGAGCGATCCATCGGCCCTTTCCTTTTGTACGCGCCGGGTTAGGGTGACGCGCATGATCCGCACATCTCTCGGCGCGCTCGCGCTACTCGCCGCCATTCCCCTCGCAACGCCAGCCGTTGCGCAGTCTCAGCAGGAGCAGCTCGACGCGCGCTATGATCGCGCGCTGGCTGCTGGTTACAAGGCTCTGTTCCTTTGCAGCGCGATCGCGAATGCAGAGGCCAATGGCACCACGCGCACGCCCGAAAGCATTCACGAATGGGAGCTGACCGGCATTCAGGCGCCGCTGAATGATATCGTGCGCGATTTGCCCTATAAGATCATCCGCGCGCCGGAATCCGGAACGGTTGATCAAGTGCGCGTCACATGGGCCGATGACATGGGTCCGCGAACCGCGCGCTATCAGCCGCGCTTCGGCTGCGACTTGCTGCCAATTGACTCGCCGGAGTTGGAGATACGAGAGCCGCTTCGCATGCGCAATTCCGGCTCAGGATCGGGCTGGTCCTTTCCCGATAGTGTGCCCGCCAACGAATTGCCCGGCGAATTCGGCGCAAAGGCGTTCGACGGCACGTATGGTGAGGGCAGCCGCACTACAGCGGTCCTAGTTGTTCAGAACGGCGATCTTGCGCTCGAGCGCTACAGAGAGGGTTATAACGCTGCGACCCCGCAGCGCACGTGGTCGGTGGCCAAGTCTATCGCTGCGACGCTGGTCGGTTGGGCAGTGCAAGCTGATGACGTAACGGTCGATCAACCGGTCGGGCTGGCTTACTGGCGCACTCAAGACGATCCTCGCCGGACGATCACGATCGACCATATGCTGCGTATGGCCTCGGGGCGTTACTCAGACACGCCCGGCAACAGGACTGATCCGCTTTACTGGGGCGGTGCCACTGTGGACGAAAGCGCAACCCATTGGCCGCTGATGCACAAACCAGGCACTGTCTATCGCTATTCCAACAATGACACATTGATGGCG
This sequence comes from Altererythrobacter sp., assembly GCA_013002295.1. Classification (GTDB taxonomy): domain Bacteria; phylum Pseudomonadota; class Alphaproteobacteria; order Sphingomonadales; family Sphingomonadaceae; genus Erythrobacter. Next base: position 3,270 of record JABDKI010000214.1, read on the forward strand.
GTAAAGGCGATCCAGTCTTACCTGTCCTACTACCGGCCGATGGACTTCTTCGAGAAGGTCGGGATGCACCACACAGTGGCCGAGACCGACCATCGCGGCAATTATGTGCTTTCCAGCCAGGTCTGGTCCACCGCGCGCGATCTGGCGAAGCTAGGCCAGCTTTACCTCAATGAAGGCGTGCTGCCCGATGGTGAACGCCTGTTGCCTGAAAACTGGCGTGAGTATGTTTCCGATCCCAGCGGTCCCCAGCCGGATGGCCCGCTTGGCTATGGCGCCGGTTGGTGGCTGTTAAACGAGTTGGACGGCATTCCGGCTGATACATTTGCAGCGCTCGGCAATCGCGGTCAGATTATCGTTGTCGTGCCTAGCCGCGATGTTGTGATCGTTCGGCGAGGAGAGGACCCGGTCGGCTTCCGGTTCGACTTTGTCTCATTTACACGCGATGTGCTGGCTGCGCTTGATTAGGGGCGCTCTCGCTGGCTAGACTGCCTTTCACAAAATGGTCGCCTATCCGGAGAAGCCCGAAAATGATCCGCCCGATACTGCTGGCAGCTACAGCCAGCCTTATTGCTGCACCACTTGCCGCGAACACGCTCACCGCTCCCGAATATCCTGAAACCTATGCGCAGGATGTAAGCGAGACGATCTTTGGCGAAGAGATCGCGGATCCTTATCGCTGGCTCGAAGATGATGTGCGCAACAACCCAGAGGTTGCCAATTGGGTCGAGGCGCAGAATGGGACGACAGACGCGTTCCTGGCACAGCTCGAAACGCGCGAGTGGTTTGCACAGCGCATCTCGGGCCTCCTGAATTTTGAGCGTTTTGGCATTCCGCAAAAGGCGGGCGATAACTATTTCTACACCCGCAATTCTGGGCTGCAAAACCAGTCTCAGCTTTATGTGCAGACCGGCATCGATGGCGATCGGCGCCTGCTGATTGATCCCAATGCCTGGGCGGATGATGGCGCCACTGCGCTGGCTGGTTGGGAGCCTTCGCCCGACGGCTCGCTGCTCGCCTACAGCGTGCAGGACGGCGGCACCGACTGGCGCATTATTCGCGTGATCGATGTCGCGACGGGTGAGCAGCTGGGCGATGAAATCCGCTGGGCCAAATTCACCGGCATCGCCTGGGTTGGCAATGAAGGCTTTCTCTATTCGCGCTTCCCGGAACCAGAAGAGGGGCAGGACTTCCAGGCACTCAATTACAACCAGGCGGTCTATTTCCACGCCCTCGGCAGCGATCAAGGCGAAGATAAACTGGTGTTTGCAACGCCCGATCATCCAGAGCGCGGGCACTCTGCGCGCACCACGCGTGACGGGCGCTGGGCCACGATTACCAGTTCGCTCGGTACCGATGATGTTTATGAAGTGCATCTGATCGATCTGGCAAAGCGCGGGCGCGATCGCTGGACCGCACTGCCATTGGTAACCGGTTTTGAGAACAGCTGGTCACTGATCGCTTCGCTCGATGGCACATTGTACTTCACCACCAATCACGATGCGCCCAAGTTCCGCATCGTTTCGATCAATCTTGATGCTCGCGCGCCTGAATGGCGGCTGGTTGTGCCGGAAACGGATGATCCGATCTCTGGCGCATCTATTGTCGGTACCAAATTGGTGGTCGAATATCTGCAAGACGCCGCGAGCCGCGCGGTTGTGCTCGATTTGAAGGGGGAGGGCGCAAGCGCGATCGAATTGGCAGGGCTGGGCACAGCAAGCGGATTTGGCGGATCCCCCGGCGATCCCGAAACATTTTACAGTTTTGAAAGCTTCAACCGTCCGGATTCGATATATCGCTTGAATTTGGAGACTGGTGAGACCGAGGTTTTTGCCAGCCCAGAGTTGACCTTCGCGCCTGAAGATTATGCGATTGAGCAAAAATTCTATGCTTCAAAAGACGGCACGCACATTCCGATGTTCATCGTGCGCAAGAAAGAACTGGCTGAAAGCGGAGAGGCCGCGCCAACACTGCTTTATGGCTACGGCGGCTTCGATATCTCGATTACGCCGGGTTTCAACGCCACGCGCATGGCGTGGCTGGAGGCAGGCGGCGTGTTCGCTCTCGCCAATATCCGCGGCGGGGGCGAGTATGGCAAGGAATGGCACGATGCCGGCCGCCGTGCGAATAAACAGAACGTGTTCGATGACTTCATCGCAGCAGGCGAGTTCCTGAAAGCGAATGGATTCACCACGCCCAACGGCCTGGCGATCGAAGGGCGATCAAATGGCGGCTTGCTGGTTGGTGCTGTTACTAACCAGCGTCCTGATCTGATCGATGCCTCGCACGCGGCGGTTGGCGTAATGGACATGCTGCGCTTTGATCGCTTCACAGCGGGACGGTACTGGGTCGACGACTATGGCTATCCCGATCGCGAAGAGGACTGGCGCATACTGCGCAGCTATTCTCCCTACCACAACGTGCGGGATGGCGTGGACTATCCGGCAGTTCTGGTCACTACGGCTGATACCGATGATCGCGTGGTTCCGGGGCATAGCTTCAAATACACCGCCGCGCTGCAGGCGGCTGAACTGGGCGATAAGCCGCAGTTAATCAGAATCGAGACACGGGCGGGGCATGGGGCAGGCAAACCGACCGATAAAGTGATTGCTGAAGGGGCAGATGTGCTTGCTTTTCTTGCACATTTCACCGAATTACAGCCCGTTCAGAAAAAATAGCACTTTTCTGAACGATCGCTGTCATAGAAGTTCAGCGAGGCATCAGCGCGAATCAATTAGTTCTCTCTTCACAGCCGAGGCAATCCCGCCACGGCCCAGATGAGGAGAACCTCAAATGAGCAAGACAACACAAGCATTCGCGAAAGGTGGGATCGCAACTGCAGCCGTAGGCGCACTGGCATTGGCCGGCGCGGCTCCAGCGCAAGCGAAGCACCGCGACGACAAGATTGATGCAGGCGATGTGATCGCTGGAGCATTGATCATTGGCGGCCTTGCAGCCATCCTCGGCAGTTCGAACAACAATGACCGCTATCGTGACGGCTATCGCTATCGTGACCGCGATTACCGGCCACAGGGCAACCCGCAGCGAGCGATCCGCAAATGTATCCGCGCTGTAGAGCGCGACGCACGCCGCGCGGGTTATCGCTTCGCCGATGTTACCGAGATCCGCGATGTTGATCGTGAACGTCGCGGTTGGGAAGTTCGCGGACGCATGGTGGTCGATGAAGGTCGCGGCGGCCATCGCGGCGACCGCTATCGGGATCGCAACCGTTATGATGATCGCGGCTATGCCTACAATCATCGCGGTCAAAACTTTGATCGCGGACGGTTCAAGTGCGAGATCCAGCGCGGTCGGGTAGTCGACATCAACTATCGTGGTCTGCGCTACCTCGATTGATCACTCCGCTTACCATTCCACCAACTGGGCGGTTCAGGCTTTGCTAAGCCTGGGCCGCCTAGCCCGATTCCCTAGCTTCGTCGCGTTTGGTGGGCGCACACAACAGGAGGGACCATTATGGCCCAATTCGTAAAGCTCGCAGCCGCTTCCGGCGCGCTTGCCGCCGCATCCTTAGTCACAGCACAAGCCGCCGCGGCTGACTTTCCCGCTATTGCACCGGCAGTGCATTCCGAGTTGCCGCAGTTTGATGTTTTTAGCGCGGACGAGATGACTGCTGAGCATCACCGCCGTTATCGCTATCGCGGCTATAGAGGTTATCGCCACCGCCGCCACCGCGTTGATGCGGGTGATGTGCTCGCAGGCGTGTTAATCATCGGTGGTATCGCGGCCATTGCCAACGCTGCTTCCAGTTCAGAGCGCCGCAACCGCAATGAGCGCTATCGTGACTACCGCGAGGACCGCAATGACTATCGCCGCGATCGTAATGATCGCCGAGAGAATCGCCGTTCGTCTGGCAGCGGGCGCGGGATTGATGGCGCGGTTGATCAATGCCTGGCGGAAATCGAGCGCGAAGTGCGCGTCAATGAAGTTGAGAGTGTTGATCGCACCGGTGAAGGTTGGCGAGTAACCGGTACAATCTTTAACGGCGATCGTTTCACATGCACGATTGGCTCTGACGGCAAGATCGAGAACGTGAACTACGGTGACAGCTTTGCCGCGCAAGATCGCTCTGGCTCAGCTCAACCGCGTCAGGTGCGCGACAACCAGTATAGCGATGATCGCTACCGCACTGCCTGGACGCAAGTCGAGCGCGAAGAACAGGTCGATCCCGATGCAGAGCGTCGCTCTCAGCAGGTTCCGGCCTATCCCGGTGGTCCGGTCGATGGTGATCTGGAAGAAGCCGCGCCAGCCGCTGGCTAGTTTCGGGCTAACCCGAAGTATCGTCTGATTGAGAGGCCGGGGCATTTGCTCCGGCTGCTTGATCTGCACGCTTCTTCGCCGCCGCGCGTTCCTTTTCACGATAAGTAGGCAAAGCGAGCTGCCAACGTATGGCTGCGCTGCGCAGCATCAGCCCGGCCAGGGTCGCGATCGTCCAAACCGCAAACTGCGGCAATTCCAGCCAAATGCCAGCAACGCAGAGACTTGCCGATAGCGCTGCTGCGGTGACGTATAGTTCGGGCCGCATGATTATCGACGGTCGGCCCGCGACGACATCGCGGATAATGCCGCCCACTGTTCCTGTCACAATCCCCATAAGGATCGCCGGAACTGGCGGAATTCCGTAAGACAGAGATTTAGCGCTCCCGAGCACGGCATAGGCTGTCAGCCCAAGACCGTCAGCATAATCGAGTAGCTTGCCATCCCACCAGCGCGTGGGCGTAAACCACACCAGCAGGGCTACGATCAGGCACGCGGCAGCCACCCACGGGTCCGTCATCCAGAACACCGGCGCCCCGATCAACAAGTCACGCACGGTGCCGCCACCGACGCCTGTGATCAGCGCAAAGAATGCCACCGTTACGAACGTCTGACGTTCCTTCGCGGCGATCAAAGCGCCAGAAAGCGCGAAGATGGCGACCCCAACTACATCAAGGATGTCGAGAACGGGTGTGAGGACTTCAGCGCCGTTCATGCGGCGATGACTTTCGCTTTGCGCCGCCGGAACATCAAGGTGCAGCCGAGTAGCGCTCCGATCACGCCCAATGCTGCAAACAGGATCAGTATCGGATGGCTGGTGTCTTCACGGTCGGATAGATCCATAATGTGGAGACCCCACATGAAATCGAACCCGCGCCACCAGCGGGTGCGGACCGCTTCAATCTGGCCGGTATCGCGTCCGACATAGATATGCGCGCCATCTTCCAGCGCGACTTGCCAAACGGGCAATTCGCGACGGAAGTCGAACGGCACATTGTCAGCGTCGAACGCAGTCACACTGCGTATCTTGTCACCGCCCTTAACTTGTTCTGCGACAAGCGCGCGCGCGTCGTTGGCCGTCAATGCGGGGATCGCAGCGCCGCTTTGCATGTCCACCCGGCGGGTAGAACCGTCCATCCCGGTCAGTATCGCTACCGCGCGGTCATCCTGCATCACAGCGCGCATTTCGCGGATCGGGAACTCCGCGCTGGCGAGCGCACTATCAGGCAGAACCAGGGGTTGCACCGCTTGCTCCACCCGCAGATGGTTGCCGCGCACTTCCTCGATGGGTTTTGCAGCCATGTAGAGGCCGGTCACCATCCACATCAGCGTGGGTACGCCGACCAACCAGCCGAGCCAGATGTGCCACTTGGCAAAGCGGAGCATAAGCGGTTTGGCCATGTAAGTTATCCGTTCAATATCAGGTCGATTTCACGCGCGGCTGCGATGCAATCGAGGTCACCCCAGCGTGGCCCCATCACTTGCATTCCACATGGCAGCCCTCCGCTTTCGCCGATGGGCAAGCATGTCGCGGGCAAATTGGGGAAGGTCGCAAGCCCAGCCCAGGCAAGGCCACCAGCAGCGGGGTGCATCTCGCCATTGATGTCGATATCGCCGCGGAAGACCGCCTCATCGCGGTGCGGCACGGCCAGAACCGGCGCTGGCGGCGCCAGCACAAAGTCATAGCCTTCGAACAAGTGCGCCCATGCCAATTCGTTGCGCGCCTGCAGATCAAGCAGGTTGAACCAGTCGGTGGCTGTCGCGCGTTTGCCATCGGGCGAGGGGGCTCCGCGCGCCATCGCGACATTGAGCATGCGCAGGTAATCTGCTTGCTGCGCCGCGAGGTCGGGGATGAGATCGCTCTTCCGGTCGATCTGCGCACCTGCCGCTTCAAGAGCGCTCAGTGCTGCCTCCGCCGGTCCGCGCACACTATTATCCAGCGGGCTGTCCGGGTGATCAAGGATTGCAAGGATGCGGCACGACTTAAGCGGTTTCTTTCGCTCGAACAGCGGAAATTCCGACGTCAGCCGCAGTAATATCTCGATGTCATCGGCATTGCGGGCCAACGGCCCGGCGATGGAGAGCGCACCATCATGCGCGTCCTTGCCCGCCATTGCCGGATGGTCGTGTCCGTGCTTGCTGACGAGGCCCCAACTAGTCTTGTGACCCCAGACACCGCAAAAATGCGCGGGCACACGCACAGAGCCGCCAATGTCTGTGCCGTATTCGATCGGGACCATCCCGCTTGCGACAGCTGCCGCTGAACCGCCCGATGAGCCACCCGGCGAGCGATCATGGTCATGGGGGTTGTTGGTCCGGCCATAGACTTCGTTGAAGCTTTGCCAGTCACTCAGATCGATCGGCACATTGGTCTTGCCCAGAAAGACTACGCCGGCTGCTTTAAGCTGGCGCACGATCTTCGCATCGCGATTAGCGATGTAGTCTTTGTGCGCCGCGTGCCCCCAAGTGGTGGGAAGGCCGGCAATATCGAAGCTTTCCTTGATCGTCATTGGCACGCCGAACAGTGGCTGATGCTCACCGGGCAATTCGCCATCCATCGCTTTGGCGGTTTCGATTGCACGCTCGAAATCACACACGGCAACCGCGTTAATATGGACATCGAGGTGCTCGATCCGCGCAATTGCATCTTCGACTGCTTCATGCGGGCTCAACTCGCCCGAACGAATGGCCGCCGCTGTTTCCAGCGCACCGGGTTTGTCAGTCAATTTCGGATAGGCCACACATCTCTCCCTCTTGCGCCCGCTTTACGCAGAGGAGATGGCGCGATCAAACGGGAATTGTACTCATGCGCGTCAGAACCCGTGCGGATTTTCCTTCAGGAATGCGGTTTCTTCAACGGTGTTTTCGCGAGCCAATGCTTCGTTGCGGGCCGGGTACCGGCCGAACCTCTCCAAGGTTGCGGCATGACGACGCGAAAAGTCAGCGTTGTTTTGAGCGCCCATAGCCTCCATCAGTCGCGTGCACTCATTCACATCGGCCAATTCCTCGGAATGCATCAATGGCATGTAGAGAAACGGCCGCTCGCGATCATTCAGCGCCGCATCTTTGCCCTGTTCTATGGCTGATCTGGACAAAGAAAGCGCTGTGTGATCATGCGCGAAGGCTCTGCCATCATCCCGGAACAGGTTCCGACTAAACTGATCTAGAACGATGATCGCGGCCAGAATGCCGCGCGATGTCGTGCGCCATTCTTCGGGTACGCCGTTCGCCAGTTGGCTGTGTAGATGATTGAAGCGTTTATCAATCTGCCCGTCGACGGCATCATTGCGCGCAAACCAGTCCTCAGAATTCAGTTCTCCGAACCAGAAATTCAGGACAGCCATTGCGTCTGGTGGGAGGGCTTCCTGCCTCCGCATATCAAACGTGGATCGGCTTCCCTTGAACCGCCATTGCCGCTTCCTTCATTGCTTCGGCGTGGGTCGGGTGCGCGTGACAGGTGTAGGCGATGTCTTCTGACGTTGCGCCAAACTCCATCGCGATGCCTGCTTCGGCGATCATCGTGCCCGCGACGCTTGCGATACACCACACGCCCAGAACGCGGTCCGTTTCCGCATCGGCGATGACTTTCACGAAACCGTCGGGCTCGTGATTGGTTTTCGCGCGGCTGTTCGCCATCATCGGGAACTTGCCGACCTTAACTGCCTTTTTATCGCCGCCTGCTTTCTCGATCGCTTCTTCGGTTGTCAGGCCAACGCCTGCGATCTCGGGCCAGGTGTAGACAACACTCGGGATCACGTCGTGGTTCACGATGCCGGTTTCGCCCGCGATGTTCTCCGCAACCGCGATACCTTCATCTTCAGCCTTATGCGCCAACATGGGGCCAGGGATTGCGTCGCCAATCGCCCACACACCATCGACCGATGTGCGGAAGGAGTGATCGGTTTCGATCTGGCCGCGCTGGTTTGTCTCAAGCCCGATATTCTCGAGGCCAAGCCCGTCGGTATTGGGCTTTCGGCCAATCGAAACGAGCACGCAATCGGCCTCCAGCGTCTCTTCATCGCCGCCTGCGGCAGGCTCCAGCGTCAGCGTCGCTTTCTTGCCCTTTACAGTCACGCCTGTGACCTTCGAAGAAAGCTTGAACTCGATCCCCTGCTTCTTGAAGATCTTGTTCGCCTCCTTGCGAATATCGCCGTCCATACCGGGCAGGATCTGATCGAGGAATTCGACACAGATGACTTCTGCGCCCAAGCGACGCCAGACAGAGCCAAGTTCCAGCCCGATCACGCCGCCGCCGATGACGACCATCTTCTTGGGCACTTTGGCCAGCTCAAGCGCACCAGTGGAATCAACCACGACCTGCTTGTCGTTGTCGACCTCGACACCGGGCAGGGGCGTGACCGAAGAACCGGTCGCGATCACGACATCCTTGGCGGTGACAGTCTCATCACCCACTGTAACCGTGTGTGCGTCCTGGAATGTGGCGTAGCCCTTTTTCCAGTCGACCTTGTTCTTCTTGAACAGGAAATCGATGCCCTTGGTCAGGGCATCGACCGCGTCAATCCGCTGGCCATGCATCTTTTCAAGGTTCAGTTTGGGCTTCACCTCGACACCCATGCTTTCCATAGTGCCATTGGCGGCCGCATCATAGAACTCGGACGCATGCAGCATCGCTTTTGATGGGATGCAACCCACGTTCAGGCATGTTCCGCCCAGTGTGGCACGCCCTTCCGCACAAGCCACTTTCAAGCCCAGCTGCGCTGCGCGAATTGCGGCGACATAGCCGCCGGGGCCAGCGCCGATGATCAGGACGTCATAATCGTATGAATGGTCAGCCATGGAGTATTCCTTAAAGGTCGATCAGCATCCGTGTCGGATCTTCGATCGCTTCCTTGATGATCTTGAGTGCAGTCACCGCTTCGCGGCCATCGATCAGGCGGTGGTCATAGCTCAGCGCGATATACATCATCGGCTTGATCACGACTTCGCCATTCACGGCAACCGGGCGGTCTTCAATGCGGTGCAGGCCCAGCACAGCGCTCTGCGGCGGATTGATGATCGGGGTCGACATCAGTGATCCGAACACACCACCGTTCGAGATAGTGAACGTGCCGCCTGACATGTCTTCCATCGTCAGCGTGCCTTCCTTGGCGCGCTTGCCGAAGTCCGCAATGTCCTTTTCGATCTGGGCAAAGCCCTTGGCATCGCAATCGCGCACGACTGGGACAACCAGACCATTGGGCGCAGAGACCGCAACCGAGATATCGACATAGTCGTGATAGACGATCTCATCGCCTTCGATATAGGCATTGACCGAGGGCACATCCTTCAGCGCCAGACATGCAGCTTTCGCGAAAAAGCCCATGAATCCCAGACGGATATCATGCTTCTTTGCGAACATGTCTTTATACTTGGTACGCGCTTCGATGACGGCAGACATGTCGACATCGTTGAAAGTGGTCAGCAGCGCAGCATTGTCTTGCGCGCCTTTCAATCGCTTGGCGATGGTCTGGCGCATCCGCGTCATCTTCACGCGTTCGGTATTGCGCGAGCCGCCCGTTGGTACCGCAGCGGGAGCTGGTGCAGGTGAGGGCGCAGGCGCGCTGTCGCCGCTGCCCTTGTTCTTCGCGGCGGCCAGCACGTCTTCCTTGGTCAAGCGCCCGTCCTTGCCAGTGCCCTTGATGGTGGTCGGATCGACCCCGTGTTCAAGCACAGCGCGGCGCACGGCCGGCGACATAGTCACGTCGCTTGCCGCAGAAGTGTCTTCCTTCGCAGCGGCTGGAGCAGGAGTTGGCGCAGGCGTGTCATCCTTGGCCTCGGACTTCTTGGCGGACGCGCCAGAGCCTTCCTCGATAATCGCAATCACCGCACCGACTTCTACCGTGTCTCCTACGGCTACCTTGTGTTCGCCGATCACGCCAGCGACAGGCGAAGGCACGTCGACCGCCACCTTGTCTGTCTCTAGCGAAACAATCGGCTCATCGGCCTCTACGGCGTCGCCTGGCTGTTTCAGCCATTCGCCGACGCTCGCTTCGGTTACCGATTCACCCAATGTGGGAACTGTTACTTCTGTGGCCATGATGTGGTCCTCAGCCCTTCTTCTTGCGGGATTTAGATGATTTCGATGTGCTGTCGGACAATCCGAGCGCATCAGCGATCAAAGCTTCTTGCTGCTCCTGATGCCGTTTGGCGAGCCCGGTTGCAGGCGATGCTGACGCGTCGCGACCAGCATAGCGGGGCCGCATACCATCGTGACCTGCCTCGCCAAGCGCGGCCTCTATATGCTCCTCGACAAAGAACCAAGAACCGTTGTTCTTGGGCTCTTCCTGACACCAGATCACATCCTGCAGATCGACCATACGCTTGAGGCGCACGGCAAGCGGATCGCCGGGGAAGGGGTACAGCTGCTCGATGCGAACGATAGAGACATCGTCCAGCCCTTCTTCGTCACGTTTCTGCATCAGATCGTATGCGACCTTGCCGCTACACAGA
>JABDKI010000229.1 GCA_013002295.1 Altererythrobacter sp.
GGTCCCGCCGCAATCTTATCTGAGAAAGGCGGAAGCTTGGCCTCTCGCGATTGTATTCGAAGCCGCCACCATAGGCCCAATTGCTGCCGGGTACATCGTGGCGAAAATCAATTTCAACTTCGCGGTCCCGTCCGCCGGAAAAGTCCCGCAGGCGCCCGGTCACTGGGTCGCGCACTTCGCCTTCTTCATACTCCAGTCGGATATCAAGCTGGGCGCCGCGCCATCCAGCGGGGTCCAGCTGCAACGTCGTGGTCCATTCGATTTCTGTGCGCCGCGCCTTGTCGATATTTCCTCGCGATTCTCCACCGCCTGACAGCGGAATGATATCGGTGAAGTCGTCGATCCAGCGCTGCTCGATAAAGAGGGTAGTGGTGCCCCAATCGCCCAGCGTCTTGCTGATCTCGGCGACCACTTCCCATGTCTGGGACGGAACGAGCTGATTGTTGCCTGCGTTTTCGTTGTTTTCATCGAGTTCGATCTGGGCCAGAAAATCGCCAAAGCTGAGCTGGCCGACGCGTCGCTCAATTCCAATCGAGATATCGAAACCATCTTCCGGCTGCCACGCGAGCGAAAGCGAACCCTTGGGACGCTGAAATGCGCGCGAGTTGGCCGCGCTACCGGTTTGCTCGATCTCCGAATATTCGCCGCCGACCGATGCTTGCAAAGCCAGCTTTTCCGTCAGCTGCCTGCTGTAGCTGAGAATGGTTTCGTAGCGGTCTTCGCGGACCCCGCCAGTCCCCTCAAGGAAAGCGATCTCGACGAATTCGCCTTGCGGGTCTAGCTCGAACAACCTGCCATCCAGGTTCAACCGGTTGAATGCAGCTTCACCGGCCAGCTGCCAATCCCCGCCCAGCATCGGCCAGTTGTATTCAAAGCGTGCGATGCGTTCGCCTTCGCCTCCCGTTTGGACGAATCGATCTCCGCTCACAGCGCCCGATGATACCTCCGTATCGACAAGCGTGTTGCGGTTCTCCTCTGCATCATATGACTCAAGCCCGATCAGTTTCAGGCGTCCTGCACCCAAATCAAAGCTTATGTCTCCGCTAATCTCGTACTCGGGGGTCGAACCGCGCCGAGCGTTGATGCGGTCGAACTGTGACCCATCGGCCAGTTGCCGATCTTCTTCTTCGATCCGGTCAAAGAAGGTGTGACCGAAATAGGCATTGACGTTCGCGATTGTCCCATCGCCAAAATCATATCCTAGGGCGGTCGAAATCCTCGGCAAATCGAACGCGCCGACCCGCACGACATCGCGTCGCTCGATCAAATCTCCAGAACCATCAGCGAAGATTGACGGCCCGGTGCCGCCAAACCGGTTGTTGTTGTTTTCGAGCGCGAAAGTGTAATCGAGCGCGCCAGTGCTGCCAGAAATGGAGATTTCTCCGCCATACCATTCCGGACCAACTTCGGTTGTGCGTACCGCGCCTTCCCAAGTGAACTGGCCGGAGATCCCGCCGGATTCGACGATCACATTGGCGACTTGTCCGGTAAGGCCCGGAATATCCAGCGCCGTTCCATCGACGATTTCGATACGGATCACTTTTCCAGCAGGTATGCGGCGCAGCTGATCCTGCGCACTTTCAGATTTGCTGGTTAAGCGCTGGCCGTTAACAAGGACATTCTCATTCGCTTGCCCAAAGCCGCGCCCGCCGCCTCCCCCGCCGCCTTGCAGCAAGAATCCGGGAACTTGCTCCAGCATGTCGAGCGCATTGCGAGGGGCAAATCGTTCGAAATATTCTGGCTCGAAAACGCGGCCATCCATAGTCGCGGCCGGGGCACCCGGCTCGCGCGCAGATGCTGCGGCAGCGCTCGCTTCGCTTGCATTTGCGGCGCTCGACCATGCCAATGGTATCGCGCTGGCAGCGAGTAGGGCGCGGCAAAGATTTGGGCGATGCGTGATGATTCCAGTCCTCTTGAAGCTGCGCTGTTGCCGAAGGGCAAAGCTTATTGAACCCGCCGTCGACCGGTGGTTCTCGCCATCCGACGAACGGCGACGGCGCGCATGCGCTGCCTTCTGCGGTTGAAATCAGTGGTAGGCGCATCGGTTCCAGTTATTTGTCGAGATGCAAAGGTTAACCCCCTTGAACATCGCGGCGTTGCGTCCGACATAGGCACTCAATCAGATTCACAAGGACACACTATGATCGACCTGCTCGGCTCAGACGCCCATTCTACCCAAGGCCAGTTTACGCGCGATCCACTAACGGGTGCGCTGGTGCCGGTCGTTGTTGAGCAGACCAGCCGCGGCGAACGCAGCTTCGACATATTCAGCCGTCTGCTGCGCGAGCGGATTGTGTTTGTAACCGGTCAAGTTGAAGACGGCATGGCGTCACTGATCGTCGCGCAGCTGTTGTTCCTTGAAAGCGAGAACCCCTCAAAGCCGATCAGCATGTACATCAACTCGCCGGGCGGCGTTGTGACAGCTGGCATGGCGATCCATGATACGATGCAATACATCAAGCCGCGTGTCTCGACGGTTTGCATCGGTCAGGCATGCTCAATGGGTTCGTTCCTGATGGCCGCGGGTGAGCCGGGTATGCGGATCGCATTGCCGCAAGCACGGATCATGGTGCACCAGCCATCGGGTGGCGCACGCGGTATGGCATCCGATATCGAAATTCAGGCGAAGGAGATCCTCCGCCTCAAGGAAACAATGCACGAGCTTTACTCGAAGTACACCGGCCAATCGGTCAAGAAGATCGCTGACGCAATGGATCGCGACACCTGGCTTAGCGCGGACGAGGCAAAGAAGTTCGGACTGGTCGACAAAGTGTTCGAAACCCGTCCGGAAAGCGAAGAATCTGGCGAAGAGGAAGGCTCTGGCGGCGCGCCGGAGTAAGGATTTCCGCCGAATTTCGCCCCTTTGCGGGACATTAAGACAACATCAACTGCGAATCTGCACAGATTCACTAGGGCTGCATCCAAAATCGCTGCGCTATAGGTTGATTCATCATTATGCGGCTATAAAGTCAGCGAATCCCTGATATTCAGGGGCTAGGAAGCCTTAGGAATGACCGAATTGAGCGGAACAGACAGCAAAAGCACTCTCTACTGCAGCTTCTGTGGTAAGTCGCAGCACGAGGTGCGAAAGCTGATTGCAGGACCAACCGTGTTCATCTGCGATGAATGCGTTGAGCTGTGCAATGACATAATCCGCGAAGAGACCAAAGCTGGTCTGACCGGACGCAAAGAAGGTGAAGTACCTGCGCCGTCAGAGATTTTTGCGACGCTGAATGACTATGTCATCGGGCAGGATCGGGCGAAGCGCGTTCTCTCCGTCGCGGTGCACAATCACTACAAGCGCTTGAAGCATAGCAACAAGGCCGGCGATGTGGAGCTGGCCAAGTCGAACATCCTGCTGGTCGGCCCGACCGGTTCGGGTAAGACATTGCTCGCGCAAACACTCGCGCGCACATTTGATGTGCCGTTCACGATGGCTGACGCGACCACGTTGACGGAAGCGGGCTATGTTGGCGAAGACGTTGAGAACATTATTCTCAAGCTGCTGCAAAGCTCGGACTACAATGTCGAGAAGGCGCAGCATGGCATCGTTTATATTGACGAGATCGACAAGATTACGCGCAAAGCGGAAAATCCCTCGATCACGCGCGACGTGTCGGGTGAGGGTGTACAGCAGGCTCTATTGAAGCTGATGGAAGGCACCACAGCCAGCGTTCCGCCGCAGGGTGGGCGCAAGCATCCGCAGCAGGAATTCCTGCAAGTCGATACGACCAATATTCTGTTCATCTGTGGCGGCGCATTCGCCGGCCTGGACAAAATCATCGGCGACCGACTGCAAAAGCGCTCAATCGGTTTCGGCGCGCATGTCGCCGATCCGGACAAGCGCAAGGTTGGCGAACTGCTCGAAAAGAGCGAGCCGGAAGATCTGCTCAAGTTTGGTCTGATCCCCGAATTCGTTGGCCGTTTGCCGGTGATCGCTACGCTGCACGATCTGGATGTCGATGCGCTTGTCACTATCCTGCAAGAGCCGAAAAACGCGCTGGTCAAACAGTATAAGAAGTTGTTCGAGCTTGAAGATGTAGAGCTGACCTTCACGCCCGAAGCGATGAAGGAAATCGCCGAAAGAGCGATCCTGCGCAAAACTGGTGCGCGCGGCCTGCGTTCCATCGTCGAGGGCATTCTGCTCGACACGATGTTCGATTTGCCGGACATGGAAGATGTCAGCGAGATCGTTGTCGATGCCGACGTGGTCCATGGCCGCAAGGACCCGGTCCGCGTGGTCAGCAGCTCTTCTAAGAAGGGCAAGAAGGACGAAGCGGCGTAAAGGCCTGAACGCACCTATACAAAAAAGTGAAACCCCGCCCGGCAGGAGGATTGCCGAGCGGGGTTCTTTTTTGCGCTGCACCAGTTGAGGGGGTAACAGGCGCTGCGCTGAGTTTAAGTCGAGATCAGCCAGGCAGGAAAACGCCGTCGGTCACGTGGATCACGCCGTTGGAGACATTGACGTCAGCCTGCGTGACGGCCGTCGAGCGGCCCGCTGCATCGGTAATCACAATTGTATCACCAGACAGGCGCGCAGTCAGTTTCCCGCCAGCCAGCGTATCGATTGTCGCCGATCCGCCATGCTTGTTGATCAGCGATACAAGGGCGCCGCTTGAAACGTTACCCGCCACTGCGTGGTAGGTCAGGATGCCCGTCAGAGTGCCTTTGTTTTCAGGCTTCACCAGCGTTTCAACTGTGCCAGCCGGCAGCTTGGCGAAAGCGGTGTCGGTTGGTGCGAAGATTGTGAATGGGCCCGGGCTGGACAGTGTGTCGACCAAGCCTGCAGCCTGAACCGCAGCGACCAGCGTGTTGTGAACGCCGGTGCCTTGTGCAGCCGCTACGATGTTGGGTTGTGACTGGCTGGTTGTCTTGTGATGATGGGCCGAAACCGGTGCCATGGCGGCAAGGCCTGTTGTGGCCGCGATTGCCGCGAATGCTGCGGCTTTGAACTTGTTCGAAGTTTTCATAGGTACTCTCCTTTGAGTGCTAAGCCCCGTCCTGCTTGCATGGAGAGTTACGAACGCTGTTCCGCGGCGGATGCAGCGCGCGCGCAATTTTTTCTAAATCAGGCGGAAATTGCCTTCGGCTACGACAGGTCCGGCGTTCTGATCTGCGGGCTTGCCGCCGAGCGGTTCGCGCGTCAGCAATAGCTGCGCGCCGTCGGCCATATTGCGCGAGATTTCGCCGGGCAAAGCCACGCGGCGTTCTTCGCCCGGCACCACCACGCCCAGCGATTGCAAGGCGCCGCCATCGCCCGGTACGAGCCAAAGCTCGTGATCGTGCACGCCATCAGCCGATAGCCCGCTGGCAGACACCAGCATCTCTTCACTGGCGGGCAGATAGGTAACACCTAACCGCAGGGGCGTATCGCCAATAGCGATGGAGGCCATCAGCGGCGCTTCAGCCGCAGGGGTGACAGGATCAGGTCCACTTCCAGGCAGCGCAAGGAATGCGAGCGCAATTGCCGCTGCCGCGCTGGATAGCCCGGTCGCCCATTTCCAACGGGTCAATTGCTGGCTTAGGTCAATCACATTGCCGCCTTGCGGTGCAAGGTCGCGCGCATTCACTTCGCTTTCGATGCGTTGCCACAGGTCAGGGGTGGGCGCGGCGCCGGCTACTTCGTCCAGCAATGGCGCAATTTGACGCTCCCACTTCGCAACCGCCGCTGCAAGTTCGGGCTCACGCGCGATCCGTCCGCGCGCAGAGAGCAGTTCCTCGTCTTCCAGTAGGCCCAGCGCGTATTCCGCGGCCAGCAGATCGTCGCCGGTCAACTCGTCAAGGCGTGGATCATTGCTCATTCGCCAGCCTCCAGACATGCTTTGAGTTTCGCAAGACCGCGTCGGATCCAGCTCTTCATCGTGCCAAGCGGCACGTCCCGTGCCTCAGCCAGTTCGACATAGGTCTTCCCGCCAAAAAAGGCCTCGCGGATGTTTTCGCGCTGCTTCTCATCAAGCGCGGCTAAGCAAGTGTGGACCCGGGCACTTCGTTCCGCATCGATCATCAGGCTGTCTGCCAATGGCGTAGCGTCCGCGATGGGTGCTGCCTCGTCAATATCGACGGCACCTGCGCGGACTTTGCCCGTGCGAAGACGATCCACCGCGCGGTTGCGCGCGAAGGTTGCGAGCCAGCTGATCGGGCTGGCACGTTCAGGGTCATAGCGGTCAGCCCGCTGCCATAGATTAACGTAGACGTCCTGCAAGGCGTCCTCGGCTTCCTTTCTGTCACCCAAGATACGATAGCAGATTCCAAAAAGTTTCACCTGCGTTGCGCGATAGATTTCCTCTAGCGCTGCACGGTCGCCATTGGCCAACCGGACCATCGCCGCTTTCAGCGCTGCGCGCGCTTCTGGGGAAGCATCCGCCATCAGCAGCACGCACCATTGTCTGCACATTCGCGCGATTGTTCGATCTGGATGGTTGCGTGACCAATTCCGAACTCTTGAGACAGGCTGTCGCGCAATTCGGCCAAGAAGCTGTCGCCCGGATGGCCCGCAGGCATGACGAGGTGTGCCGTCAGCGCAGTCTCGGTGGTCGACATCGGCCAGATATGCAGATCGTGCAGAGCTTCCACTCCTTCAAGGCCTGCCAGATGGCTGCGGACGGCCGCTTGGTCAATGTTTTCAGGCACGGCATGCAGGCCCAGCTTGATGCTGTCTTTAGCCAGACCCCATGTGCCCCAAGCGATGACAGCTACAATGATCAGGCTGGTGACCGGATCGATCCAGATTTGTCCGGTATAGAGGATTGCAATACCTGCGATCACCACGCCCAAGGACACCAGCGCATCAGCCGCCATGTGCAGGAAGGCACCTCGAATATTGAGGTCATTCTTGCGTCCACGCATGAACATCAGCGCAGTGAATGTGTTGATTGCGATCCCGATCCCGGCAACCACGACCATAGTCATCCCTTCGACCGGCGCGGGCTCAAAGATGCGGTGCATCGTCTCGAACAGGATCGCGCCTATGGCGATCGCCAACAGCATCGCGTTCGCTAGTGCCGCTAGAATGGTCGAGCTCTTGAAGCCATAGGTATAACGCGGGGAGGCTGGCTTCTTCGCTGCGACGCTTGCGCCCCATGCGAGCATCAAGGCGAGCACATCTGACAGATTGTGGCCTGCATCGGCGACCAGCGCCATTGAACCTGATAGAAAGCCGTAGGTCGCTTCGACAATAACGAAGGCGCTGTTTAGAACGATGCCAATGGCAAATGCGCGACCGAAATCGGCCGGCGCATGAGAATGCCCAGCGGCCCCATGGCTGTGGTCATGCGAATGTGAATGGCTATGCGCCCCGCCCATGGCTTCTAGTCATAGACACAGGAATCAAGCCCGTCACGCCTTACAACTCCCATTCGTGCGGATATCGTGTTGGCATAACGTCTTGTGAAACCGGTCGGATTGACGACCGGGCGTTGTTTGGGGAGGGGCAGTGCCGCTGCCATGCGCGCGGCCTCGCTTTGGGACAGCCGCGCGGCAGAATGCCCGAAGTAACGCTGCGCGCCGGCCTCTGCACCGTATGTGGCGATGCCGGTTTCAGCGACATTGAGATATACTTCCATGATCCGCTGCTTGCCCCAGATTTGCTCAATCAGGAACGCGAACCAGGCTTCGATACCTTTGCGGAAATAGCCACCGCCTTGCCAAAGGAATACGTTCTTCGCGGTCTGTTGCGTGATGGTGGAGCCGCCGCGAATGCGCCCCCCCTGGGCATTGCGTGCCGCTGCCTTCGCGATGGCTTCTGCATCGAACCCATTGTGGCTGCAGAACTTTCCATCCTCAGCAGCGATTACAGCGGTAACCAGTTCGCGGTCGATACTGTCGAGCGATTCCCAATCTTTGGATAGGCCATGTTCCCATACCTCATCGTCCATCACCATGGTCGCGGTGATCGGCACGGGCACCCATTTGTAGAAGATGACCAGCACGAAGCTGAGAAACACAAAGGCAAGGATGGCCTTGGCGATCCAGCGAAGCACAGTTCTACCTGGCGAATGGCGCAGGTTCTGAAAACCATCACGGATGCGGGGAAGGATTGCGGGTCGCATTGACGTGCAAATAGTCGTGAGACGACGTGGGCGCAATCGGGAAGGCGCTTGCGACTTGGGCGGGAAGATGCTTGGAATGCCGCAAATACGGGGATTGGGAGAGAATCGATGAAGTTCATGCGCAAAGCAGCAATGTCGCTGGTAATTGGCACAGCAATGCTGGCAATGCCGGCTACGGCAGATAGCGGCGAGATCGCGGCGGCAGTCGAAGCCGATTATGACGCCTATCTCGACGATCTGTTTGTGCATTTCCACCAGAACCCCGAGCTTTCGTTTCTGGAGACCAAAACCGCCGCGCGTATGGCGGCTGAACTGCGCGATGCGGGCCTTGAAGTGACCGAGAATGTTGGCGGCACGGGTGTAGTGGGCATGCTGCGCAACGGCGATGGCCCGCTGATCCTGCTGCGCGCGGATATGGACGGGCTGCCGGTCGAGGAGAAGTCGGGGCTCGACTACGCGTCCAAGGCCAAGCAAGTGGGGCAGGATGGCGAGGAATACTCGGTCATGCATGCATGCGGGCACGACGTGCATATCACCTCCATGGTTGGCACAGCGCGCTTGCTCGCCTCGATGAAAAACGAATGGAGCGGCACGCTGATGTTCGTGGTTCAGCCCGCTGAAGAGCGCGTGGGCGGGGCGAAGGCGATGATGGAAGACGGGCTGTATGAGCGCTTCGGCAAGCCTGACTATGCTGTCGCGTTCCACGTCGCTTCCGTGATCCCGACCGGTACGGTGACTGCATCGGAAGGTATCCAGTATTCGAGTGCGGACTCGGTCGATATCATGGTGCCCGGGATCGGCGCGCATGGTGCCAGCCCGCATGCCGGGCGCGATCCGGTCTATATCGGCTCGCAAATCGTGACTGCGCTGCAATCGATCATCAGCCGCGAAGTTATGCCATTATCGCCAGCCGTCATCACTGTGGGCGCATTCCACTCAGGAACCAAGCACAACATCATTTCCGACCGCGCTGACCTGCAATTGACGGTGCGTTCCAATGACGAGCGTGTGCGCGAGCAGCTGCTTTCGACAATCGAGCGAGTGGCGGTGAACATCGGCAAGGCGCACGGCCTACCCGATGATATGCCGGTGCAGGTTAATGTGACCGAAGGCACGCCAGTGACCTACAATGATCCGGCGCTTGCACGGCGCCTCAACGACGTGATGCGCGAAACCTTTGGCGAGGAAGCGACACCGCCGTTCCGCCAGCAAGGAATGGGGGCAGAGGACTTTGCTTTCTTCGTGGCAGAGGACACCGGCGTTCCGGGATATTACTTCGCGGTTGGCGGCACGCCGCAGGAAGCATTCGACGCGGCGGCCAATGGCGGGCCTGCAGTGCCTTCGCACCACTCACCGCTGTTCAAGATCGCCCCGCGCGAAAGCGTGACGGTTGGTACCCGCGCGATGATCGCAGCTGTGCTGGATCTGGCGCCAAGCGAGTAATCGAGAAGGCCAATCGGCGATTCTGACTGGTTAAATATGATTATCGTCATTGAAGGCATCAGCGCCGCAGGAAAGACCACGTATTCGCGCCGTTTTGGCGAAAAGCATTGCGTGCCCGAGTTCGAAGCAGAAGGCCAAGTTCCGGGCGCTGCTGATGCCCCACGCGTGCATGCGGAATATTGGCTTCAGCACAATATCCGGCGG
>JABDKI010000239.1 GCA_013002295.1 Altererythrobacter sp.
CGATCGGATCCGAATTTGGTCTTATCAGTGATGAGGTCGCTTATGGTGCGGATTTGGTAGGCGCCTTGGAACACATGGCCGAACGCTGGGAACTTGACGACATGATGATGTTCGTTGTCTCGCTCTCAGTTCAAAGCCAGACAGGTGGTAACCTTGCGGAAATCCTGGAAAACATCTCCAAAGTAATTCGCGAGCGCCATCAGATGTTCATGAAAGTCAAGGCCCTGAGTTCCGAGGGTCGGATGACTGCCTGGATGCTCACCGTTCTTCCGATTTTCGCGTTCCTATCGATCTTTGTGGCAACGCCGCAATACTATCTCGAAAATTCGGAGGACCCGATTTTCATTTACGGTGCGATCAGTCTCGTCATCATGTATTTTTTGGGCGTCTATATCATTCGCCGAATGATCGATCTGAAGGTGTGAAATGCTAGAATTTGCCACTTCGAACTGGGTTCTCAGAGCGCTTGTTCTGCTGCTGATCTTTGGTGCCGTTGCGGCTGTGGTGTTGTTTGTATCAAGCGTAGCCTCGCGCCGCATGCGGGTTTCGCGCGAACTGGCCGCGCTTAGTGGCGATGGTGTCGGTCCAACGCAGGAATCGCTCACACGCAAGCGTTCCGAAGGCGTCTGGGCCAGTATGGTCAAACGTATCGAGAGCGCCGGGCTCAATCTCGGCGATACCGCTGAAAGCGATATCGCCAAGCAATTGAAAGCGGCAGGTTATGAGTCGCAGTCAGCACCTCGGGTTTATACCCTGGTTCGACTGATGATGCTTTTCGCATTGCCTGGACTTTTTCTTCTATTCTCCTGGCTCCGCCCTGAACCGCCTTCCGTCGTGCAGCTATATATCGGTAGCGCGATCCTCATGGTAATGGGTCTCTATCTCCCTAACCTGTTCATTCGCGCCAAGGCCGATCGCCGCCGTGAAGAGATCGTCAACGGCTTCCCGGACAGCCTCGATCTGATGCTGGTTTGTGTTGAAGCAGGCCTTGGTCTCGAGGCCGCGCTTGATCGCGTCGGCCGGGAAATGGCAAACACGCATCCGCGCATTGCAGAAATGCTGACGCAAACCACGTTGCTGATGCGCGCTGGCGCGACCCGTGAAGACTCGCTGCGCAAGCTGGGCGACACATCCGGAGTGGACGAAATCAAGTCCTTTGCGACCCTTTTGATCCAGTCCGACAAACTGGGCACCAGCCTGGCCACGACACTGCGTGTCTATTCGTCAGAAATGCGCGAGGCACGTCGTCTGCGCGCAGAGGAGAAGGCTCACCGCCTGCCGGTTTTGCTCTCGATCCCGCTCGTCGTATTCATGCTGCCAACAATGATTGGCGTAATTATCGGTCCTGCGATCGTGATGTCGATCCGCGAAATCATTCCGTCAATGATGGGGAATTAGTGACATGAAAAAGATCTATCGCACATCGTGCTGCATCGCTGCAGCTCTGGCGCTCGGAGGGTGTCAGAGCTTCGTCAATGCTTTGGGATTTGGCCCCAAGCCGAACGCTCAAGTTGAACAGCGCGCTGAGATTTTCGGCAGCGAAGAACTGGCAAACGGCCGCTTGGCGCTTGAGCAAGGCAATGTGGCCGCCGCCATTCAGCAATTCCGCTTGGCCGCGCTGAACGAGGAGCACGCAGCAGACGCATTCAATGGCCTCGCTGTTTCCTACGCCAGACTTGGCCGTGCCGATCTGGCAGAGCGTTATTTCCAGGCTGCAGTAAAGGTTTCCCCGAGCAATCCGAAGTATGCATCCAATCTCGCTCGCTTCTATGAATCGCCGCTTGGCAACTCGGCCCGCGCGCTGGCTATGCGAGAGAAAGAAACTCAAGAGTTGCTTGCTCAGGCAGAGCAGACCGCGATTGGCGAAGGCTTGACCGAGCCGCAAGTCGATGATCGCAGCGCAGTTGTGGTGAACACGCAAAGCAGCCAGATCGAGCAAATCGCCGAGCGCGAGATGGCCATCGCACCGAAGGAAGAGGCCAAGCCGCGCCAGCCGGTCCGGCAAGCAGAAATTCAAATTCGCACCACACCGGAGGCTCAAACGACTGCGCAAGGTATCAGCCTGGTTGGCCAGGTAGCCAAACCGGAACAGCGCCGCGCGCGCATCTCCGTTTCGCGTGCTGGTCCACGTTGGAGCGCACGGCCGCGTACGCGCAATTATCCGGTGCGCATTTCGCTGCGCCGGAAGAGCGAGGACTAACCCTTGGATATCGCGCTGCTCTGGCCAGCAGCACTGACCCTGCTTCTGTTTGTCGGGTCGATCAGTGACATTCGCGATCGGCGGCTGCCCAACTGGCTGTCGCTGGCGCTACTATTACTCGGGCTGGCGCATGCCTTCTATCTCGGTGGTCTAAGCACGACCGGTTGGCATTTCGCGCATGCCTTGATTGCCATGGTGTTTGGGGCGGGCATCTTTGCTGCTGGCATCATGGGTGGCGGCGATGCGAAATTCTACGCTGGACTGGCGGCCTT
Organism: Altererythrobacter sp.; assembly: GCA_013002295.1. Taxonomy (GTDB): domain Bacteria; phylum Pseudomonadota; class Alphaproteobacteria; order Sphingomonadales; family Sphingomonadaceae; genus Erythrobacter. Next base: position 2,473 of record JABDKI010000239.1, read on the forward strand.
TTTTCCCTTGAGCGAAGGATTAAGTCTACTTCTCTGGGTCTCGATAGCCGGAATTATCTCTATCTTAAGCTGGATGGTCTTGCGACGCATGTTGCCTTTGAAGAAACCCGAAGACGGGAGCCTGCACGCAAAGTTTCCTTATGGCGTCGCCATCGCCATGGGCGGCGTATTCGTCGCTTGGACGGGACTGGTGGGTTGATTGTCGAATGTCCGCATACTCGATATCAAAT
>JABDKI010000002.1 GCA_013002295.1 Altererythrobacter sp.
TCGCCGCTCTGCTGGCAGAAGCTGGCGCGGATGTGGTTTGCGCGGCGCGCTCTACCGACCAGATCGAACACACTGCCAAGCTGATCAATGAAAGCAATTCCAGCGGCCGCGCGGTTGCGCAAAAGACGGATGTATCAAGCGAAAAAGATATGGAGGCGCTGGCTCAGCGCGCGGTCGATGAATTCGGGCAGCTAGATATCTGGATCAACAATGCCGGTGGATCGCTGGTATCCGCGCCGCTGACTGAGCTTGATCCGGCGGAATGGGACAAGGCGCTGGCGGTCAATCTTACCTCGGTATTCTGGGGTGTGCGTGCGGCAGCGAAGCACATGAAAGACGGCGGCAGCATCGTGAACACGTCATCGATGGCGGGGCGCGATCCGTTTCCTGGCAGCGGGCATTACAGCGCAGCCAAGGCCGGCGTGAATATGCTCACCAAGACACTTGCGTTGGAGCTGGGGCCGCAAAAGATCCGCGTTAACGCGATCCTTCCCGGATTTGTGCCTACAGACACAGTGAAGAAAGCGCTCGACATGACAGATGAGGATTTCGGGCCGCTATTGGAACAGCTCAATCTACCCGCCGGGCGCCTGGGCACGCCGCGCGATATTGCTGCCTGCGTACTCTATCTCGTGGGCGATTCCGGGGAATGGGTAACTGGTCAGAACTTATGTGTGGCAGGTACGGTTTAATCACGTTTTGAAGGGGGCGGCCCGCACCGCCGCAATGGTCCAATTGCGGGGCAATCGCGCGTCGCGATGCGCATCGTAACCAAGCCTGCATTCCTTTGGAAGCAGGTTCGATAATTTGCAATTGTCGGAAAGAGAGAGTTCTGGCTGGGGTGGCAGGATTCGAACCTGCGCATGCCGGTACCAAAAACCAGTGCCTTACCACTTGGCTACACCCCAGCAGAGGGGCGCTCTATAACGGCTTGTGCGCGGATGTGAAGTGCAAACGCGCTGTTTTATGCAGGCCTTTGTGTAAGCCGCTAAGCCGGGCCCGCGCGACGATGTGCCAATTCGTTTTCGATTGTAGCCAAAGTGCGTCGATCGAGGCGGTAAAATAGCATGGCAAGCATGCCGGGAACCAGAACAATCGCCGGGATGATCGCGAACGCAAGGTTAATTCCCATCACAGCGCTTTCGGATTGCTGTTCCCCCGCGACGAAGCCGGTCATGCTCATCACTAGTCCGGGCAGAGCCAAACCAAATGCTACCCCCGTCTTCACAGCGAAGATCGATGCCGCGACCACAAGAGCAGTCATTTGTTTGCGCGAACGCCAGTCGACATATTCCGCGATATCCGTGAACATGGCATAAGCGAGGACCATCAACATTCCGAACCCGATGCCGACACCAAACTGCACCATGGTTTGCGGCCACACCGCGTCCAATGGCAGAACGAAGAACAGCATGATCGCTGCGGCCTTCAGCGCGCCAGCGAAGATCACCAGATGCGACTTTTCGAACGTCTTCTGAAGGAAATTTGCGAGGATTACGCCTGTGATCTGACCGATCGCCAATGCGGTCAGGAAAAGCGCGGGACGGTCAAGAAACGCCAGGATCGGCGAACCATCGTCGCCTGCGACGTATTCGAAGAAGAACAGCGCACTCGCCTGCCTAGCGGCAATCGCGGTGACACCAAGGAGCGCAGCGATTGCCACGGCGATCCATGGCCCTGTCACGACCAGCTCCTTGAAATCACCCAGGATCGATCCGTTTTCCTGCGTCGGTTCGATGCGCTCTTTGGTCGTGGCGAATGTCGTTATCAGACAAAAGAAGGATAGCGCCGCGATGCAGGCCATAGTCAGCATGATGCCACGCGCTTCATCGCCGCCGCCCAGTTCGCGGACAAGCGTTGTGCCCAATACGCCGATCATAATGCCTGACGCGGCAGAGAAGAACATCCGGTATGCGGTTACATTGCCGCGCTGTTCGGCGCTGGGTGAGATCACGCCAAGCAACCCGCCATAAGGCACATTCACGATGGTGTAGACCAGCATCGCTAGTGTGTAGGTAACGTAAGCCCAAATCAGCAGTCCGGTCTGGCTCATCTCGGGCGCAGCAAATACCGCCACTCCGAACAGTCCAAACGGTATAGCTCCGAACAGCATGTAGGGCCGATAGCGACCCCACCGGCTGCGTGTTCGGTCCGCGATTGCGCCCATCATCGGATCAGTGAACGCATCGACCAGCTTGGTCAGCAGCAACATCAGGCTGATCGCGGCTGGCGCTAAACCGTTCAGATCGACTAGGAAATAGAACAGGAAGAAGCCGAAAAAGTTGAGATATAGCCCTGAAGCGAGGTCGCCCACACCATAGCCCAGCTTCTCTTTCAGCTTGATACGCTCAGGCG
>JABDKI010000003.1 GCA_013002295.1 Altererythrobacter sp.
GACGGCGGGCGTCTGAATATCGGCGCATGCTCGCTCGGCGGCGCGCAGCGATGCCTGGATGAAGCGGTGAAATACACCAAGGAGCGCCAGCAATTCGGGCAACCGATCGCCGATTTCCAGAACACACGGTTCATGCTGGCCGACATGGCGACCGAGCTGGAGGCGGCGCGTGCGCTGCTCTATCTAGCGGCGGCAAAAGTGACGGACAACGCGCCGGACAAGACCCGCTTTTCCGCCATGGCGAAACGCCTCGCGACCGACAGCGGATCGAACGTCGTCAATAATGCGCTTCAGCTGTTCGGCGGCTATGGTTATCTGAAAGAATATCCGATCGAGCGCTTCTGGCGCGATTTGCGCGTACATTCGATCCTGGAAGGCACCAATCAGGTCATGCGAATGATCGTAGGCCGGGACATGCTAAGACAGTGACACAAGAACTTCTCACATCCACCGAAGGCGCGGCGGGCAGATTGTCGCTCAATCGCCCGAAGGCGCTCCATTCGCTGACGCTTGATATGTGCCATGCGATGAGCGCGGCGATGAGCGACTGGGCAAACGATGATGCAGTGAAAGCCGTGATTCTTGACCATGCCGAAGGGCGCGGATTCTGTGCGGGTGGCGATATCAATCTGCTGCGCGAATCTGCGCTCAATGATGGCGGCGTGTCAGGCCGCGCATTCTTTCACGACGAGTATCAGCTGAACCATCAGATGTTCACCTATGAAAAGCCGATCGTGGCATTCATGGACGGGATCACCATGGGCGGCGGCGTGGGCATTTCGCAGCCGTGCAAATTCCGTGTCGCGACCGAGAACACCCGCTTTGCGATGCCGGAAACGGGCATTGGCCTGTTCCCTGACGTGGGCGGGGGTTGGTATCTCTCGCGGCTTGGCGGGCGCCTGGGACAGTTCTTGGCGTTGACCGGCGCGCGGCTCGACGGCGCAGAGTGTCTGTGGACCGGCCTCGCCACGCATTACCTGCCAAGCGAAAAGCTGGAGGAGGCCAAGGCGCGGATTGCAGAGCGTCCTGAACGTATCGCCGGGATTCTTGGCGAGCTATCTGCCCCAACACCGGAAGCCCGTATCGCGGGCAATGCAGACAAGATCGCCAAACACTTCGCGAGTGATCGCTACGAAGACATTCTTACCTCACTCGACGCAGATGACAGCGAATGGGCGGCAAAGGAACGCGGTACGCTGGGCACAAAGAGCCCGCAGACCTGCAAGGTGGCGCTGCGCCAGCTGGCCGATAGCGCGCAGCTTACCGATTTCGCTGACAATATGAGACAAGAATACCGCATCGCATCGCGCGTGCTGACCCGGCCCGATTTTGCCGAAGGTGTCCGCGCGGTTATCGTCGAAAAAACGCACGATCCCAAATGGGATCCGGCAACACCGGAAGAGGTGAGAGACGAGCTGATCGACAGCATCTTCGCTCCGCTGCCTGCTGATGAAGAATGGAAACCACTATGAGCTTTGAGACCATCCTCGTTGAAAAGAATGCCCAAGGCACCGAGGGTGTCACGCAGCTGACGATCAACCGTCCTAAGGCGCTGAACGCGCTCAATTCCAAGGTTCTGGAAGAGCTGATCGCCGCCTTTGCAGACTATCAGGCGGATGACAGCCAGCTGTGCGCCATCCTGACTGGCAGCGGCGAAAAGGCATTCGCGGCAGGCGCGGACATCAAGGAAATGAGCGAGAAGGCGGCAGCCGATTTCTATCTCGACGATTTCTTTGCGCCCTGGACCAGCGAGATCGTGAAGAAAACCCGCAAGCCGTGGATCGCAGCGGTCAACGGTTTTGCGCTGGGCGGCGGGTGCGAGCTTGCCATGATGGCAGACTTCATCATCGCTTCGGACAATGCGAAGTTCGGCCAGCCTGAAATCAAGCTGGGCGTTGCGCCCGGCATGGGCGGTTCGCAGCGGCTGACCCGCGCGATCGGCAAGTCAAAATCGATGGAAATGTGCCTGACGGGCCGCATGATGAGCGCCGAGGAAGCCGAGCGGTCGAACCTGATCGTGCGCGTAGTGCCGCAGGCAGACTTGATCGCAGACGTACTCAAAACCGCCGCGACCATTGCTGGCATGCCGCCAATGGCGACCATTGCGAACAAGGAGATGGTCAATTCGGCTTTTGAAATGACACTCGATCAAGGGTTGATCGTCGAACGCCGCATCTTCCAGA
>JABDKI010000004.1 GCA_013002295.1 Altererythrobacter sp.
CGCCATCGATTTGCTTGATGCGGCTGGGCTTGAACGCTTCGTTGAACATCGCGCGCATCTGCTTGTGATTCGGATCATCGCGTCCGTTGAGCGTCGCGGCAGGAACCCAGCCCTTTTCCTCAAACCGTTTGGCGACCATTGCGCCGCGTTCCATGTCTGCTGCTGACGCGCGAAAGCGGCCTTGCGGCGCGGAGCTTGGAAAACGCTGAGGGTCCATCAACACTTCGCGCACAGTTTCATATCGTGTCACGACCCACATTTCCGTGCCGGGAATGTTGTAGACCTGGGCTTCGTCGCGCAGCTCCTTATAGGCTGGATAGGGACACTTCTGTGTCTCCAGATCGAACAGATTGACTTGTGGTTCGCTTCCCAATGCGGCCTCCCGAAAATGCGAATGGGATTTCGTGCAAGCTGCGCGGATAGTGTGCGCGCGGCAACTCGCGGAAATGGGGAGAGAGCCAATGGAGCGCGCGCTACAGGAACTGATCGACAAACAGGCGATTTGTGACGTGATCCAGCGATATTCTCGCACGCTCGATTGGCTTGATGATGCGGGGCAAGCGAGTTGTTACTGGCCCGATGCTGAGATCGACTATGGCTTCTTCAAGGGCTCAGCCGAAGAATTCTTGCCGATCGTCATGGATATCGAGCGTGGCTCTGACAGGCGCTGGCACATGCTGTCGCAGCCGCTGATTGATTTCCGCTCATCCTCCAGTGCCAGCAGCGAGTGTTACGGCGTTTTCGCCGGTGCAAGCCGCCAGGATGACGGAACGCTGGCAGGCAATCTTTATGGTGGGCGCTATCTCGACGAGTGGGAGAAACGCGGCGAAGCGGGCGAAGGCGAGTGGCGCATTTCCCGGCGTCTCTACATTGTCGATTGGCAAAGCGATCTGGTGAACCAGCCCGAGTTTACGCCGAACCCTGACTTTCCGCTGCCGACGGCTCAAATCGATAAGAGCAATCATCCGCTTTATCGCGAAATGTAGTCACTCTTCAGCCGGCGGGTCCATATAGTCGCGATAGTAGGTCAATTGCCCGTTCGCGACTTTGTAAATCCCCACACCGCCGCGCGAGCCCTCTGGCGAATGCATGGTCCAGCGTGCCCAGACAGCATGATCATCGCCGCAAATCTCATCGACCGTGAAGTTGATTTGGCGTGTCCCCATTTCCTTCACCATTGTGGTCATGAAACCAAGGATGGCGTCGCGGCCTTTGTGCGTGCCCCAGACGGGGTCTTCGAGCAAAGCGTCTTCTGCAAAGAGCGGCGCGAGCTTGGTGTAATCCCCTTCATCCTGAATGCGCCAGAACTCCTCGATCACGCGTTGGGCTTCGCCGGGCATTGCATTTCTCCTCAGTTCAATGTGCGGATCGGATCGCTGCCGTCCCAGCCTTGGGCGGCATCGCTCACCATCTCGTAGAAACCGGTCAGTTGTTCGCTTGGCTCGTAAAGCTCAAGCATGTGTCCCAGCGTCTCGCGCGCATCGATGAATGCATAGCGCGTGCCACTGGTGACTTCGGACAGCTGCGCGAGCGGCATTCCACTTGCGCCGAAGTCTGCAATCGCTGTGTCCAGATCGTCGACCCACAAGGCCATATGGTGCAATCCTTGCGCACTGCCGCCCGCAGGAAACATGTCATGAAACGCGCTGGGGTTGTCGCCATGCTGGGTGACGAATTCCACCATCACATCGCCCCATTGGCCAAAGGCGCTGGAATGGTCATGGTTCACGCGTTTGCCGCGGTGCTCGCTCCAGTTGAGCGGCACATGATGGAATTTGAAGAACGGGCCTGATCCCAAGCTTGCACTGTGCGCACGCGCTGCGCTCTCAATGTCCGGCACGAACCACGCGATTTGCCGGATCGGCAGGTCGCCCAATCGCTTAGTTGACGGCACGTTCCTTGCCTTCCCAATAGGGCGCGCGCAGGTCTTTGCGCAGGATCTTGCCGCTCGGATTGCGTGGCAATTCGGGAATGAAGTCGACCGACTTGGGGCATTTGTATCCAGCGATGTGGTCTCGCGCGTGGGCGATCACTTCGGCTTCGGATAGCTCTTCGCCATCCTTCACCACAACGCAGGCCTTCACTGCTTCGCCCCACTTTTCATCGGGTACGCCGATCACTGCCACATCTGCGATCTTGGGATGAGCATAAACCGCATTCTCTACTTCGGCTGGATAGACATTCTCGCCGCCGGAAATGATCATGTCTTTCACCCGGTCCTGAATGTAGAGATAGCCGTCTTCATCCAAATATCCGGCATCACCAGTGCGCAGCCAACCATCGGCATCAATGGTTTCTGCGGTCGCTTCCGGCCTGTTCCAGTAACCTTTCATGTTCTTCGGGCTGCGTGTGGCAATCTCGCCGATCATACCTGCCGGCACCTCTGCCCCATCATTGTCGATGATCTTGACTTCGACATCTTGCAGCGGTGTTCCGACGCTGCGCATGCGCGGGCTTCCTTCAGGGACATGATCCTCTGGATTGAGCGTCACGATTGTTCCAGACGTCTCTGTCATGCCGTACATCTGAACAAAGCCGCAGCCCATTACATCCATCGCCTGCTTCATCAATTCGAGCGGAATGGGCGAAGCGCCATAGGTGATATATTTGAGATTGGAGAAATCCACCTCGCTGATACGCGGATGGTTGAGCAGGATCTGGATCGCGGCGGGCACCATGAACATCTTGGAGATGTTGTAATTCTCGATCAGGTCGAGCGCTTGCGTCGGGTCATATTCAGGCAACACAATCGCTTTGGAGCCATTGAACATCGTACCTAGGCCCGTGCCGGTCCCACTGATGTGGAAACACGGCATCGCAAGCAGCGTGATCTCGCCCGGGACGGTCTTCTGCCAGTCCATCTTTTCGCTCTCATCGACATCGTTCATGCGCGAGGAAAAGATCGAGCCATGCGTCAGGATCGCGCCCTTGGGATG
>JABDKI010000011.1 GCA_013002295.1 Altererythrobacter sp.
TTTTGAGCACCAGCGGCATCAATCCATGGGTCTTGCCGAATGGGATCACACAATCAATCGTTGCGGCGCAGAGGCGCTGGACAGCATTGACCCGGCACTGGCAGACTTTGCCTTCAATGAGCTTAGCGTTCTTGCAGGTGATTGGCCGGCAGGGCTGCCACACGGGGTCGTGCATTGCGATCTTTTTCCGGACAACGTCCTGATGCTGGGTGATGAGGTTAGCGGGCTGATCGACTTCTACTTCGCAGCGACAGACTTCTTTGCGTATGATCTGGCCGTGACGCATGCCGCATGGAGCTTCGAACGCGGCGGGCATACGTTTCGCCCTGAAATCGGAACAGCCTTGCTGAGCGGTTACCAATCGGTCCGCAGATTAAGCGCGGCCGAAAGGGCGGCCATGCCGGTTTTGGTTCGCGGCGCATGTATGCGGTTTGTTTCATCGCGCGCCGCAGATTGGCTCGACACACCTGACGGCGCCTTGGTTGCGCGCAAGGATCCAATGGATTTTGTCAGACGTTCACAATTTTATGCACGCGCGGAATCAGAACTGTTCACACGACATGACTGAGGCACGCAGCAAACCCATGAGACAGGTTGAGATCTTCACGGACGGTGCCTGTAAAGGCAATCCCGGCCCTGGAGGCTGGGGCGCGCTGCTTCGCATGGGCAAGCATGAAAAGGAATTGTCCGGCAGCGAGCCGGAGACGACCAACAATCGCATGGAAATGACCGCGGTGATAGAGGCTCTCAACGCTTTGACCGAGCCTTGCCGGATATCACTTTATTCAGACAGCAAATATGTGATTGATGGTATCACAAAATGGGTTGGCGGCTGGCAAAAGCGCGGCTGGAAGACCGCAGCAAAAAAGCCGGTGCTGAATGCAGATCTATGGCACGATCTGATTGAGGCTGTCGCAAGGCACGAAATCGAATGGAATTGGGTCAAAGCGCACAACGGTCACCCTGAAAACGAGCGGGTTGACCAGCTGGCAAGCGAAAGGGCCGAGCGAGCGGGGCGTAGCGGTTAACCTTGCCCCGTCGTGCTCAGCCCTTTGATTAGCGTTTCGCGAACGCTTTGAGCCAATCAGTAGTTGTCGACGACCTCTGCATTGGGTCCGTTCTTCAGAACAGACGCAATCGCGTTTTTCGCGCTTGCCTTCGAGCTGTAGCCTTCAGTCCACCAGATCGTTTCCGAATTGTAGATGAAGTACGAAACGAATTCGCCTTTTTTGTTTTTGCGAATTTCGAAGCGGTGCGCCATGTAGTGTCTCCCTCAAAGGCATTGAACTTAGCCGCACCGTAGCGTCACCAATTCAAAAAGCTAGACCAAGCGTCGCGATTTTACGTGGCTTTGCAATTCCGGCCGCTTAGCAAAAGCGATCCGGTGAATAGAGCGCTGCATTAAGATCTCTGGTCAATTCGTCTCGACCTTCCCCAAGCAACAGTTGCGCGCCCAGCCGCGCCGCGGCAGGTGCGGTTTGGATCCCGTAGCCGCCTTGTCCTGCAAACCAGAAGAAATTCTCAATGCGGGGATCAAACCCGTAAACCGGCCGGCGATCAGGTGCGAAGCTGCGCAGTCCCGCCCACTTGCGCTCAACCCTCTCTACGCTCCACTCTGTCACGTTCTGGAACCGATCGATAGCAAGCGCCACGTCGAATTCCTCAGGTGCTGCATCGCAAGGATCGGTGGGAGTTTCATCGTGGGGACTAAGCCACAGCCGGCCCCCGCTTTCCGGTTTGAAATAGAAGTTACCCGAGATATCCAGACACAACGGCTGGTCGGGTGACGATGGCGGATCGGTGCGAAGCTGAACCACCGTGCGGCGCAAGGGCCGGATACCCAAAGGCCTGGCTCCGGCGAGATTCGCCAAGGTATCTGCCCAAGCCCCGGCTGCGTTGACAACGATCTTTGATGTATAGCGCCGGCCATCTTCGCATTGAATATCCCAGCCGCCGGACAAAGCAGTCAGGTCACGCACCCGCGCATGACAGTTGGGCCCGACATTGTTCCTCTTGGCGCGCGCAAGATAATGCGCGTGCAGCCCCGCCACATCGATATCGGCACATGCGCGCTGCCATATTGCACGATCCCAGTCGGGACGAAGGCCAGGCACCATTTCATCCAAACTTGCCCGGTCAATCTGTTCGAACTCAGCTCCTGTGTCCGCGAAGCGCGTGACAAATTCATCAATAAGCGGCTGATCCGCCTCACGCGCGAGATAAAGCGCGCCGCGCTCGCTCAAGAATCCGTGCTCTCTTAGGTATCCGCCCGAGGCCATTGTCAGTGGGACAATCTCCGGACCGCCATAACAGGTCTCCCAGAATGCGGCTGATCGACCGGTCGAGTGATAGCCCGGCACATTTTCAGCTTCGAGAAGCAAGACGCGCGCTGATGCGCCAATTTCAGCCGCCAGACTGGCGCCTGCCATCCCAGCGCCGATAATCGCAACGTCGTATTTTTCGGTCACTTTTGCGGAGCCACCCGATCCAAAAATTCGCCTATTGCTGCCTTTGCGCGCTCCCGCACTGCATCAGTATCGCGCAATATCTCATGCTGAGCTTCCTTGCCAAAACGCACCAGCTCACTCGCTGGCAACCTTTCTGCGGCCTCTTCGATGGCGCGCATGGATACAAGTTTGTCGTTGGATGTAGCCAAAAGCAGCACAGGGGTATCGACGCTTTCCAATAGGCCTGGCGCGAACAGGGCCTGCATGGACGCATAACCTCGCTCAACCCAGCCCCAGCTTCCCGGCCCCATAACCAGTTCAGGCCGTTCGTTTCGCCACCATTGCTCATCCTCATAGCGATCATCATCGCCCGTCAGCAGCGCTTGACGGCCAGCTGGCACTACGCCGGGCTTTTCGCTCCACTTCCATGCCGGGCGCTTCGGATCCCCGATTGCGCACATCAACTTGGCGGCACTGTGCCCGATTGCAGAGGGTAACGGCCCCACAAAACCCAACATCGGCGCGGACAGAACCATTGCTTCGGGATTGACCTTGCGCTCCGCAATGGCCCGCAAGACCAAGTGTCCGCCCATGGAATGCGCAGAAAGTACGTGTGGCCCTGGAGTCGCCGCTTTCCACTCCGTCCAGAAGGATTGAAGATCATCAATCCAAGTCGCGAAGTCATCTACGTGGCCAGTTACAGCATCATTGCCCAAACGGCCGGAGCCCGCCTGCCCGCGCCAATCCGCGGCCGTGACGCGCCAACCTGCACGATGCCACTCTTCGAGGGTCTCAAGATACTTCTCGTAGTTGTCGCCGCGCCCGGGGAAGAACAGAATCGAACCGCGCGACGTGCCGCCTGATTTCAGACCTGGCCAATCGATCCGGCGGATCTTGTGACCGTCTTGAGCAGTCCAGAAACTCTCCGTTGCGTGGGCCGGAATGGTGCGGCGGTTGATCTGTTCCAAGGCTGTTTCGCTCATGTGGCTAATTTCAACTCTCTGGCTGTGGTTACTTTTTAGTAAGTGATAGTCTTTAGCACTGTCTCCCAAGGGAAACCTTGGGGGCCAGATGTTGATTGAATTTCTCCACTACGGACTGCTTGTCGGCTTGGCAATCGCGCTGCTGTTTGCGGCGTTCACTGATCTGCGTCGGCGCCAGATCGACAACTGGCTTAATGCCGGAATCGCTCTGGCTGCTCCTGCATTTTGGTGGAGCAGTGGCCTGTCAATCTGGCCGGGCGTCGCCATGCAACTGGGTGTTGCCATAGCTGCCTTTGCTGTTTTTGCCGGTCTATTCGCGTTGAAGATGATGGGCGGCGGCGATGTCAAACTGCTCACCGCTCTTGCACTTTGGATCGAGCCGACCTGGTTTCTCAAATTGCTTGTTGTGATGGCGCTCGCTGGCGGCGTGCTGACCATTATGATGGGCGGTTGGCATATCGTCCGTAGACAGAAGAACAGGATCGCAGTTCCATACGGAGTGGCGATCGCAGTCGGCGGTTTGTGGGTGCTCGGCACACAATATTTACCTCGGTTCAACACATCTTCTGGATTGGGATGAACCTGATTTTAACCAGTTCGATAATAAACGGACAAACCATTCCCGCCCGAATTGCTCGGGCCGAACTAGGGGGCTTGATTAGCCATGGATAGGAAGAAGCTTGTTTTGCTGCTTGTAGCACTGGTCGTTGCGGTCGGTACGGCATTGGCAGCTCGGAGCATGTTTGCCGGATCTTCGGCACCTGAAGTTGAAGCGGCACCTGTGCCTGAAGGACCAAAGGTTCTCGTGGCGCAGCGCGCACTGCCAACCGGCACTATTATCACTGCGGATGCGTTGAGCTTCCAACAGTGGCCGGAAGAGCTGGTGCAGGACGCTTACTTCCTTGATGGCGAATCAGACATCAACCAATTGCTTGGTACGGTTGTTCGGCATTCCGTCACCGCTGGTGAGCCTGTAACCCAAGGCTCTTTGGTGAGCCCTGGCGATCGCGGGTTCCTTGCTGCGGCGCTTGGCCCAGGCATGCGTGCCGTCACCGTGCCCGTGTCTGCGAAGACCGGCGTCGCTGGTTTCGTATTCCCCGGTGACCGGGTTGACCTCGTGCTGACACAAACTGTCAGCGGCGATGATGGCCTGCCATTGAAAGCGGCAGAAACCGTGCTTCGCAATCTTCGCGTGTTGGCAACTGACCAGGCAACCAATCAGGAAACCACCGAAGATGGCCGCACCATTGTTCGCGCATTCAAGACCGTTACTTTGGAAGTAACGCCGACAATCGCTGAGAAGGTCGCCGTTGCACAGACAATCGGCACGCTTAGCCTCGCCCTGCGTTCAATCGCAGACAATCAGGCAGAACTTGAGCGCGCGATTGCCTCAGGTGACGTTGTCATCCCTGACGACGCGACTCCGGAAGAAGAAGAGCGCATTCTGCGGGCAGCGATGAATCGTCCTGCAGAGCGTGGCACGTCAGTCAGCACTGGCGGCGACGTGTCGCGTTTCCAGCGCCGCACAATGCCGGTGATCGAAGCAGCTCAGCCCAAGAACGCCGATGGCACCCCTATCGTACCAGGTCCGAAGGTTCGCGTTTCGCGTGGTAGCAACACCTCCGAGGTGACGCTCGGCAATGCTGGAGCCGCATTTAATCAGCAGCACGCTCAGAACGTCCGCGCCGGGGGCCAGATGGTTCCTATCGCCGGCAAAACAGTAATCCGGTGAGGAGCGGCACGATGACAAGCATATTTAAACCGAGGGGCAAGACCATGAAAAGTCGCCTGACTACCAAACTGCTGCTTGCTAGCCTGGCCGTCGCGCCATTGGCTGCAGCGCCAATGACGACTGCGACAGCGCAAACCGTCGCCACACCTGCAGAGGAAATTGTGATCTCGATTGGCCGCGGTCAGTTGATTTCAGTCCCGGGTCAGATGTCAGACGTTTTCATCGCCAATGACAATATTGCCGATGTGCAGGTCAAGTCCCAGCGTCAGCTGTATGTGTTCGGCAAAGCCGGTGGCGAGACCACTATCTACGCCAGCAACGCTCGCGGCGATGTGATCTGGTCTGCCAACATTCGCGTTGGTTCAAATATCGAAAGCGTCGATCAGATGCTTGCACTGGCAATGCCAGATGCGAAAGTCAGCGTCGCGACGATGGGGTCGAGCACACTTCTGCTGACCGGCACGGTCGGTTCGCCAGAAGATGTTTCAGAGGTAGAACGCCTGGTACAGGCGTTTGTGGGTGAAGACATGAATGTCATCAGCCGCATGCGCATGGCCACGCCGCTGCAAGTGAATCTGCGTGTTCGATTCGCAGAGGTCAGCCGTTCGCTGGTTCGCTCGATCGGTGGCAACCTGAACACCTTTGACGGCACAGATGGCTTCCGCTTTGGCGTTTCAACTGGTCGTGAAGGCTTCCTTCCACAGTGGACTGTCAATGGGCCGGTCTTCAATGGTGGGACTGAAGCTGCCGACGGCGCGTCGCTTGTAACGCAGAATGCTCCGGGAACGACGATCTCAGGCTTCGACAAGTTCCTGGGCCTTGATCTGGCCAGCGCGCTGGATCTGGCTGAGACAAACGGCCTTGTTACCACTCTGTCAGAGCCAAATCTGACTGCGCTTTCTGGCGAGACCGCTGAATTTCTGGCGGGCGGCGAATTTCCGATCCCAACCAGCCAGGGCCTTGGTTCGACATCGATCGAATATCGTAAATATGGCGTAAGCCTGGCCTACACACCAACGGTACTTTCCAATGGCCGGATTTCGATCCGTGTGCGTCCGGAAGTCTCCGAACTGTCATCGCAAGGTGCAGTGACCATCAACGGCTTCCAAATCCCGGCGCTTACAACACGCCGCGCTGAAACAACCGTTGAGCTTGGTTCAGGCCAAAGCTTCATGATCGCTGGTCTGATGAACAACAACGCTCAGTCTACAATCGACAAGGCGCCAGGGCTTGGTGACATGCCAATTCTTGGCAACCTGTTCCGTTCACGCTCATTCCGTAAGGGTGAGACCGAGCTGGTCATCGTGGTTACTCCATATCTGGTGAAGCCGGTCAACGACCGCGACATCCGCCTTCCAACCGATGGCTTTAACGCGACAACCGAGCTGGAACAGTTCCTTGGTTTCCGCAGTCATGGGGCAAACGGCGGTGAGCGCCCTAACCCACAACCGGGCAATGGCGGCGGCGCACCCGACGTTGGCGGTGTGACCCCTGATGCAGTGGCACCTCGACGTGCCGAAGACGAAAATAACGAGGGTCGCAGCGCAGCTGCCGCGACTCCTGGTTTCAACCTCTAATTGAGAAAGGTGAGAACAATGCCCTTTGCAAATCACAGCAAGCTAGCAGGCGCACTCGCCCTCTCGCTCGGCCTCGCGCTGGGCGCATGCGGCGGAATGCCAACCAACAAGAGCCTCTACAGCGTCAATCAACCTGTCGTAGAGCGCAACAACTACACCTTCGACGTGCAGTCGAGCCAGAGCGGCCTCAGCATTGCTGACCAGCAGCGTCTCGATGGATGGTTCGAAGCTCTCGAGCTTGGCTACGGTGACCGTGTTTCGATTGATGACCCTCTCGCCAGCGATGCTGTGCTCGAAGCTGTCAGTCAATTGGCTGGTCGCCACGGTGTCCTGATTTCGGATGAAGCGCCCGTAACCTCTGGCGCATCACAACCAGGCTATGCCCGCGTTGTAGTAACGCGTTCGAAAGCTCATGTGCCGGGATGCCCCGATTGGTCGGCAACTTCCGACATGAACTACAACAATGGAACCAGCCCGAACTACGGCTGTGCAACCAATAGCAATCTGGCTGCCATGATCGCAAACCCGGAAGACCTGATCGAAGGTCAAAAGGGTACGGGTGAAACCGTGATCATGAGCTCAAGCAAAGCGATCGAGATATATCGCGATGCGGCTCCTACCGGAGCTGGCGGCCTAGCAGACAATGCAACCGGAGGTAACTAAGCCATGAATGCGCCCTGGAAATCCGGAATGCCCGGCAATCGTGATCCGTTCGCTGCCTATATTTGCGACGATGCTGCGCTGGACGTTCTTCGTCCGGTCGTCATCGAGCTCGGCTGGCAGCCGGAAAAGTGCAACAAAGGTGGTTTGCGCAATGCGATTCAGTCGCTTAGCGTAAGCGCCAGCCCGAACATCCTGCTGGTTGACCTATCGGAAAGCGGTGACCCGCTGAATGATATCAACGCTTTGGCAGAGGTTTGCGAGCCCGGCACGGTTGTGATCGCAATCGGTCAGGTGAACGATGTTCGCCTGTATCGTGACCTCGTCGCGAGCGGGATTCACGACTATCTGCTGAAACCGCTTTCAGCCGGCCAGCTGCGTGACGCGCTGAACCAGGCACAAGCCGTGTTTACTGCGCCCCGCAACCAGGATGGCGAAGTGGTCAAGCATCACATCTCTACCGCCATCATAGGAACGCGTGGTGGTGTGGGTGCGTCCACACTGGCTACTTCGCTGTCCCATTTGTTCAGCGAAGAGCACAAGTCGCCAACCGCGCTGCTTGATCTTGATGTGCACTTCGGCACTGGCGCTCTGGCGCTAGATCTGGAGCCAGGCCGCGGCCTGACTGACGCTATCGACAATCCAAGCCGCATCGACGGCCTGTTCATCGAACGCGCCATGATCCGTGCCAACGACAATCTGTCGATTCTTTCGGCAGAAGCACCGATCAACCAACCGTTGATGACAGATGGCGCTGCCTTCGTGCAACTGGAAGAGGAATTCCGCCAGGCGTTCGAAATGACTGTGATCGATCTGCCGCGCAACATGCTGATCAACTTCCCGCATGTTCTGTCAGACGTGAACCTGGTCTTGCTGGTCAGCGATATGACGCTTGCGTCAGCTCGCGACACGATCCGCATCCAGTCATGGCTGAAAACAAACGCTGCACATGCGCACACAATGGTTGTCGCGAACAAAGTGCAGTCGGGCGTTACCGAGATCAGCAAAGCCGACTTCGAAGCATCGATCGAACGTAAGGTGGACTACACGATCCCATACGACGCGAAGGCTGCTGCGAACGCCGCCAAGTTGGGTCAGCCTTTCGTTGAAGCAAACCGTTCAAGCAAGGCAACCAATGTAATCAAGCAGGTTGCCGAGCGTGTGATGGGTGCGAGCGAGGAAGACTTCAACAGCGAAGAGGAAAGCAAGAAATCGCTCTTGGGCGGCTTCGATCTCAAATCCTTGCTGGCAAAGAAGAATAAGTCGGAACCTGCCGAGGAACCGGCTGAGTAATCAGCGATGAGCATAGGTGGCGGGTCCGAAGGCCGGTTCTGCCACCTTACTCTACCTCTGATACATGATTTGATTTAAGGAAAGGCGGGACAATCGCATGGGCATTCTTCAAACCCTGCTGCTGGTTGGCTTTATAATGGCACTGCTGTTTGGCGGATATGTAGCCTTTGCTGGCCCATCGATCGGCAAAGCTGCCAATCGCCGCCTGGAAGCTGTGCGTTATCGGCACTCCGAAAGCACAGACACCAAGGTTGAATCGCAGCTCAAGAAAGCGATCGCCGCGCGAAAACCGAAACTGCATAAGGTTGCTGGTTCAACGTCGCGCATTGATGCCCTGGCCGTACGGCTGGATCGCACCGGCAAGAGCTGGACGCTATCGCAATATGCCTATGCCTCCATCGGCCTTGCGCTTTTTGTCGCGGTGGTCACATATCTACGCACTGGTGCCTTTTTGATGTCACTTGGCGTTGGCGTGCTGATCGGTGCAGGTATCCCGCATCTTGTGGTCAATCGCGCGATCACGAAACGGACCAACCAATTCAATGAAAAGTTCCCGGACGGTATTGAGCTACTTGTTCGCGGCCTTCGCTCCGGTTTGCCCGTTACCGAAACACTAGCCGTTGTTGCTCAGGAAGTCCCTGGCCCGGTCGGCGAAGAATTCAAGGGCATTGTCGAGCGCATCAAAATTGGACGAACAATGGAGGAATCCCTCCAGGAAACGGCAGATCGTCTTGGCATCGCTGAGTTCAATTTCTTCTGCATCACTCTTGCAATCCAGCGCGAAACGGGTGGCAACCTGGCAGAGACGCTTTCGAACTTGGCGGATGTGCTCCGCAAACGTTCACAGATGAAGCTGAAAATCCGCGCCATGAGCTCGGAATCGAAAGCCTCGGCCTATATCGTCGGTTCGCTCCCTTTCATCGTGTTCATCATGGTGTGGATGGTCAACCCAGAATACTTGGGCGGCTTCTTCACCGACGATCGGCTGATCGTTGCGGGTCTTGGCGGCATGGTTTGGATGTCGATCGGGGCATTCATCATGGCCAAAATGGTCAGTTTCGAAATCTAAGCGAGGGAAACGGAAATCATGTTGAATACACCATCCGGACCCACGCTGCTCGGCTTTGATGTCATTGTTGTCGGCTCGATCCTAGCCGGGATCGCAGCTCTGGCGGTGATTTTCGCGATCTATAACGCGGTCACAATCAAAGATCCGATGGCTGGGCGCGTCAAAGCCCTCAACGATCGGCGTGACGAGCTGAAAGCGGGCATCATCACGCAAAGCGCAAAGAAGCGCACCAGCCTCGTTCGCAAGACTGACAAGACTGACAAGGTCAAGCAACAGCTTGAGGGCATGAAGGTCCTGCAGGATAGCCAGATCAAGGAAATCCAGCAGAAACTTGCCCATGCCGGCATCCGCAACAAAGAGCTTGCGGTTTACGTCATCGGTGCACGCGCCATTCTTCCGATCATCCTAGGCCTCACAGCCTTTGTGATGCTCTACATTGTCGAAATCTATCCCGATTGGGAAATGAAGCGTGTGATGGCTTTGGCGGCAACGGTGTTCCTCGGTTACAAAGGCCCGGAACTCTACATCGGCAATATCGCCAACAAGCGTACAAACGAGATCCGCAAGGGCTTGCCAGACGCGCTCGACCTGTTGGTCATCTGTGCCGAAGCCGGTTTGACAGTCGACGCAGCCTTTAACCGCGTGGCCAAGGAACTGGGGCGCGCTTATCCAGAACTGGGTGATGAGTTCGCTCTTACCGCGATCGAGCTGTCTTTCCTGAGCGAGCGCAAGATGGCGTTCGATAATCTGGCCTATCGCGTTAATCTGGAACAGGTGCGCGGTGTTGTCACCACTATGGTTCAGACAGAGCGCTACGGTACACCATTGGCCTCGGCACTGCGTGTCCTGTCAGCCGAGTTCCGTAACGAGCGTATGATGCGCGCAGAGGAGAAGGCGGCACGCCTTCCGGCTATCATGACCATTCCGCTGATCATGTTCATTCTGCCGGTACTGTTCGTCGTGATCCTTGGGCCAGCGGCCTGTTCGATCAGCGACGCGCTGTTTACAGACCAATAGGTTAGGGCGCAGGTGTTTCGGCAATTCATGTCGGAGCACCCGCGCTTTAATCGTTTGTCTTCTCCGCGAGATTCGCCGCCCGCCCGCGTATTCGTTTAAGCAAGGAACGAAATTGCTGCTGTTCGGCAGCATCGAAATCAGCAAACAGATCGCGCTCTGTCGCAAGAGCCAGCGGCATAACCTCTTCGTGAATTGCCCTGCCCTCGCCTGTCAGCTGCAAGAAATGCGAACGTCCGTCATCTTTGTTCGGCGCGCGAGCCACCAGGCCGCGGTTTTCCAGAACTTTGCACGCACGGTTCACCGCGACTTTGTCCATCAGCGTCGCTGCGGTAAGCGATCGCTGCGTCAATGCGGCGCCGCGCGCATGCGCATCGCCCAGTACTGCGATCACGCGCCATTCGGGGATCTTGAGAGCGAACCGCTTGTGATACCGTTCCGCAATCAGACTGCTTACAGCGTTCGAAGCGATCGAAAGCTGGTAAGGCAAGAAGCTCTCTAATTGCCCCTCAGGCAATGCGTGATCAAGGTTATCGCCCATTAGGTCAGCCTTCGTCCCTTGCTGTCATCACTATGGTTTCCCATGAAACGATAGCGGGATGCAAGCGCCGCGCAAGAAAGCGGCAAGAGATTCATCAACGATACTCGGCAGCATCCCACCAGGGATAGAAGTCTGGCATGTCTTCGCTGACCTTGGCCGGATAGTCCGGCGCACGTTTCTCCAGAAAGCTGGCGATACCTTCTTTCGCATCGGCCCCTCGCGAAAGGCGGTAGATCGCGCGGCTATCGATCTTGTGCGCTTCCATCGGGTGATCACCACTGGGCAAACGCCACATCATCGCGCGAGTCATCGCAACCGAGACAGCCGAAGTGTTGTCCGCAATCTCGCGGGCAAGATCTCGTGCCGCGCCCATTAATTCACTTGATGAATAAATACCCTTGATCAATCCACCATTGCGTGCCTCCTCTGCATCAAACACGCGGCCGGTGTAGCACCACTCCAATGCTTGGCTGATTCCGACCAGTTTCGGCAGGAACCAGCTAGAGCATGCTTCCGGCACGATTCCGCGCCGGGCAAACACGAACCCATAGCGCGCTTTGTCGCTCGCAAGCCGGATATCCATAGCCAGCTGCATGGTCGCGCCGACGCCCACTGCCACGCCATTGCAGGCAGAGATCAGCGGCTTCTTGCTTTCGAACAAACGCAGTGTAAGCAGACCGCCGCCATCGCGCACTTTGGGATCAGACAAGTCCTCAACTTCGGACGGGTCAGAGAACACATGCCCTCCCCCCTCAGGTGTCAGATCGGCGCCTGCGCAGAATGCGCGATCACCGCTTCCTGTAAAGATAACCGCGCGCACGCTGTCGTCGGCGTCGATGTCATCCATGGCAGCCATGATCTCTTCGCCCATGATGCGCGTGTAGGCATTCATCTTTTCCGGGCGGTTGAGCGTGATCGTCGCAATCCCATCAGCCTTGTCGACCAGTATCTGCGTGTAATCGGTCATGTCTTTTTCTCTCCGTCAAATCCTTCAGCTTGGAACACTGTCCTGAGGCAAGAAGAAACCCGCCCGCATTCTGCCGATATCTGGTGCAGGACAATGGAAGGTTTGGTCACGCAATGTCACGGCCAAAAGCGATAGGGCAATGCCGACCGAGTAGGATAGAAGGCGACTGACGCACTTTTACCAAGAGCCGCATTGTCATGCTGCGCGCGTCAGCCGAATTCGTCCAGCAACAGAATCCTCCAGATTGATCGGTCAAACGATAACGCCGCCTGCACCACATTGGGCGCGGACGGCGTTTGACATCCTGTGTTCGCTGTTACGCTTAACGCGGCGCCATTCTGATAGCTCCATCGAGCCGGACGTCTTCACCGTTGAAATAGCCGGTTTCGATCATGGTCATCGCGAGCTTCGCATATTCTTCGGGATAACCGAGGCGCTTGGGGAATGGCACGCTGGCTGCCAGCGCTTCCTTCACCTGCGGCGGTGCTGCATTCATCAGCGGCGTGTTGAAGATACCAGGCAGGATCGTGTTGACGCGGATTCCTTCGCGCATCAGATCACGTGCAATTGGCAACGTCATGCCAACAACGCCGCCTTTTGACGCTGAGTAAGCCGCTTGGCCAATCTGACCGTCTTCAGCGGCAACCGAAGCGGTGTTGACGATAGCGCCGCGGGCGCCCTCTTCATTCATCGGGTCAAGCGCCATCATGCCTGCTGCAGACTTGGCGATGCACCGAAACGTGCCGATCAGGTTGACTTGAATGACAAAGTCGAACGCGCTGATCGGGAAATGTTTGATTTCGCCCGTCTGCTTGTCGCGGCTCGCAGTTTTGATTGCATTGCCGATACCTGCGCAATTCACCAGGATACGCTCTTGCCCGTGCGCTTCGCGCGCCTTGGCAAAGCCTGCATCCACGTCGTCATCGCTGGTCACATTGACCTTGCAGAACACGCCGCCAATATCGGCTGCAACAGCTTCGCCCTTCTCTTCGTTCATGTCGAAGATCGCGACTTTCGCACCTTTGGCCGCGAGTGCGCGCGCGGTTGCTTCACCAAGACCAGATGCGCCGCCTGTGACAACAGCTGGGGTGTTTGCAGAGACTTCCATCAGATATTCCTCTCAGATTTCGGGGTTTAAAGCGCTTCGATGATGGTGACATTGGCAACGCCGCCGCCTTCACACATCGTCTGAAGGCCGTATTTCTTGCCGTGACGCCTCAGCGCATGGACGAGTGTCGCCATAAGCTTGGTGCCCGATGCGCCAAGCGGGTGGCCCAGCGCAATCGCGCCGCCATGGACGTTCAGCTTGTCCGGATCAGCGCCGGTGTGCTTGAGCCACGCCATCGGAACAGGCGCAAAAGCTTCGTTCACTTCGTAAAGATCGATGTCCTCGATCTTCATTCCAGCGCGTTCGAGCGCCCGGTCAGTCGCGAACAGCGGCTCTTCCAACATGATCACGGGATCGCCAGCGGTCACAGTGAGGTTGTGTATGCGAGCCATCGGCGTAAGGCCATGCGCTTTCAGTGCCTGCTCGCTCACTACCAACACAGCAGATGATCCATCGCAGATCTGACTGGCAGAGGCGGCGGTCACACGGCCATCGGGCGCCAGCAGTTTAACGCCGGCAATTCCTTCCAGTGTCGCATCGAAGCGGATGCCCTCATCCACCCTGTGTATCTCCTCGCCTTCAGGCGTGTCGATCTCGATTGGCACGATCTCACTATCGAACGCGCCCGCTTCGGTCGCTGCAATGGCCTTCTTGTGGCTGTCCAGACTGAACTGGTCGAGCATATCCTTGGAAAAGTCATGCTTCTTCGCAATCATTTCCGCGCCCATGAACTGGCTGAACTGAATGCCGGGATATTTTTCTTCGAGGCCCGGCGATTTGTAATGGCCCAGCCCTTCTTTCATGTGGAAGGTGGCATTGGTGCCCATGGGAACCCGAGTCATGCTCTCAACGCCGCTAGCGATCACAATGTCCTGCGTCCCGCTCATCACCGCCTGCGCGGCGAATTGGATCGCCTGTTGAGAGGAACCACACTGGCGGTCAATCGTCACGGCCGGGGTCGATTGCGGAAGAAGCTTGGATGCAAGCACGCCCATCCGGGCAACCTGCATCGCTTGCTCGCCAGCCTGGCTGACGCAGCCTGTCACCACATCATCAATCGCTTTGGGATCTACGCCGCTGCGCTCAACAATCGCATCAAGCGACTTGGCGAGAAGATCGACCGGATGCACGCCGGCAAGGCGCCCTCCCCTTCGGCCACCAGCGGTGCGCACGGCGTCTACAATATAAGCTGTCGGCATTGGGGTTCTCCTCTCTCGCGTTGCGAATGGCAACGGGGGTTAAGCACGCTTTACGTTTGCGTCAACCGCGATTGTCCTGTCGCGCAGACGAGACTTGGCAGGATTGCGCGTGAGTGCAATGGACAGTGCGCGATGGGCATGAACACCCCCGATATGGATAGGTTGGCGGCCGAAGCCGATGGCTGGAGGCGCTCGGGTGCTCTGGTGCGCGCGCGCGAGGCTTTCGATACAATTCTTGAGCAGGACAGCAAGCACCCGGCAGCACTACGAGGGCGCGCACGGATCGCCCTGGCTTGCGGGGACGATGATGCGCTGGATTGGTTCGATCGCGGCCTGAGGATTGATCCGGGCAGCGCAGACCTATGGCTTGGCAAGGCGCAGGCACTAGATATCACAGGCGACAGCAAAGGCGCGCTGGCGATTACGCGGCAACTCGCGGAACAGGCTCCTAACTGGTTGGAAGGATTGCGGTTCCTGGCGCAATTGCGGCTGGCCGGAGGCAAGGAAGACTTTGCCAGCCACTATGGCGCAGCCGCACGCAAGGTGCCCCGTGACCCTAACATCTGGTTCGATTGGGCGAACCAATTGGCGGCGACAGATCGCTTTGAAGACGCAGCCGAAGTCGCTGCAAATGCGGCTCTTCGGTTTCCTGATCAACCGGAGTTCCAGCTGCAACACGCAACGCACGCCAGCGCTGCCGGTGATCTTGCGCGGGCGGATGTTCTGTTCACAAAGTTAGCGATCAACTCAAGCGAACGAATGCGAACCGAAGCGCGCCACCGGATAAGATGCGGTCAGTTTCAGTCTGCTGAAGACCTCTTAA
>JABDKI010000020.1 GCA_013002295.1 Altererythrobacter sp.
ACGGAAAAGCCGGCGTGGGCTGCTCGGGGGGATGAGCTGCGCACACCGGCTTTCCGGGTTTCCGGGAACGCAATCATGTGAGTTGCTTCAACTCAGCGCGCCCGCTTGAAGATATGTGTCAGGCCTCCGCGTCAGGCCCTGCCATCATTTCCTCGGCGACTTCGTCGGTGCGGCCGCGAATAGCAGCTTCCAACTTGTCGCAAATCTCCGGGTTCTCTTTCAGATAGGTCTTGGCATTCTCGCGGCCCTGACCGATCCGGATGCTGTCATAGGAGAACCAGCTGCCTGACTTCTCGACTATGCCGGCCTTCACGCCAAGATCTAGAATTTCGCCAATTTTTGAGATGCCTTCGCCATACATGATGTCGAATTCGACCTGTTTGAACGGAGGGGCCACCTTGTTCTTGACCACCTTGACGCGGGTCGAGTTACCAACCACTTCGTCGCGATCCTTGATCTGCCCTGTGCGGCGAATGTCCAGGCGAACCGATGCATAGAACTTCAGTGCATTGCCGCCGGTTGTCGTTTCCGGATTACCGTACATCACACCGATCTTCATGCGCAGCTGGTTGATGAAGATCACCATGCATTTCGACCGGTTGATCGAACCAGTAAGTTTGCGCAGCGACTGCGACATCAGGCGGGCTTGCAAGCCCACATGCGTATCACCCATTTCGCCTTCGATCTCAGCGCGCGGTACCAAAGCAGCCACCGAGTCCACCACCAATACGTCAATCGCGTTCGAGCGAACCAGCGTATCGGTAATCTCAAGCGCCTGCTCACCAGTGTCCGGCTGCGAGATAATCAGCTCGTCAATATCAACGCCCAAAGCTTTGGCATAAACCGGATCCAGCGCGTGCTCTGCGTCGACAAAAGCAACTGTGCCGCCATTTTTTTGCGCTTCTGCAAGAACATGAAGTGCCAGCGTGGTCTTGCCTGAACTTTCCGGCCCGTACACTTCGATGACGCGGCCCTTTGGCAGGCCGCCAATACCAAGCGCGATATCCAGGCCCAGCGAACCGGTCGAAATCGATTCGACGTTCATCGCTTCCTTGGAGCCCAGCTTCATTGCCGAACCTTTACCAAAAGCCCGATCAATCTGTGCAAGTGCGGCGTCTAACGCCTTCTGACGATCCACGGATGATTCCTTTTCAACCAGTTTCAGATTAGTCGCCATCGCATGGCCTCCCTTGCTTGCCTAGGGCTTTGAGTCGGTTATCGACCGCCCTGTTGGAACAGTATGTATCTGATTTGTTCTTATGGAACAAGTGGGGAACGAAACTTTTTTCTATCTGAGCTTTTTTGGGTGAATTGCAGGGTTTTTGGCGCTTAGATATCTCTGACCCAGATGAGGAATTCGCGTTCCTCCCCAGCACCGACACTGGTCTCAATGACATGCGCCCCATTACGAAGTTTTAATCCCCGCGTGCGGCGCACTTCGATATCTGAGGAACGCCCGATCTCGAGCCGAACCTGTGCGCTTTGCGAGCCGGAGTTCGTGACGGCCGCGCGCAGTTGACGCCAGTCCGCCCTGTCTTTCTCCGACTGTTCGATTTCCCCCGTTCGAGCGCATTGTTGGAAGACTTTCGTGCTTTCCGCGAGATTGATCTCGACTTCCTGTCCAATGGGATAGTCACGGATTTCGTCTTCGCCGATCAAGAGATCGCCTGCCCGTGATGGCTCAAAAACCGTCACCCCGCCCTGCGGCAAGGATACACCTAGCCCGTGTCTCTCGTCATTCTCGGTCTGAAAGATCAGCTGAGCGGGCCCGAACTGATCATCCTGGTAGACCCTACCGTAAAGATCGCACGCAGCTTCATAGATTAGCTCCCCTCGCACCCTGTCTTTGTCGAGGAATGCCACCTGTTTGAGACCCTTTGCCTGCACCGTGATCGGTTCCGGCACACGAAACAGCTTCAAATCGCCCAAGTTCTCTTCGCCTGCCATCACCGCAACAGGTGATGCAGATTCGAACGCCGCCTTCTGCATGCGCGTACCAGTCACGACAATTGAATCCGCCATCATTGCCGGCGGTGGAGCAGGAGCTGGCGGATAAGGGTATAAAGGGCTGCCAGCAGCGGTATTGCCTCTCGGCCAACATCTCAGACGCAGCGATTCACCGCGCGGTGGCTCTGCCAATTCCTCGAAATCGCTTTCCACATTCAGGGTGCCTGCCACGACCAGCAGCTCAGCATTGTCAAAGCTCTGCGCGTTGTCATTCACTAGCGTCAGCCAGCTCAGCATCTTCGCATATTGCCGCCCGCGCCGATCGCCTTGCAGAAGCGTCGTGATGTAATGCGCTTGCCAGTCGAAGCCCCAGGACAGGTATGTCAGGGTGACTTCGTAGGTGCCGCCGGTTTCATCGCGCGTGTCGATCGAAAAGACTGGCTGTGCAGATAGGCCATCGGGGATGGTGTCGAAGATAAGCTTTTCAGGCAGCCCCGAACAGCGCACAGCTTCATACCCTTGCGAGGTTTGGAGCACGATCCCGCCATCCGCACGCGTGCGGACAATCGCTTGCTCGCTTTCTTCTTGGCCAGTTGCCGGATTGGTTCGCGTGATAGTGACCCGATTGCCGAGTGTGCCATCTACAAGGGCCGCCGGAGACAGCAAAGCTGCGTTGCGGTTCTTCTCGATCGTTCCGCCCGGCAGGCCGGAGACGATTGCGGACACGGCAATCATGCCCTCTGCGACACCTTCGAAACGGATGGTCGATTCGCCCGCAGGCAAAGTGACACTGCGGGTTTCGCTGATCATGGCAAAGCCGCCGGGATTGTCGCGATCAAACCCGCCATAAGGATCGCGATAGATCGTAACCGCCAGGCCGGTTGGCTCAGATGCGTCAACCACATCGCGCGCAGCCAAAGGTGCGCTGATCACTGCCAGCGCCAGTAAGAGAGATGCGCGGAGAGCGCTCATCGGGTCAGTACCGCGTGGCGTAGGTGACACGCACTTCGCGTTCGCCATTAGCCGGAACAGAGATCACATATCTGCGCTTGTCCGCATTGACCTGTTCGCCCGCTACGTCTTCGCTGACCACGCGGAAGTCTCGGCTCCACCAGCCCCAGTCGAGCCCCGCTTGCACCAGTTCTACATCCACCGCAGAGGATTTTGCATTGGTAAGTGTATAGCGCATGGTTGTTTGCCAAAAGATTTTGGGCCGCTCACGCACACCCGAATAGCTTTCGCCATCCGGCAAGGTAACCTTGAACCGCTCTATCTGCTCCCACTGACTGGAGGAGATACGCTCACGCTTTTCAACCTCGGACTTGACCATGATGTCGAACGCATCTCCCGTGCGAAGCGTCAGCTCGCTACCCATTGGCGTGTGCCCGATAGAACTTTCACCGATAAACTGCGGGCTGCCTTGCCGGTCCTTTTGGTAGAAACGCACAGTCCCCGCTGGCAAGGCATCGCCTAGCCCACCATCGCGCGACGACGTAAATGCGATTTGGCTGCTGACATTCTGCGGCTCGTCGTAGTTCTGCAGCCAGCCAACGGTGTGGCCGTAAACCTTGCGCGCAGCCACACCCTGGACATCGAGGAAGCTGACCTGTTTGGTCTGCGCGTTTGCAATCGTCGTGCGCCCGTTGATCGGATAGAGGTAGAAGTCGCCGACTTGCTCGCGATTGGCGCTTTCCGTGCCTGGTCGGATGCTCGGTGTGCCGCGGGGCGTTGGGCGATAGTTACGCCGATTGTATTGTTGCTGGCCGGTTGCAGGATTGCCAGCGACAAGCAGGGTGTCCGCCGCATGGAAAGTCGTGCCCGTGTTGTTGGTCAATGTGACCCAGCCCTGCACATCGATCGTGCTGCTGCCTTCGTCAAACAAAGCCACATAGTCGGCGCCCCACCCCAATCCAGAGGTCAGATAGCGGATCGATGCGGGGCGCGTTCCGGCGCGGTCGCTCTGCACATTCACAGACAAGGTCGGGCGGGCGCGCAGATTGGGCGGCACACGATCAAACACCACGCGAACAGGCAGTCCATCATCGCGCAACACTTCGATACGGTCGCCGATCTGAATGACAACACCGCCAGCGGTCGACAGAACCTTGGCGCGCTCACGCGTTTCAACACCGGTTGCGGGGTTGGTCCGCACCAGAGTGACGGTCTGTCCGATCGCCTTCTCCATCATCTTTTGCGGGGTCAACAGGTCGAAGTCGAAATTCTGCTCGACAATCGCTGCGCCACTGGCAGCAAAGCTGAGCGTTTCCGGACGGATGCGCGCGGATACATCAGGAAATTCAATCCGGCTTCGGCCCGCACCGATCGCGATTTGGCGAATATCCTGCACCAGCGCGACATCATTGTTGTAGATCGTAACCGAGACGTCGCCTTGCGCGGTTTCGTTGTTTTGCGAGAGCACTGCGGTGCTCGAAAGCAGCAGGGCACCGGCCAATAATGCGCGGCCGCGAATTGTGAAGTTGTGCATGTGGTCCAGCTCTCCTCGCTCAGAATGGCTGTTATGCTACACCATTGTTATCTGAACGAAAGCTGGCTGCGGAAAATCACGCCAAATCAGTTACTATTTGCGCGCAGTTCCTCGCATGACATCGGCAACCTTATCGCCAATCTGCTGCACGCTGAATGGCTTTGGCAGAAAATACATTTTGGAGATGTCGATATCCTTGCGCAATTGCTCCTCGGCATAGCCTGACATGAACAGTACAGGCAGATCCGGATGCGTTTCACGAATGGCGCGCGCCATGGTTGGCCCGTCCATCCCCGGCATCACAACGTCACTCACAATCAAATCGAACTCGCCGCCGGCTGTGATCGCCGAAAGGCCAACCTCGCCATCATCACATGCAGTCACATCATATCCAGCGCGCGTAAGCGCACGTTCCGCAACTGCGCGCACCATGTCTTCATCTTCGACCAGCAGGACGCGGCCGCCGCCCGACCACTCGCTCGATGGAACTTCGACTGGCGCCTCTGGCGCAGGCGCCGCAGCCCCTTCGTGCACAGGCAGGTACATTGTGAAGCGCGCGCCAATCGTGCGCCCACCTGTACCTTTCACATTGTCCGCGAACAAAAACCCGCCTGACTGCTTCACGATGCCGTAAGCAGTCGAAAGCCCTAGCCCCGTGCCCTTGCCTTGCTCTTTGGTCGTAAAGAATGGCTCGAACAGCTTAGGCATCACTTCTTCGGGGATGCCGCCGCCTGTATCCTCAACAACCAGAACGGTATAGTTGGCGGCAGGCAGGATTTCAGATCCCATCTGCTCGACCTCGCGCATGTCGACACGCCGAGTGGTGAGGGAAATTTTGCCGGACCCTCCGCGGTGCATGTTGATCGCATCGCGCGCGTTCACGGCCAGATTCATGATCACCTGCTCAAGTTGCTGCGGGTCAGCCCGCACCGCACCCAGATTGCGATCATGCTTGATGTTATACTCGATCTTTTCGCCCAGCAGCCGGGTGATCAGCGGTCCTACTTCGCTCACCACATCGGGCAGCTGTAGTATCTCGGGGCGAAGAGTTTGCTGTCGAGAAAATGCGAGCAATTGGCGCGTCAATGAGGCTGCACGGTTGGAGTTTTGCTGGATTTGCTGGATATCATCGTAATCGCTGTCGCCCGGCGTGTGGCGCAGCAGCATCAGATCGCAGGTGCCAATGATTGCGGTGAGTACATTATTAAAGTCGTGCGCAACACCGCCAGCGAGCTGACCCACGGCCTGCATCTTCGTCGCCTGCGCTACCTGCCGCTTGAGCTGTGTTTCTTGACTGGAATCGGTCAGGCTAAGCAAGACGGAGGCATCACCCATCCCGCGAACACCAGCCAGTCCGAGAGAGACCGTCTCGTCAGGTCCACTTACCAGTCTGATTGCCATGTTCCCGCTGGTTGAGGGGCCTCGCCCGTGGCGACGAACCGCGTCGGACAATGCCGCTTTGTCATCACGCACAACCAGATCAGTCGGGAAAGCAGGCAATCCCAGTTCGTCGCGGTCAACGGCCCGAAGGAATGTCTGATTGCAGAACAAGAAACGGCCGTCACGGTCCGTCATCGCCAAGCCTAGTGGCAATTGCCCAAGCAATCCTTCCAACTGCACTGTGCCTTGAGAAGAGTTTTCCCAACCACCGCCAATGCCGACCCCTGCATCGATGAGCAGCATCAGCGAGGGCACTTCGTCGGGGCCCAGTGCATGCTCGTCATTGGGATCATCCAACGGGATGTGAATGAGAGTCTGAGGTGTGCCGCTTCGCCCCTCTCGTGAGAAGAAAATCCGGTCTCGATCATCTGAACGCAGAAACGATACGAAATCTTGCCCAGCCAACGTAGTCTTTTCATCGCCCGCGGCGCGACGTGCGAATCCAGCGCTTGCATTCTTGATCGTCCCGTCGGGCGCGGTGATCGCCGCTTCAATCCCGGCCTTTGCCAACATCCGTCCGAAAGCGCCGGTAACATCATAACTTGCTAGCGGGTCAGCGATCTCTGTCTCGATCTTTCTGAAACGCCAGATCAGATGATCATCGCCGCGCCCGGCTCGTTGCGCCGTCGCCTTCCATTGGCGATCGATATCCAACCCTTCAAGCCGATCTGACTGCGCAGAGCCGTCGCGCCACGCCTGACGGATCAAGCGCAGCATTTGCTCTTGGCTTGCTCGCGTCAAATCGAGGTTTGGTGGAGCCGATTCTAATCCGAACCATTCGACATAAGATGAATTGGCGCAGGTTAGACGATTGGCGCGATCCGTTATCGCAACAGCTTCCCCTGGCTGTTCAATGGCGGCGACGGTGACCGACCAGTCCGGAATGCCAAGCGCTTCAGCTTCTGGGGCAGCTTGCAATCTTTGAAAAGCCAGTCCGCCGGCAAGCAGAACAGCAAGCCCCAGCGAATAGGCCAAAACCAGAAGCACTTCACCTGTTGCGAACCATAACACAGCAGTGCTTGCAATGAGCGCGAGAGTCAGACCTAGAAACAGCTTGAACCGTTGATCACCAACCTGTTTCGAAAGCGCCCCACGCGCGCCCTCCAAATATGTCATCCCTGCTGCGCTCCCAACCGCTCATCCAGCCGAGCTTCCATCCGGCGCAATCGCTTCGTGCGACGACGCGCAACCATCACACGCCAAGTGCCGCTCGCTACAAGATAACCAATCGCAGCCGACACCACCGCTAGTACTACAAAGCCGAACGCCGTGACCCCGGCGAGCTGCCAGAATTCCGCAAGCCAAGCGAATTGGCCGGTTGCCATGCCTTCTGTTGCTACACCTGTCGTCGCAGCATCAACTGCCAGCGTAAAATTGCCAACGCGATTGGCAATCACCAGCCAGAATGGGAGAGTGAACGGGTTAGTGACAAATGTGACTGCGGCCGCAAGCGGCATATTGGCTCTGACCGGCAGCGCCAGAAATGCAGCCAAGAAGATCTGTCCGATCGGAACGATGAATGCAGCAAACAGCCCAAGCGCGACCCCGCGCGGTACAGAGCGGCGGGTAAAGCGCCACAACTCGGGCGACAAAAACCGATGCGCTATGGGAGCCAGATAGCGATTGCGCGCCAGTTCTTCCCGCTTTGGGAAGTAGGCTTTCAGCTTGTCTGCCAACCAAGTTTTTGAACGTGTCGCCATTTCGAATCCGTGTTCGCCTTGCGCTTCTGATCGCGTGTCCGCAAGTGCTGCGAGCCACGTAATTCGGCAAAGCGTTTACCCTAGTCGATATGGGTAGCAGAAACTGTCTGACAATATTGTGAATTCGCGACAGAACGCGCTTAGCTTTCTGCTCAGCCTTTTTCGCGCATCAATCGCGCCTTATCGCGTTTCCAATCGCGATCCTTGATGTAGTCACGCTTGTCTTGCGCCTTCCGTCCTTTGCCCAGCGCCAGCTCTACCTTGGCGCGGCCAGTCTTGTTGAAGTAGATCGACATCGGCACCAACGTCATGCCCTTGCGTTCGACCGCACCGAACAGCTTGTTGATTTCACGCGTCGACAAAAGCAGCTTACGTGGACGCCTCGGCTCGTGGTTGAGGCGATTGCCGTGGCTGTATTCGGGGATGTTCGCATTGATGAGCCATACCTCACCATCGCGAACCTCAGCGTAACTTTCGGCGATTGTCGCCTGCCCCGCACGCAGCGCCTTCACTTCGGTGCCTTGTAGCGCAAGCCCAGCCTCGAACTTTTCCTCGATGGCATAGTCAAACTTCGCGCGACGATTGTCAGCGACGATATTGTGCTTGTCGAAAGTCTCGGGCTTAGGTCGGGCCATGGTGACGCCCATGTAGGCATTTGTGGGCAAATGCGAAAGGGTTGAGAGACAACGGATTATACTTGCTTTGAAGCGGGCTTCCGGGAAAGCGCTGCAAGAGAGGAGTCGACGGGTAATGAGCGAAACAGATCAGAACGAGTTCAGGATTGGCGGGCATCGAGTCGCGGCATCAAGCTCCTCTGACATTTCCATACCAATCACCACGATGGCGACTGGGTATTCCTCGATGCTATCCGTTCGTGTTTTTCATGGCGCGAAGCCTGGTCCAACCGTGTTCATCAGCGGCGCGGTTCATGGTGACGAGATCGTAGGTACGGCTGTAATCCAGCATCTGGCGCAACAGATTGATCCAGCCAGGCTTTCCGGAACCGTTTTGCTTGTGCCGGTCGCGAATATTTTCGGTTTCCTCAATCGGTCACGCTACCTGCCTGACAGGCGCGACCTCAACCGCTCCTTCCCGGGCAACGCAAGCGGCTCGCTTGCTTCGCAATTGGCTCAGGTTTTCTTTTCAGAGGTGGTTCAACGCGCATCATTGGGGATCGACATACATACCGCCGCAGTACACCGCTATAATCTGCCGCAGATCCGTATCGACAAGGGAAACCCCCGCTTGGTCGAGCTGGCGATGGCATTTGGTGCGCCGGTGATCATCGAGAGCCCGCTGCGCGAAGGCTCCTTGCGCTCCAGAGCCAAGGAAGAAGGCGTGGATATGCTTCTGCTGGAGGCTGGCGAAGCGCTGAGGTTTGACAATCTATCAATCGAAACGGGGGTAGCCGGAGTATTGAGGGTTCTGGCACACGTAGGGATGATTGAGGCCGACGACGGGCTGGCTGGGGTTAGTGTGCCCGCGCGCTCGAACAAGTCGACCTGGGTCCGATCGACTCGCGGGGGTGTCGCGCACAACGCGAAGACTTCAGGCGATCCGGTACGCAAAGGGGACTTGCTGGCAACTGTTGCAGGACTGCTGGGAGAAGAGCCGGAGGCCGTAACAAGCCCGATCGACGGAATCATTATTGGACACGCGACGCTGCCGATTGTGCATCAGGGAGACGCGCTGTTCCATATCGCAGAAGTGTCCCACCCAGAGCGGGTCGGCGCACAGATAGATTCGATTAAAGAAGCGATCCGCGCGAGCGAACCGGAGGGACTGGCTGAAGTACTGCTCGACGAAGACGAGGTGCTCTAGACCAGCCCGGCGATTTCCAGCGCTTCATCAACTTGCCGCTTAGCCTCATCTGAACACTCGACCAAAGGCAGGCGGACGGTCGGCTCAACCCAGTCGTGGACGCGGCTGAGCGCGTATTTCACCGGCGCAGGTGAGGCATCGCTGAACATCGCATAGTGGAGCGGAAATAGCTTGTCGTTCAATTCGCGTGCGCGCTTCAATTCATTAGCTGCGATTGCTTCATGGAACTCCGCGCACAGCGCAGGTGCGACATTGGCTGTCACGGAAATGCACCCCTTCCCGCCCGCTGCCGAGTGCGGCATCCAAAGCTCGTCATTACCCGATAACTGACAAAACTCGCGCCCGATCCCCATACGGTGATCGGCGACTCGCGATAGGTCTCCACTCGCATCCTTGATCGCGACGATCCGGTCCGGGTGCATCTTTACCAACTCAACCACGGTTTCGTCTTCGATGTCAGTCACGGTACGGCTAGGCACATTGTAAAGAACGATCGGCAAATCGCTGTTTTCCGCCAGAAAGCTGAAATGCGCAATCAGACCGCGCTGGCTGGGGCGGTTGTAGTAAGGCGCAACACAAAGCCCTGCGGCTGCTCCGGCTTTCTTGGAAAAATTCATATGCAACAGCGCATTGCGCGTATCGTTTGAACCGCAGCCTGCAATGATCGGAACCCGCCCCGCGGCTTGCTCTATGCAAACCTCGATCACGCGGTGATGCTCCGCATTGGAAAGGGTCGAGGCTTCACCGGTTGTTCCGCATGGGACTAATGCTGAACTGCCATGTTCAATTTGCCAATCGACAAGGCGCCGAAAGGCTCCTTCGTCAAATTGTCCACCGCGAAATGGTGTCACCAGAGCCGGAATTGAGCCAGAAAACATTGATTTCAGACCTTTCTTGATGGCATAGCGCAATTGAGGGGAAATTTTAGCGCCGTGGGCTTTTCCAAGCCATTCACGGCCTGATAAGGAGCGCACTGGCAGGATGTCCAGCATGCAAAACACCCCGAGCCGAAAATTCGGCATGAAATATCTCGTCGCGACCGTCCTTCTTGGCAGCACCGGGCTCGCCATGGGGGCGCCTGCAGCAACGCAAAACGCCAGCGCTTCGGACATGGCGCGCGCGCAAATGGTAGCGCAGCAGCCAACCCGCATGCAGCAAGTCATTAATCGATGGGAGTATCTCAACGAAAATGATGACCTGAGCTTTGATGCCTATACCGGCTTCCTTCTTGCCTATCCAGATTTTCCGCGCGCATCGCGCCTGCAAATTCGCACTGAGAATGCGCTGGACAGCACTGCCGCGTCTTCTGAGCAACTGGTCGCCTATTTCGATGCGCACCCACCGCTAACCAATACAGCACGCGCGCGCTATGCGCTTGCCTTGAACACACTGCGGCGTCCCGAAGCTGTCGAAACTGCGCGCGCTGCCTGGCGGGGTGGGCCAATGAAGGAAACCACCGAAGCCTACCTTCTCGGCCTGTTTGCCGGGCAATTTACACAGGCCGACAATGACGCTCGGATGGAGGCGCTGCTTTGGGAAGGCGATGCAAATGGCGCAGTGCGTCATATGCTGATGACGTCTCTCGACAAGCGTGACCTGTTCGGCAAACGCCTCGCGTTGGTGCAGGATAAACTTCCGCAAGACGAAGGAATGGCAATTCCGCAAACGGCGCTCGACAATCCAGGTACGGTGTACAACCTTGTGCGCTACTACCGTCAAAATCGGCAGATGAACCGGGCGATCAGTATTCTGACAAGTCGCCCACAAGCGACTTCATTGCCGTTTGAATCGTCTGACATGATCAATGAGATGCTGATTGCTGCAAAGGGCGCTGGTGCGCGCCGTGCGGTCCAGATTGCCGCATCGGTTGATGATCTGTTCGCACCGAATACGGATATTAGTGAAGGCTCGTTCCGCCTTCGCGACAAATACACTGATCTGATGTGGCTCGGTGGGACAGAAGCTCTATGGGACTTGGGCGACGGCGCCGCAGCAGCTCCATTGTTCTACCGTTATGGCGCAGCGGCCAAGACACCGCTGACACGGGCCAAAGGGTTCTACTGGGCGGGCAGAGCGGCGCGCCAGGCAGGTAACGTCAGCGAAGCAACACGCTACTACGAAATGGCTGGGCAATATGCCGACCAATATTATGGCCAGCTTGCCCTGAGCGCGATGAACAAACCTGTGCCAGAATTCGCGCAGCTCCCCGAGCTTGAAATCAGCGACGAGAAGCGCCGCGAGTTCCTTGCGAAGCCGCTTGCGCAGGCTCTGCGCACACTTGCTTCCTCACGCCGCGACTGGCGCACGGAACGCGCATTCTTTGAAGCGCTGGCTGACAATGCGGAAACTCCCGAAGACATGGTCTTGTTGTCAGAATTGTCGCAAGAGCTCTTGATGGACGAATTCGCTGTCGTAGCCGGCGCAACTGCGCCAGAGCATGGCCTGGCAGGATTTGAAAGGTTCGCGCACCCAACTGTACGCGTGCCATCGACATCAAACTGGACCATGGCACACGCGATCATGCGTCAGGAAAGCGAGTTCGATCAGAACCGCGTCAGCCATGCCGGCGCACGCGGGATGATGCAGCTGATGCCGGGCACTGCGCGTGAGCAGGCGGGCAAATTGGGCGTCAATTACATGTCAGCCAGGCTGACAGACGACACACAATACAACATCCGCCTTGGCGATGCTTACTTTCGCCGGATGCTGGACTATTACGACGGGTCATACCCGCTTGCGCTAGGTGCCTACAACGCAGGCCCTGGCCGCGTGAACCAGTGGCTGCGAAGGAACGGCGATCCACGGACCGGGGCAATCGACTATGTCACATGGATCGAAAAGATCCCGGCCAATTTCGAAACGCGCTATTACATTATGCGTGTGCTGGGTAACGCAGTGGCATATGACAATATGCACCCTAACCGCGCACCTGGTGGCCGTCCGCGGCACATCGATTACTTCCTTCGTAGCTAGCGACAGATGAAACCAATCGGTGATCCGATTTCGCCGGCAGGGATGGCGACTCTGAAAGCGCGGTATCATCATCTGCTGGGGACTGAACGCCCAGAGATCGTCGAGATCGTAAGCTGGGCGGCGGGCAATGGTGACCGTAGCGAAAACGGCGATTATCTTTACGGTCGCAAACGCATGCGCGAGATTGACCGCGAACTGAGCCATCTCTCGCGCCGCATGAAAAAGCTGCGTGTTGTCGATCCGCGTGAGCAACCCGACCAATCGCGGGTGTTCTTTGGTGCAGCCGTTGAGCTGGCCGATGAAGACGACAATCGCAAAACCGTGACACTGGTCGGCGATAATGAGCAGGATGCGGGCAAAGGCCGGATCGGCTGGAATTCGCCCATGGCCAAAGCATTGCGCGGCGCATCAATCGGGGATTCACGAACAGTCAGGCTTCCCACAGGCATGAAGGAATGGGAGGTAATAGCGATCAACTATGATTAGATCGCTCGCTCCTGTTCTGGCCATTCTGGCCATTGCCTCGCCGCTCGCAGCCAAAGACAGCCTTGGCGTGTTTTCCGATTGGG
>JABDKI010000197.1 GCA_013002295.1 Altererythrobacter sp.
CAGACGGTCCATCACCAGCGCAAATATCGCCACGGCAATGAAAACCCCGCCCAAAAGAGCGACTTGATCAGCTTCGCTGGCGAACAGAAACGGGTTTGAATTTTTCACAGGGCGCATTTGGGGGCACTGAAGGCGAAGAGCAATGCTTTCCGCGCTTGCGTCACCTTTCAACCGCCTTACAGCGGGACGGTGACCAGCGAAGCCCCTGCCCAGCGCCCCTTGTTTGCCTTGCTGATCAGGCTTGCCGCCGCTGCAACGCTGTCAGTGATGGTCGCACTGGTCAAACTGGCGAGCGAAAGCGGCCTGTCGCTGCCAGAGATATTGTTTTGGCGACAATTGCCAACGATTCCGATTATCCTCTTGCTCTTCTGGAGCACCGGGAAACTGTCGCAACTGCGATCGAAGCGACTTGGGCAGCATGGGATGCGCGCTGCACTCGGGCTTGGTGGCATGTTCCTGAATTTTGGTGCAGTCACATTGCTGCCACTGGCAGAAGCAACCAGTTTCAACTTCACTTCAGCAATCTGGGCAGTCATCCTATCGGCATTGATTCTGCACGAAAAAGTCGGGATCTGGCGGTGGGGCGCAGTCACTCTTGGCTTTGCCGGTGTCCTGGTGATTGCGCAGCCGGGAAGCGGTCAGATCCCTGTGTTCGGTGCCAGCGTTGCATTGGGCGCCGCGTTCATGATCGCGCTTATCTCAATCTATATCCGCGACCTGACCAAGACCGAGGGGTCGTTGACGATTGTATTCTATTTTGCGTTGTTTTCGCTGCCAGCTCTGACGATCCTTTTGCCATTTTTCTGGCAGCCCAAGTCTGCCGAGCAGTGGTTCTATCTGATCGCATTGGGCGCAAGCGGCCTGCTGGGGCAATATCTGCTGACCAGTGCCCTTCGATACGGAAGTGTGTCGAGCGTGATCGTGATGGATTACTCAGCACTGATCTGGGCCGCGCTGCTCGGTTGGTCACTGTTTGATCGTTTACCCCCGGCAACAACTTGGCTCGGCGCACCTTTGATCGTCGGAGCAGGCTTGCTAATCGCATGGCGGGAACAACAGCTTAATGTCGAAAAAAATCGATCCCTCACCATTGAGCCATCATAGCCGATTAAGCCCCGAAAGTTGCTGATCGATAGGCTGTGGCAGCGGAGCGACGATCCGCAGATCGCAAGTGGTTTGCGTCACGAGTGATTGCTGCTATTCCGTTGGCGTTCGGGTAGCGATTTGGCGCGCCCGCGAACAAAGGATACGCAAACTATGCGTAAGACGCTGATTGTAGCTGCGCTGGCAGCAATGACTTTGGCCACCGCCGCATGCAACACTGTGCGCGGCGTGGGTGACGACCTCAAATCGGTCGCAGACGCGGTTGACGAAGAGACCTAAGCTTCGGCCATCCGGCGATACACCAGAATGAGATTGTTGGCGGGCATTTGGTAGCGATTTGCTCGCAAGAAACCCGTTTGTGCCCCAAGCCTGTCAACATCCATTGTCGATCGCAGCCCCCATCGCGGATTGCGTGATTTGAGACTCGCGTCGAATTCCAGATTGGACTGTGCAGTCTCCACATCCGGTTCAATATAGGGTCCGTACAGGATCAGTCGCGCAGCACCGTTCAGGAGCCGTGCGGCGCCAGCAAACAAACCTTCGCTCGCTTCCCATGGGCTGATGTGCACCATATTGATGCACACGATCGCACCGGCCTGATCAATCGGCCACTGATCGCGTGAGGCATCGAGTTGCAATGGCGGGAGAAGGTTAGCGCTCCCTTCAACGTCCCGCCAAGCCTCGATTGATGCGAGAGCTTCCTCGTTGGGATCGCTGGGTTGCCAAATCAGATCGGGAAATCGCGACGCGAAATAGACGGCATGCTCGCCGGTGCCACTCGCCACTTCGAGCACAGTTCCGGACGCAGGCAATTCCTTCGCCAGAACAGCTGCAATCGCCTCGCGGTTGCGCAAAGTGGCTGGCGCGTACTTCTTCACAAGCAGTTGCTAGCTGACCTGCCGATCCTGCCCTGCCCAATAGGGCTGGCGCAGCTGTCGGCGCAGGATCTTGCCCGATGGATTGCGCGGCATTTCAGGGATCACATCAACGCTCTTGGGCGCTTTGAATGCGGCCACGCGTTCGCGCGCATAGGCGATAATGTCACCTTCTTCGACTGATTGGCCAGGCTTGCACACGACGCAGGCTTTCACTTCCTCGCCCCAACGTTCGCTAGGCACGCCGATCACGGCAACTTCCGCGACTGCCGGGTGGCCGAAAATCGCATTCTCGACCTCGGCCGGATAGACATTCTCTCCGCCAGTTATGATCATGTCCTTGATGCGGTCCTGAATGTAGATGTAGCCATCTGCGTCCATGATCGCCGCGTCACCGGTGTGCAGCCAGCCATCCGCGTCAATCGTTTCGCGGGTAGCATCGGGCAACTGCCAGTATCCTGCGGTGTTCGATGGTGACTTGACGCAAACCTCGCCGATCTCACCCAGCGGCACTTCCTTGTTGTCGGGGCCGCGCACCTGAATCTCTGCTCCAGGAACAGCCTTGCCCGCAGAACGCATCCGCTCGTTGCCTTCAAGTGTGTGATCGGCGGGAGGCAGAATGGAAATCGTGCCTGATGTCTCGGTCATGCCATAGGCTTGAAGGAAGCCGGCATTGGGCATGGTCCGCACAGCCTCTTTCAAGAGCTCCAACGGCATCGGCGCAGCGCCATACATAAGATACTTCAGCGCGCTGAAATCGGTGTCCGCCGCGCGCGGATGCTGCACCACCATCTGCAATGCTGCTGGTACGATGAACATATGCGTCGCGCCATTCTCGATCGCCTCAAGTACACCCACAGGGGTAAACTCGGCTTGCACAAGTGTGCGAATGCCGTTGACGATGGCGATGTTCACCAGGCCCGTGCCGCCAATATGCGAACACGGCATGGCGACCAGCATACACTCCCCGCCTTCGTAGAAGTTCCAAGGTAGACCTTCCTCATTGCCCGGATTGCGCAGACCCAAAAGGTTGGCATTGGACAGCATCACGCCCTTGGGATTGCCGGTTGTCCCCGAGGTATAGAGCTGCAGAATGGGCTCGTCATCGCCGATCCGCTCGTGCTTGCCAGGCTCTGTGGCGGCCATTGCGCTGAGGGTTTGCGCCTCGCCCATGACGATTGGATTGGCCGGTAATTCAGGCGCGATCTTGCTCGCGGTCTCTGCGAACTCATCGCCGGTGAAGACGATTTTCGCACCGGTGTCCTTCAAGATATAGGCGACCTCTGGCGGTGCGAGCCGCCATCCAACCGGAACCATCACAACACCTACGCGCGCAGAAGCGAGATAAAGCTGACAATAGAGATCGGAGTTCTTGCCAAGCCATGCAACGCGATCACCCTTGGTAACCCCGTTGGCTGCCATCAATGCGATTATGCGCCGGGTGCCGTCCTCAAGCTCTTGATAGGTGGTCGTGCGACCGTCCTGTTCCAGCGCAATATCATCCGGGCGTTCCCGCGCCCAGAACTGCAGAATGTCGTCAAAATTCACAAACGCGTGATATGCGTTCTGGCCCATTGTGGTCTCTCCCAAAGATCCTGTTACACAGTCTCTAAGGGAAATCCGCGCGGCGTAAAACTGTTCCTTGTGGCGCTTCGGTTCGGCTGGTTAACTCCAGCGGCCTTGCGCGCGCGCCCTGCCCTCACGGATTACAAGCCACAGGAACAAGCCAAGCGGGCCGGCCATAAGCGTGAAAAACAGGATCGGTGCCTGCAATATGCGCGAGAAGTCCTTCGCATCGGCATCGCGTGCAATCCAGATACCAACGAACAGATCGAACGCCAGATAGTGGACCCAGCCGACTGTGACACCGCCATCGCTGGCGAAGACCGCCCGGACACCTTCGATGCTGCTGAAATTGGCTGAACCATCGCCGCCGACGGCGTCAAAAGTGCCTGTCATGATCCCGATCAGGCCAATCGCATAGGTCAGGCTTAATCCGCCCACGATCAGGTAAAGGAGCGCGCTGAGCAAAGCAGGCCACCGCGGCAGAAGCACGAGCGCAACCCAGGCAATGAGCGCAACCATATTGGCGGCTCCGAAAATTGCGTCCCAGCTCATTCACTCTCTCCCAATTTCGCCCATTCGCGCGCGCATCGCACAATCTGGTCGTGCGTGTGTGTAAACCTACCCGCCGCTTTTCGGCCTGCAAACCCTAGCGCTGCATGCGCAACCACTCGTGCATCGATAGACCGGTAATCGCGATACTTCCCGCCAAGAAATGGATCGATCAAAGGCGCGATCAATTGTCCGATACCTTCGGCGGTTCGCGGATCATTCTCTCTTGGACCGCGCAACAAACCCGGTTGTAGAAGGTCCAGACGCTTGAAGCCGATCTTGGACAACTCTGCCTCTGTCTCGCCCTTGACCCGCATGTAGAAGTTTTTTGCGCGAGCGTTGGCGTTGATGGAGCTAACAGCGACCATACGCTTCACACCAGCCGCTTTCGCAGCGCGCGCCGTATTGATCACGAGGTGCTGGTCGACCGCACGGAAGGCTTCTTCGTCGCCGCCGACTTTTTTGATTGTCGTACCGAGTGCCGAAATCAACGCAGTCGGACGCAATGCCTCGAACACGTCGCCCCATTTCTCCGGCTCGGCAACGAACAACTCCATCCGGGCGCCTTGCGGAAGCTTTACCTCGCGGCGCGAGATTGCAACCAACCTTACGTCAGCTCTGCCGATGCACTCCTCGATAACACGCCGACCGACAAGGCCCGTTGCACCCACTAGCGCTACCCGAAGAGGTTCAGACATTGGACAATCCTTCCGGGCGATCTCCGTAAATTGCCGCACACCGTTCAATCGCAAAGCGGTCACTCATCCCGGCGATGAAATCCGCAATGCAGCGTGAACGCTCCGGGTTGTCCGCTGGCAGCTTCGCTTGCCATTCCTCAGGCATTAGGCTCGCGTCATTGGCATAAGCATCGAACAGCTTTGCGACCACATCATGTGCGCGGCTTGCTGCCAATTTCTGCTCGGGATGGTAATAGAGCTTTTCGTACATGAACTGCTTAAGGCCGCGTTCCTGTTCGGCGAATTCTGGCGAGAAACCACTCAACTGGCGGCCAGCTGCGCGCACGTCCTCGACCGATGCGATACCTTCGATCTGTGCCTTGGTATGCGTGATCACATCATTGACCATCAGCCCGATCTGATCGCGCACCAGCTCGCGCTGCAACCGGTCACGCGGCGCATTGGGATGGCGCTTTTCTACTTTGCGCCATTGATCCTTGAGCAAATCCAGCTCGAGCAAATCATCCAGCGTCAGAAACCCGGCACGCAAACCGTCATCGATGTCATGATTGTCATAAGCGATATCGTCCGCCACCGCAGCCACTTGAGCTTCGAGCGAAGGCCAGCGGTGCAGGTCCATAGGAAACGCGGAATGAAGCTCTGCCAGCGCCCAGTTCGGCTCGGCCACCGGCCCGTTGTGCTTGGCTAAACCCTCCAGCAAATCCCACGTGAGATTGAGCCCATCATGCCCTGGATAGGGGCTTTCGATCCGCATAATCGTGCGTAGAGCCTGCGCATTGTGGTCAAACCCACCATGCGCTTGCATCGCTTCGCACAAGGCATCTTCGCCCGCATGGCCAAACGGTGGATGACCCAGATCATGGGCAAGACACAGCGCTTCGGTCAGGTCCTCATCCAGCCCAAGCGAGCGCGCGATTACGCGTCCGATCTGCGCGACCTCCAGACTGTGCGTCATGCGCGTGCGGTAGTGATCGCCCTCTGGCGAAATGAACACCTGCGTTTTCGAACGGAGCCGCCGGAAGCTCATCGAATGGATGATCCGGTCACGGTCACGTTGGAATTCGCTGCGCGGCCCACGCGCACCAGCGCGCTCTTGCGGAAACTCGCGACCCCGGCTCGTTTCAGGATTGGCTGCGTATGGCGCTCTCATTGTCCGCAGCGACTAAGTTAACCCTGCTGCTCCGACAACGGGAACAATCGGGCAACATCGCGCGATATGCCCGACCTTTGCGGTCAACCGATGGCTCTAGGCTGTTTCTTCATCTGCCATCGCCCACTCAGCGGCAACCTGGCAATGGATCCGAGCGGTGTCATAGATGGGCAGGACGTTTGCATCGACATCGACCACCATCTCCAGCTCAGTACAAGCCAGGATGACCGCTTTGGCGCCAGCCTGCTCGCTAACGGTGATGATCGTCTTGAGCGCACGCTCGGCATTGCGGCTAGCCTTACCCAGTTTCAGCTCTTCAACGATCAGACGGTGCACTTCTTCAATATCAGCCGCATTCATCGGGAGCAGTTCAATCCCACGTTGCTCGATCCGGTCGCGCAGATAACCTTCCGTCACAGCAGATCGCATACCCAGCAGCAGGGCCTTGCCCACGCCACCATCTTGCATTTTGTGCGCCGTGCAATCGGCAATGTGCAGTACCGGCGTTTCGACCGCTTCCACAATCTGGTCGTATACTCGGTGCATGACATTGGCAGTTATCAGGATGCGCTCGGCTCCGCTCTCTTCAAGCCGTTTGGCAGCTTCAACCACATGCGTGGCCGCTCGCGCCCAATCCTCATCACTGGCAAGGTTGTTGAGCTGACGAAAGTCCAAGCTTTCGATAGCCATTGGCGCACTGGCATGCCTGCCCAGCTTGCGCTGCACCAGACGATTGATCTCTTCGTAATACGTACGGGTCGAGAGCCAGCTCATCCCCCCGATCAATCCAAGCTTACGCATGTAATGCGCCCCCAATCCTATCCGACAGGCTCTTCGACACCACCCTCTTCCAGCACGCTCCCAGACAACGTCCCGAGCCATGTCAGAACGTCCGCTGCACTTTGTTCGGCATGCTCTTGCTGCGGCAGGTGCCCTACACCTTCGTAGATAACCAGCGTATCGCTGGGCAGATGTTCGGAATACCAGTGAGCGCCTGTCACCGCGGTTAACGCATCTTCCTCACCCCACATCACCAGAACTGGCAGGTCCAGCCCCGCAACTTGCTCCGCATTGTATGTGACGCGCGGCGTCCGGAAGCGTTTCATGGTCGCATCGCGATTGCCGGGATAGCGGGCCATTTCCCAATAGCGGTCAACCTCAGCCTCGGTCACAATCTCTTGATTGGATACTGATTGCTTCAAGCTATTTTCGAAGATCGAACGGGGCATGAAATACTTGGCCAGGTCGCGAAGCACAGGTGTTTGAGCAATACGAAAACCAATCGGGGTCGATCCTTCGCGTTTGACCGGTGCACCGCTGGAATCGACCAGCATAAGACCCGCCAGCCGATCTTCGTTCTCAAGCGAATACCCAGCCGAAATCCATCCGCCCATCGAGTTCCCACCGAGCACAAATTGCTCCAGGCCCAGCGCATCAGCAACTAGCCCAACGTCAGATGTGAAACCATCAAGCGTATAGTCGTCGTCCACCGCTGACCCTGTCAGCCCATGGCCACGCTGGTCAAACCGGATTACGCGATACTCATTGCGCAGCGCCTCTGCCCAGAGCTGCCAGGTGTGAAGATCCGCGTTGGAGCCGTGGAGCAAGATCACCGGCAAGCCATCGCGCGGGCCTTCATCGCGCAGATGCACGATCATGCCGTTGGATAGCTCGACAAACTGCGACGGCTCACTGCCATATTTGACGCGCATCTCCGCCGCATCGGTGTCCGGGGTGCGGAAAAACACGAAAGCGATAACCAACAGCGCGATCAGCACGCCCAGAATTCGTAAGACCCACTTCATCGCCCATTCTCCACCGCTATCGTTCCAGTTTGCCAGCAAAGTCAGCAAAATAGCAAGCGCCGGGAATTGCTTGGGCCACTTGCCAGCCATTGAGGGCGCAGTATTATCGGGAGGTAAATGCGACCAAACGTCGCATCTACACTTTTGACCTTGTTAACAATCGCCTGCCAGACACGTTTGAAAGTCTCGCCAGCAAGGTCACAGCTTAGCAAAGGGTAACGGTACAATCAGCATCGGTTTGCAAATTGGCTAGTTTGTCGGATTTCCTGCCAGCGATCGGGCGGCTAACCTTTCGCGTGATTTTTCGCCCCAAGATTCTGCCGAATGGCAATGCGATTTCCAGCTTCAAATACTGGTCGACCGGCGACGACGACCAGCCCATCGCGGCAGATGGAATACCCAGATATGCAACGCCTTCCCAGCAAGCGATTTTGGGTTATGCCGTGCTGCCCTTCGCTTTGATGCCAGTGACTTTTCTTTTGATCAACCTGGCACCAGACGGCAGTTTCGCCCTGGACGAATTTTCGTTCGGGCTTGCCGTCCTTGGTTGGCTCGCCTGCCAATTCTTCTTAGCGGCAATCTTCATCCCTTGGGCAAACAGCGCAAGCGCCAAGATCCGCAACCAGAGATATCTCGAGAAGGACGAAGGACCCGAAGAAACTTAGCTCAGAAGGGTCTCAAAGGCGCAGCTGCCGCCTGCACGGACGAGCACTTCAAGCGCTTCGGGGTCATCGACGCGTTCGAGCCGCACGAGCGCTTCGCGGCCGCTAATTGGCACCGCATACTCGCCTTCTTCGGCCCGCAACCCCTCCAACTTGCGCAATTGAATCAGATTAAGGCGATCGACCATCTTGGGTGCCATGCATTCAGCCATTTCCGGACTGACGCCGGCATTGGCTAAAGCGCGCTCGACGCGGCTCTCCGTCACCCGGTCGAATGCACCGAAAT
Source organism: Altererythrobacter sp. (assembly GCA_013002295.1). Taxonomy (GTDB): domain Bacteria; phylum Pseudomonadota; class Alphaproteobacteria; order Sphingomonadales; family Sphingomonadaceae; genus Erythrobacter. The sequence goes on from JABDKI010000197.1 coordinate 8,696, forward strand.
AATAGGCTGTGCCAACGCCGACAGCGATCAAGACGACCAGGACAAGCAGTTTCCGCATTGCGTGCTCGCCTTAATCGAGTGCCTTGACGATCTCTTCGACCATCTTCTTCGCGTCGGACAGCAACATGACAGTTTGATTCATATAGAATACGTCATTGTCGACGCCGGCGTAACCTACGCCGCCCATCGAACGCTTGATGAAGAAGACTTGCTTGGCCTTCTCCACGTCGAACACCGGCATGCCATAGATCGGGCTGCTCTTGTCCGTCTTCGCAGCCGGGTTCACCACATCGTTAGCGCCGATGATGAAGGCGACATCCGCTTGCGCAAATTCGCTGTTGATGTCTTCCAGCTCGAACACTTTGTCATAGTCGACGCTGGCTTCAGCCAGCAGCACATTCATGTGCCCCGGCATACGGCCCGCCACGGGGTGGATCGCGAACTTCACTTCCACGCCCTTTTCTTCGAGCATGTCGCACATTTCGCGCAGCGCGTGTTGTGCCTGCGCCACCGCCATGCCGTAACCGGGAATGATGATGACCTTCTCTGCCTGTTCAAGCATGAAGGCGGCGTCATCTGCGCTGCCCTGTTTATACGGTCGTGCTTCGCGCGCCTCGCCGCCGCCAGAGCTGTCATCCGCACCAAAGCCACCCGCGATCACGGAGATGAAGCTGCGATTCATCGCGCGGCACATGATATAGCTGAGGATCGCGCCCGAAGAGCCGACCAGCGCGCCGGTGATGATCATCGCGGTGTTGCCCAGCGTGAAGCCCATCGCCGCAGCAGCCCAGCCCGAATAGCTGTTGAGCATGGAAACCACGACCGGCATGTCCGCCCCGCCAATCGGGATGATCAGCAGGA
>JABDKI010000076.1 GCA_013002295.1 Altererythrobacter sp.
CGATGAATACATGGCACTCGGCCATGGCGAAGAAAGCAGCGTTGCCAGTTAAGCTGCCGCGATACGTTCAACCAAGCGCCCCTGCGCGGCAACCAAGCGGTTCATCACCTTCAGATCCTTCTCACCCAATTCGAGCGCGGTATCAGCCCACATTTCCGTAATTGTGTTAAGCTCGCTGAGCTTCAGATTCCATGAATGCTTCATTGCCCGGCGCGCACCGACCAAACCTGAATGCCGCCGTTCGGACTTCTTGATGAATTGCTTGCAGGCATTGATGCCATCACCCGGTTCAGCCAGCTCGTGCACTAAGCCAAGCTCATACATCTGCTCGGCGGTGTAAGTTTCGTTCGAAAGGATGATCTGTTCCGCCCGCGCGCTGCCTAGCTTGCGATAAAGCAGGGCGTGCGCGCCCATACCTGGGAACAGACCGAACATGATCTCCGGCAGGCCGAATGTGGCGGTACGCTCAGCGACAATGAAATCAAACGAGAGCAGCGCTTCGAAACCGCCGCCCAGTGCCGCGCCCTGTACCAAACCGATCGTAAGCATGGGAATGTCCAAGCTTCGAATATTGCGATCAAGAATTGCGCAGCAGCGATGCCCGTAATTGACAAGGCCCTCACGATCACGGTTGCGGATCAACTGTTCGAAAAGTGCAAGATCGCCACCGAAGCAAAAGACATCCCGGGCCCGGCTGCCCAAAATCAGATATCGGAGCGGGATCTTTTCCTCGCCGAACGCGGTCGGAATAAGCTCCTGCCAGCGTTCAAAATCATGCAGCATTGGCGGCGTAAAACTGGGCCGCCCCTCTGGATTCATGAATGTCCAAAGCGCCGCGTTTCGAGCTTCATAGAGAACGTCGAGCTCGCTCAGTTTGAACAAGTCTTCAGGTATCGCAGAGTGCACGGCACTTTCCGCCAGCAGCTCTTCGTCACTTGTCAATGGTATCGCCTGCGAGATCCCACTATCCATAATTGCGCGTCCCAGTTTTGTCGAAGACATAAGGAATACTTAAACCCGATAGAAACAGATCAAGTTTTTCTCTCTTCGTTTTGCGAATCTAAGCGAGAGTGATCTTGCTTTGCAAACGCAAATTTACCACCTGTTAAGCATCGAAGTCCCATTTCGGGCCAGTGGAAAGGGTGTGGGAGGGGCTGATGAGACTCCGGGAATGGCAGAATTCTGCGGGTTGGCGGGGTACTAGCACTTCGACTTGCGCTTTATCGGCAACACTAGCCACAAAACTTTGAGAAAATGTGGGTTTGGGCGATTTTCCCGGTCAAGCCGCCTCTTGATCCGATTCAGGCGCAGGATTGGTGTCGGTCTCCAACCAATCGATCAGCATGTCGAGCACGCTTCGGACTGAAAACTCCTGATCTTCCAAGCGTTTTTCGAGTTCGGCAATTCGATCATCGCGCGCGCCAAGTTGCTGCTTAATCTCTGCAAGTGCCGTCTCTATCTGCGCTTCCTGGTGAACATCCGACATTATTCAAGCTCCTGTTATCCAGGTGGCTAAGCGCATTTGGTGAATAATCGGTTAGGCTCAAACCAGTATTTCAGCCGCAGGACCTTGACCTAGAAAGTTGGCGGGAGATGCACTTGCGCCATATGCGCCGGCACAAAATACCGCGACCAATTCTCCAACATCCGCAATCGGCAGGTACGCATTGTCGGCCAATCGATCCAGCGGGGTGCACAGGCACCCCACCACATTTGCCACTTCTTCCGGTGAAGTGCCAAAACGCGTTGCAATCGCAACGGGGTAGTTCCGGCGAACCACAGTGCCGAAATTGCCCGATGCTGCCAGCTGGTGATGCAAGCCACCGTCAGTGATCAGGTACGTCACGCCGTGGCTTTCCTTGCGATCAACGATCCGTGTCAGGTAAACACCGGCTTCACCCACCAGATAGCGACCCAGCTCGATGCATAGGTCGGTTGCCGCCAGGCTATCTGGCAGTGCTTCGAAGCGTTCACCAAGCGCCCCGCCAATCGCAGTAATATCGAGCGGCGCATCGCCAGAGAAGTAGGGAATGCCGAACCCGCCGCCCATGTTGAGCTTATGCAGCGGTGCTCCGATGTCACTCGCGAGCCGGGCTGCGCAGTTCAGCACATTCGACTGCGCTTCGATGAGGGCTTCAGGGTTGAGCGCCTGGCTTCCAGTGAAGATATGTAACCCGCGCCACTCAGCGCCAGCGGAAATCACTTCACGCGCCAATGCCGGTACACGGTCGGCATCGACGCCGAACGGTTTGGCCCCTCCCCCCATCTTCATGCCTGAGCCTTTGAGCTCGAAATCGGGATTGACCCGGATTGCGATCCGCGGCGCCTTGCCAATTCGCTCAGCAATGCCCAACGCGCGGTGCGCTTCTCCTTCGCTCTCGCAATTGAGTGTAACACCGGCAGAAATCGCTGCTTCCAGTTCCTCGTCGCGCTTGCCCGGCCCTGCAAAACTGACCCGCGCAGGATCGATACCGGCAGCCTTGACCATCTCAAGCTCGCCAGCAGACGCGATATCGAATCCGTCTACAAGCCCCGCCATATGTTCGATAACTGGCGCGAACGGATTGGCCTTTACCGCATAATTTATGCCCAAACGTTCGGGCATAGCAGAGCGCAGATCAGAAACGCGCTGATCGAGATGTACCTTAGAATAGACAAAGCAGGGTGTGCGCCCGGCTATCTCTACCAGTTCGCTCGCTGTCCTTCCGCCAATCGCCAGTTCGCCATCGATCGCCGCGTAGCCCGAAGGAATTGGCCCCATCGGTTTGGGTTTCATGCCGAAAGCTCCCGCTTCAAGGTGGAGCGGTCAATCTTGCCGTTGGGATTGAGCGGCATCGCTTCGCGCCAATGGATGACTTGCGGCTGCATGAAATTGGGCAACTCCTTTGCCAGCTGTTTTGGCAATTGTTTTTCGGCATCGACCGCCCCGGGCTCAGCGCGAACGACCAAATGCACCGACTGCCCTAGCCGTTCATCGGCAATTCCCAAAGCGACCGCCTCTGCGACCAGGCCCGTTGCGAGCGCGGCCTCCTCCACTTCCTGTGGGCTAATGCGGTTTCCCTGGCTCTTTATCATCGCGTCGCGGCGGCCGACAAAATAGAGCAAGTCCTGCGCATCGCGCTTCACACGATCACCTGACCAAACCGCTGTTCCGCCGTGCTCTGACAATTCTGGCGCGGGTTTGAAACGCTCAGCCGTGCGTTCGGCATCCTGCCAGTATCCTTGCGCCACCAGCGGACCGCAGTGGACGAGCTCGCCTTCTTCATCCGGAGCAGCAAGCTCGCAAGCGTCATTGATAACGAGAATTTCAGCAAAGGGGATGGCTTTCCCAATCGAGGTTGGGTGGGCATCGACGAGGTCAGGATCGAGAAAAGTCGAGCGGAACGCTTCTGTCAGCCCGTACATCGGGAACAGCCGAGCATCGGGAAAGATTCCGCGCAATTCGCGGACCAAATCTGTAGTCAGCGCGCCGCCGCTGTTTGTCAGGCGCCGCATGGGGGTGACCGACTGTTCACTCCATTCAAGCTCGGTCAATTGAACCCACAGAGGCGGAACCGCCGCTAGCGTTGTCACCTGATGTTTCGCGCAAGCCTTCATCACATCTTTCGGGAACAGATAATCGAGCGGTGCAACTGCTCCGCCCGCGTACCAGGTGCTGAGCAGCTGATTCTGGCCATAGTCGAACGACAGCGGGAGCACAGCAAGTGTGACATCGTCAGACGCCATTCCAAGATAGTGCGCAACGCTAACCGCACCTAGCCACAGGTTTGCATGGCTGAGCATCACGCCCTTAGATCTACCGGTCGAACCACTGGTATACAGGATCGCCGTCAGATCATCCGGATCGGCATCAGAAGGCGGCAAATGTCCGCCGAATGCCATAGCTGCATCAAGCGCGTCTTGTTCATTGATCAGGCGACAGTGTTGGGGCACATCGCCTACATCTAAGGACTTCAATCTAGCCTGCGTCCCGATCAGCATAACCGCGCCGCTATCGCGCAAGATGTGCGCTGCTTGCGCATGCTTGAGCAGCGGATTGATCGGAACATGCACCAGCCCCGCGCGCGCAGCGGCGAGCGGCATCAAACAGGTCAATTCGCCCTTGGTTGCCCATGTTGCAACGCGGGCGCCTTTCTCTGGCACATGGTGCGCAAGCCATCCGGCCATCCGCCCCACTCTCCCGCGCAAGTCAGCATGCGTCAGCGTTTCCTTCTTTAGGATCAGAGCAGTATCGGCATCCGCACCCATCTCGGTCAGATGGTCGAGGGGCAAAGGCATAGGATCAAGCTTAACTGTCATCGCTGCACACCAAACCCGCACACGGCCACAGCGTCAATCGGATAATCGCCCCATCCACCAGTCACTTGCGCCTGCTGCAACGCGCGGCTAAGGCGAGCGGCCTTTTCGTTGTAGGGGAACTTCACCAGTGACAGGTGAAAGCAAGACTGACGGACATGCCGGCAAGCGTGGCCTTCCGCCGAGCCGTTCGGCGATTGATCGCGATCTGAAGATCATTTTGATCGATGTGCTTGGCCTTGAAGCCGATGAAGTCGATGAGTTCGACAACGAAACGGGCCTGTTCGGCCACCTGCCCGAGCTCGACTCGATGGCTGTGGCGGGCCTGTTTACCGAGATCGAAGACCGCTTCGACATGCTGATCGAAGATGATGACGTTGATGCAGAGATGCTTGAGACGTACGGCGGACTGCTCGCCTTTGTCGAAATGAAACTGATAGAAGGCTGATCAGTCCTGTTCACCCCGCATCCAGTAACTCGCCAGTTCAACATGCGTTGACCAACGGAACTGACCCACGGGGCGCAGTTTTTCCAGTTTGAACCCTGCTTCAACCAGCTTGGTACAATCACGTGCCCAGCTGACGGGATTGCAACTGATATAGACCACGCGGTTGACGCTGCTGGCCGCGATCTGTCCGATTTGTTCCTTGGCGCCCGCTCGCGGCGGATCAAGCAACACTGCTTCAAAACGGTTCAGCTCATCGGGCTGCAACGGATTTCGGAACAGATCGCGATGCATGACCACCATGGGCAGCCCAGCGCTTGCCGCCTTGAACGCGAGATGTGCGTCCCGTGAAGCTTCAGCAGCCAACACCTTTGCAGGGTTTGCCAGCGCAAAAGCAAAGGTCCCAAGGCCTGAAAACAGGTCCGCTACACTCAGTGCATCACCAATCCATGCCTTCGCGTCAGCGGCCAAAGTGTCCTCGCCGTCTTGCGTCGCCTGAAGAAAGCCGCCCGACGGCATCCCGACGCGTCGGCCCGATAGCGTGATGGTGACCGGCTGCGGCTCCCATTGCGTCTCCGGGCCATAGCCCTGATCCAGAGTCAGCCGGGCCAAACCATTCGACTGCGCGAATTCCAACGCGGCCTCAGTAGCCTCCAAGCCTTCCAGCTCCAGATGCTTGATACTGCAATCGACACCCTGATCCGCCAGTGTCAGTTCGATATCAACCGGGCGTTTACCCCCGTGCTGCGCTACAAATTGCCGAAGCGCGGGCAGTAGCTCAGAAAGTTCAGCGCGCAGGATATGGCATTCCTTCAGATCAACGATCTTGTGCGAACTGGCTTCGCGAAAGCCCAGCGCAGCACCTCTTGCTGTTCGCAGGGCATGCAAGGTTGCGCGGCGCCGCGTCTTGGGCGGCGAAAGGTGTGTGGGAAGCAGGTCGCCTATAGAGAAACCGTGCTTTTCCGCTTGAAAGGTCACGCGCTCTGTAACGAATTGCCGTATCGCATCCTCATCTGCGTGCTGCAGTTGGCATCCGCCACAATGCCCGAAATGCACGCATGGCGGCGCGATATGATGCGGACCGTGCTCTAACGATCCGCCGGCATGCAAGATATCCCCCGGCACACCCTGCGCGACGTGCTGTCCATCTGCGGTCACGCCATCGCCGCGCGCTGCGATCCGAATGATTTGGGAAGTTTCGCTCATTGAGTGGCGGCGATAGCGCCGGAAACCGACAGCGCAAGATCATCTGCTGTAAAAGCTGTCCCGCATTGCCGCTCAGCTTCGCCGTGTAACCACACCGCTTCGCACGCGGCATCGAACGGATCGCGACCAGATGACATACGGCTAGCGGCAATTCCTGCCAGCACGTCTCCGGTACCCGCAACGGACAGCCAGCTAGACGCAGGAGAACCAATGGCCAGGCGGCCATCAGGCGCGGCAATCAGCGTATCGGGGCCCTTGGCCAGAATCACAATGCCGCTGGCACTAGCGAGCGCGAGCACACGCGACTGCCTGTCGGGTGCAACCACGGCAAAGCTACGGCACAGCGCCTCAAGCTCACCGTCGTGCGGTGTTGCGAGATAGGCCGCCCCCTCTTGCAGCATGTCACGCTTCAGTAGAACCAGAGCATCTGCATCGAGCACGGTTGGCTTCTTAGTGGCCAGAACGGCGCGCAAGCGTTCGTCGGCCTCCCGATCGCGGCCAAGTCCTGGACCAATCAGTAAGGTCGCAATTCGTTCGTCTGCGAGAGCTTCCTCAATTGGAGTCTGATCCACCACCAATCCTGCGGGGGCTGCGTTCGGTGCATGGTGCGCAAACAACTTCACATAGCCAGCGCCCGCGCGCATCGCCGCTTGGCTTGCCAACAAGCTAGCCCCTGGCATTGCACCGCCCACCACCGCGCAAAGTCCGCGCGTGTATTTGTGTGCGTCGCTCGCAGGCGCAGCGATACTCGGCTTGTTGATGAGGTGCGCGGCGCTTTTCACCGCATCCACGCCGATTGGGACAAGCCTCAGATCACCTATCTTCTCTCGCGCAGGCAATCGAAAGTGAGCGAATTTCCACGCACCGAGCGCAATGGTCAGGCGATAATCGGGCAAGCGCTCATTGAGCAACGCGCCGCTGTTGCTCTCGATGCCAGAGGGCAAATCTACGGCTATCCGGATCGAATGCCGCTCTGCCAAATCCCGCAGCATCAACATATGTTCGGCGCTCAAAGGCCGCGCAAGGCCTGAGCCAAACAAGCAGTCGACTAGCACCTGCCCCTTTGCTTCCTTGCCGGAATTTAGGCACACGCCCTTGTAATCGCGCCGCGCGTTCTTCGCCGCATCGGTCTTCGGAGCAATTGGCGCGACGACGCAGACCGCCAGTCCGCGCTGCCGCAAACTTTCAGCAATGACATAGCCGTCACCGCCATTATTGCCAGGACCGCATAATACAGTGACAGATCGTTCACCAGCAACCCGCCAGACCCATTCGGCTGCACCTCTACCGGCAATCTGCATCAGTTCATCTACGCTGGTGCCAGCATCAATCAGCGCCTGCTCGGCGGCCTGCATTTGCGCGACTGTAAGGATTTGATTTGCGCTCATCCGCGCATCCCTATCAGATATCTGCGAAAACGTGGCGTTCGGATTTGGCGCCGGGATGTGTCAGCGCGCCTTTCACCGCCGGGCCCACGTTCTGTGCATACCGCCATAGGGCGCCGGACTGATAGTCATTGGTGCGCGGCTGCCAAGCCTTGCGCCGCTTATCGAGAACCACTGCATCGACCTCGAGCTCTATGGTGCCCGCCTCGGCATCAATGCTGATCACGTCTCCATCTTCCACCAATGCAATGGGTCCGCCGTCGGCCGCTTCTGGCCCAACATGTCCGATGCAGAATCCGCGTGTAGCGCCAGAAAAACGACCGTCCGTGATCAGCGCAACGCTTTCGCCCATCCCCTGCCCGTAAAGTGCCGCTGTGGTCGCGAGCATTTCCCGCATGCCCGGGCCGCCCTTTGGCCCTTCGTATCGGATCAGGATCACGCTTCCTTCACGGATTTCACGGTTCTCGACCGCAGCAAAAGCGTCTTCCTCGCAATCAAAGCATTGTGCTGGTCCTGAGAATTGCAGCCGCTCCATACCGGCAACCTTCACAATTGCTCCATCAGGGGCCATACTTCCCCTCAGGCCAACAACCCCGCCTGTAGGCGTGATCGGATTGGAAACAGGGTAAATCACCTTTTGGTCAGGATTCCAGGTAATCTCCTCGATATTCTCGCCGATGGTCTTGCCCGAAACAGTCATTGGTTCAGGGTCGATGAATCCGCCATCCATCAGTGTCTTCATGACCATGTAGACGCCGCCAGCATCGTGCATGTCCTTGGCGACATAACGCCCACCAGGCTGCAAATCGGCAATGTAGGGTGTCGATTTGAAGATCTCGGCCACATCGAACAGGTCAAATTCGATCCCCGCTTCGCTCGCCATTGCAGGCAAATGCAACGCGGCATTGGTAGATCCGCCAGTCGCAGCGACAACGCGCGCAGCATTCTCGAATGCCGCACGAGTGCAGATATCGCGCGGACGCAAATTGCGCGCGAGCAATTCCATCACTTGCTCACCCGCCGCAACCGCCACTTCCTCACGCGATTTATAAGGCGCAGGCGCCATGTTGCTGTTCGGAAGAGACAAACCGATCGCTTCGCCGACACATGCCATGGTGTTGGCCGTAAACTGTCCGCCACAGGCTCCATGTCCCGGACATGCAACTTTTTCGAGCGCAATCAGCTCTTGCAGCGGGCAATTGCCCGCTGCGTGCTGGCCTACGGCTTCGAACACGTCTTTAACGGTTACATCCTTGCCGTGGAACACGCCGGGCAGGATCGAACCGCCGTAGACGAAAATCGATGGGACATTGAGGCGCAGCATCGCCATCATCATGCCCGGAAGGCTCTTATCGCACCCGGCAAAGCCGACCAGCGCGTCATAACAATGCCCTCGCACGGACAATTCGACCGAATCTGCAATGACCTCGCGGCTAACGAGCGAGCTTTTCATTCCCTGGTGGCCCATCGCAATACCATCCGTCACCGTGATGGTGTTGAAACGGCGCGGCATGCCTCCGCCTTGCTCTACGCCTTGGCGACAAATGTCAGCCTGCGCATCCAGGGTCGTGTTACACGGCGCGGAGTCGTTGCCCGCAGATGCCACCGCGACAAAGGGGCGTGCGATTTCTTCCTCAGTCAGCCCCATCGCGTAGTAGTATGAGCGGTGCGGAGCCCGTTCCGGACCAACCGAAACGTGACGGCTTGGCAGTTTCGACTTGTCGAAGCGCTTATCAGACATTTTCTTTCCTGTTTCACTCAGCTTGCGAAACAGGCAGTGCCTTCACTCCAGCGCTAGCGCAACCCTGTTTGCGACATCTGTGATCATCGCAGCCCAGCGCGATTGCTCTGCGCGGGTTGCAACCAGGTCTTGACGGATTTCCAAAGCGATATATGCGCGACCATGCGCTTCTGCATGGCGGTTCATCGTCGCATTCAGTTCCTTGCCAGAGTAAGGCTGGTTGTCGCCGACAGTCAGTCGCTGCTCTGCGAACAAGCGGATCGCATGGCGTGCGGCACGATCATCCGTATTGTAGAGCAAAGCGACTTCCCATGGGCGCTCTTCATCGCTTGTCGCGAGCGAAGGGGTGAAGGAATGGAGCGAGATAATCAGTTCGGGCTGCGCCGCATCAAGCCATTTGGCTAGTGCGGCGTGATATGGCCGATGGAAACGCTTCAACCTGCCTTCAATATCAGCGCCAATATTGCCCGGGATCAAGTGCCCGTCACTCTCGTAAGGCACTACATTCTTGTGGTCTTCTTCGCGGTGAAGGTCACACACGAGACGGCTTACCGTAGCCAAGTGCGCAGGGATGCCATGACGCCGCGCCATGCGGCCAGCAATGCCTTCGACACCGATATCGACCGCGATATGCTGCTCGAGCAATTCTGGCGCAATGCCCAGCTCAATATCCTTGGGCACGAAATTGGATGCGTGATCGGCAACGCACACTATTCCGCCCGGTGCCGGTACGCCAATCTGGCGATAGGGTAAGTCATCGATCATCATTGCCGTTTCTACCTCAGTAGACCTTCCATTTGCCACCACTGCGGCTGGAGATCGGCCAAGACACGCGATGCACGGTCACGGTGTTCGATGCTGTCATAGAGAGCGAAGCACGTAGCGCCCGAACCCGACATTTCAGCCATCCATGGATCAGTTTGACTCAAGC
>JABDKI010000128.1 GCA_013002295.1 Altererythrobacter sp.
CGGCGCAGAACGCCAGGGTAGCGAGCGCGCCGCGATCAATGCCCCGATTCAAGGGACTAGCGCGGATATCATCAAGCGTGCCATGGTCCGCATGATGCCGGCACTGGAAGACGCCGATCTCGGTCACATACGCATGCTCTTGCAAGTGCATGATGAGCTGGTGTTTGAACTTCCCGAAGGCGACGTTGCTGCGGCCTCACCCATTATCGAACGGGTCATGGCCGAAGCCGCAGGGCCTGCCGTAAAACTGGATGTGCCGCTGGGCATCGAGATCGGAACCGGGATCAGCTGGGATGCGGCACATTGATCCGCGCAACTGAGCCATTTCCGGCAGGTGTTGCTGTATGCCTGCACTGCTCGTAGATTACTCGCAATGTTTGACGATCTGATGCCATCCAACTGGAACATCGACTGGAATGTCCTGGCTTACGATGTAGCCTTGTCTTCGCTGGTCATCGCAGTGGCAGTCGTCATCGCCTACCTGATCTACCGTGCCGTCTTCCACGTTATCAGCCGCGTAACTCGCGTTTCGGAGACAAATGTCGATGACGAGATTGTCGGCCGCATCCGTGCGCCGATCAAATGGTCCTTTATCGCCATCGCCGTCACCCTTGCGGCGCAATATGATGCGTCGCTGGGATTGCTGTGGGAACCGCTGGCTCAGTTCCTGCGACCGGCTCTGCTCGGCTGGATTGCCTATAATGCAGTGAAAGGCTTCACCGCCGCGATCGAAGCGCGAATCGAGATCAGCGATGATCCTGTTGCAATGCGCAGCCGGCGGACCCGCCTGGCTGTGCTTTCGCGCGTTCTGACATTCGGGATAATCGTCATTACCGTTGGCCTGATGCTGTTTACTATCCCATCGGTGCGAACAATCGGCACGACAATGCTGGCTTCTGCAGGCCTCGCTGCTCTGGCTATCGGTGCAGCAGCTCAACCCGCGCTCAAGTCACTGATCGCAGGCCTTCAGATCGCATTGACCGAGCCGCTGCGGCTCGGCGATCTTGTCAAAGTCGACGGTGAAGTAGGGCGCGTCGAAGAGGTCAGGATGAGCTTCATCACTGTCCGCACATGGGACGAACGGGTGATCATTGTGCCCACGTCGCGCTTCCTCGACGCAAGTTTTGAAAACTGGTCGCGCGAGAATGAAAAGCTTTCCGGTCCTGTCATGCTGCATCTGGATCCGATCGCAGATATTGATCCTATCCGCGCGGAATTCGAAAGCTTCGTTCAGAATCATGAGCTCTGGGATCAGCGCACCTGCGAATTGTTGATGACCGAGGCCTATCCTGAAAGCATCGAACTGCGCCTTGCCGTCAGCTCAGGTACCATTGGCGATCTCTGGAAGTTGCGCTGCGCTTTGCGCGAACACATGCTCAAATGGCTGCGCGAGAATCAGCCCGATGCGCTGATCCGCCACCGGCTCGAAGTGCCCAACGGCCACCCGAAGGCAGGCGAGCCTTAAACACAAGGGTTCCTATTCGATCCCGCTCTCTTCGGGCGAACTGCCATGCTTTGCGGCCCGCGTCGATTCAAGCATCCCCTCGTGCACAAAGCCGATTTGCTGAACTTCCTGCGCACGCTTCTTGAGCTGACCGCTCATCTTGCGATATTCGGCTTCCATGCGCGGCGTGACGGTTGCACGTGAGTCCTTCAGCGCTTCGTCAAAGTCGACATTCGCGACTTCTTCCACTTCGCTTCCCACCCGGCGCAATGCATTGAGGCCTGCGCGGCGAACGACATCTTCCAGATCAGCGCCTGTGAATCGCTCAGTTTGGGCAGCAATCTTGGAAAGATCGACATTCTTGGCTAGCGGCATGCCTTTGGTGTGGATTTCCAGAATATGCAATCTGCCCGGCTCGTCTGGTGTGCCCACATAGACCAGCTCATCGAACCGCCCCGGGCGCAACAAGGCGGGATCGACCAGACCGGGGCGATTGGTTGCGCCGACAACGATCACAGATTGCAGCTCTTCAAGGCCATCCATCTCTGCCAGGATTGTGTTGACCACCCGGCCAGTTACTTCGGGCTCGCCCTGCCCGCTGCCGCGTGCGGGAACCAGGCTATCGATCTCGTCGATGAAGATCACGCAGGGGGCAACCGCACGCGCTCGTTTGAACATGCGCGCGATCTGCTGCTCACTCTCGCCATACCATTTGCTGAGCAGGTCAGAGCTCTTCATCGAGATGAAATTGGCCTCCGCCTCCTTCGCGACTGCCTTGGCCAGCAAGGTCTTGCCGGTTCCCGGAGGGCCATAGAGCAAGAAGCCTTTCGCAGGGCGAATCCCCAGACGCGTAAACGCCTCGGGATTTTTCATCGGCAGCTCGATACCTTCCTTGAGCTTGTCGATTGCTTCGGCGACGCCTCCGATGTCGCTCCAGCTAACGCGCGGCATCTGCACCATGACTTCGCGCATCGCGCTCGGCTGGACACGCTTCAGCGCTTCAACGAAATCCTTGCGTGTCACGCATAATTCTTCGAGCACTTCGGGCGGGATCGTGCGTTCGTCCAGATCGAGTTTAGGCATGATCCGGCGCACGGCATCGATTGCCGCTTCACGGGTCAGCGCCGCCAGATCAGCGCCGACAAAGCCATGCGTTGTGCGCGCCAATTCGCCAAGATCGACCTTGTCTTCCAGCGGCATACCGCGGGTATGAATGCTCAAGATTTCGCGCCTGCCTCGTTCGTCAGGCACACCGATCACTATTTCGCGATCAAACCGGCCGGGGCGACGCAGTGCCTCGTCGATGGCCTCGGGGCGGTTTGTCGCCGCAATCACCACCAGATTGGCACGGGCCTCCAGGCCATCCATCAAAGTCAGCAATTGCGCCACCAAGCGCTTTTCCGCTTCGCCGCTGACGCGGTCACGCTTGGGCGCGATCGAATCGATCTCATCAATAAAAATGATCGCGGGGGCTGACTTGGTCGCGTTCTCGAACACTTCGCGCAGCGCCTTTTCGCTATCGCCATAGCCGGAGCCCATGATTTCAGGCCCATTGATGGTGAAGAATGTCGCGTCGCTTTCGTTTGCAACCGCTTGCGCCAGGCGCGTCTTGCCTGTGCCCGGTGGGCCATGCAGCAAAACACCTTTTGGTGGATCGACACCGAGCCGGGTGAACAGCTCTGGATAGCGCAATGGCAGCTCAACCATTTCGCGCAGTGCCTGAATGGTGTCCGCCATGCCGCCAACATCGTCATAATTGACGACAGCGCGAGCATCGCGTGGTTCTTCAAACTCAGCGCGTAGCTCCACTTCCGTACTTTCATCGATGTGGACGATGCCCTTTGGCGACGTTGCTACGACTGACAAACGGATCTGAGTGAGTGCATAGGCCGGCGCACGCAACAATTGCCGGACGTCAGGCGGCATATTCTGAACGGGCTGCTGCCCCGTGGTTGCAACAAGATCGCCCGCAACAAGCGGGCGGCGGAAGAAGTTGCGTTTCAAAGCCTGTCCGGGGCCTTGCAAACGCATCTCACGTTGGGCCGGTGCGAACACCACCCGCGTTGCAGGGCGCGATTCGGCGACTGTAATTTTGACATGTTCGCCCGAGCCGACCTCTGCATTACCGCGCTGCAATCCATCAAGCCGGATGACGTCGAGCGATTCATCCTCGGTGTAAGCTGCCATGGCGATTGCTGGCGTACTGCGTTTGCCGGTTATCTCCACAATATCGCCTTCGGTGATGCCCAATTCCTGAAAAGCGGAACGCGGAATTCGCGCGATACCCTGGCCCGATTCCTCTTGCCGCGCCGCTGCGACTTGCAAGCGAACGGACTTCACCTCTTTTTTGGTTTTCTCTTTCTTGGGAGAATCAGCGTCGGCCATTGGGCTCTCTTTGATTGCGAACAGAAATTGTCGAACCGCCAAGCTAGGAAGCTCGGACGCTTAGTGCAATCAAACTATGGACTTCAGCCTTCCATACGTGCGGCCCGCACTAGGCAAGAAAAAAGCCCGGCCAATAATGACCGGGCTTGAAAGTCTTTGGGAGAGGATGCCTAAAAGGCACGCTCTATTTGCAGTGCAGCATTCCATTTCGCAAGTGCGAAAAGAACATCCGCTGTTGCAAAATGCGCAACAATTTCGGGACTGTCACTCCGTAGGTTTCTGAAATTTCATCATAAAGCGGTCAGTTTTACCGCGCACACTCTCGTCAAACACGTTCTTGGTCGTGTCATCATCGCTGCGGCGCAACATATCCGACTGGTCGACTAGTACAAAGCCGGCGGCTTGCATCGCCCTCGCGACAGTCGCCGGATCGATCCGATGCAAATCTGCGGTGACTTGGCGCGTTTCTCCGGCAGGGCCAACATGATCAACTACGATTACATGACCGCCCGGCTCTAGTGCGGCGAACCAATTGGCGAGCACTGCCTTCTCATCCAGTCGCGGAAACTGGAAGCGCTCCGATTCCCAATAAAGATCATGGAACACCAGATGCGTGAAAATCATGTCCACACTGCGCGGAGCCAGCATCATCTGCCGCGGATTGACCGGCATCGTGCGAATATTGCGATGTGCAGCCGCGCGCGCCTCCCAGGCTTCGGCATTGTGAAAACCAGCCGGGTTTACGGCGTAGACTGCGCCTTTGGGCCCAACCATATCCGCCAGCATCGCCGCATAGTATCCTCCTCCCGACATGAAGTCCGCGACAATGTCTCCTTCAGCCGGAGCAGCGAAACGCAACACCCCGGCTGGCTGGCGGCCTTCGTCCAGAGCCCGATCTTCATCGGTGCGTGTCTCTGCTGCGACTGCGTCGTCGGCCGGATCGGCCCAAACTGGCGTTGCACTCGCCATGGCGGCGCTCGCTAGCCCTGTAAGCAATATACGTTTGATCATGTTCCCCTCCGTTTTGTGTCGGACAGCTTGGCCCATGCTTGCCGCTTTGCAAATCTCGCCCGACTAAGGCGCAACGTTTTTCGACCAAGAGAGCGGATGACAGCCAGCTCTCAAGTCGCTAATCGCTGCGGCAACGCAATCCACTCAATGCGAACTCAGACGAGGCGCTGATGCAAAAGATTTTTCCCGATGCCACTGCCGCCCTGGAAGGGCTGCTTACAGATAATATGTTGATCGCCGCCGGGGGCTTTGGCCTTTGCGGAATCCCAGAGCGATTTCTAGACGCAATCCGTGACAGTGGCGTCTCGGGCCTGACCTTTGCGAGCAACAATGCTGGTATCGATAACGAGGGGATCGGCAAGCTGTTGCGTACAAAGCAAGTCAAAAAGATGATCAGTTCCTACGTTGGCGAGAACAAGGAGTTCGAACGCCAGTTTCTATCCGGCGAGCTGGAAGTTGAGTTCTGCCCGCAAGGCACATTGGCCGAGCGGATGCGCGCTGGAGGCGCAGGAATCCCCGGCTTCTACACCAAGACCGGGGTCGGTACGCAGGTCGCCGAGGGCAAGGAACATAAGGACTTCAACGGTGAAACCTACATCCTGGAGCACGGAATTTTTGCCGACTTGTCGATCGTCAAAGCGTGGAAAGCGGACGAGACCGGCAATCTGATGTTCCGCAAGACCGCACGCAATTTCAATCAGCCAGCGGCAACATGCGGCAAAGTCTGCGTCGTCGAGGTCGAAGAGATCGTGCCCATCGGCGAGCTAGACCCGGATTGCATCCATTTGCCCGGTGTCTTCGTGAACCGCATGATCGTGGGCGCGCCATACGACAAGAAGATCGAGTTCCGCACCGTTCGCGAAAGGGAAAGCGCATGAAGAAGCTTGCCCTCGCAATCGCGCTGGCTGCCGCACCGGCGCTTCCCGCGCTCGCACATCATCATAAAGGGACAGAAGCCGTGGCCAGCGAAGAGGTAGCTATCCAGCAAACCATCGACGGGGTCTACGCCGTCATTTCAGGCCCCGTTGGCCAGCCGCGCGATTGGGACAAGATGCGCAGCCTGATGACCGACGATGCCCGGCTTACTCCGATTGGAGCCGAAGGCCATCGTTCGCACAATGTGGATGGCTATATCGAACGGTCAGAAGAGTTTCTGGTGAAGCAAGGATTCTTCGAGATCGAAACTGGCAATCGGATGGAAATCTATGGCAATCTCGCCCAAGTCTGGTCCGCCTATGAAGGCCGTACCGGAAGTGCAGACGGCCCGGTGTTCGTCACCGGCATCAACAGCTTCCAGATGGTAAGGACCGAACATGGCTGGAAGGTTTTCTCGATCCTGTGGCAGGCGGCGAATGACGATCTGCCCGTGCCCGCAGATCTCGCTGCAAATTCAGATACGGAGTCGAATTGATGAGCGCTGACATCAAGGGCTGGGACCGTAATCAGATGGCCGCGCGTGCTGCGCAGGAGCTCGAAGACGGTTACTATGTGAACCTCGGCATCGGTATCCCCACTCTGGTTGCCAACCACATTCCCGATGGCATGCATGTGACACTGCAGAGCGAAAACGGCATGCTGGGCATCGGCCCGTTCCCTTACGATGACGAGGTCGACCCCGATTTGATCAATGCGGGCAAGCAAACCATCAGCGAGCTGCCGCACAGTGCCTATTTTGACAGCGCGACCAGCTTTGCGATGATCCGCGGCGGGCATATTGACCTGACTGTGCTCGGCGCGATGGAAGTGGCAGAGAATGGCGACATCGCCAACTGGATGATCCCGGGCAAGATGATCAAGGGCATGGGCGGCGCGATGGACCTCGTCGCTGGCGTCAAGAAGATCATCGTGGTGATGGATCACGCCAGCAAGGCGGGCGACCCGAAATTCATCCCCGAATGCACCCTGCCGCTGACCGGAACTAATGTGGTCGACATGATCATCACCAACCTGGGTGTATTTCACCGCAAGGACCATGATGGCCCGTTCCGACTGATCGAGCTGGCACCTAGCGTGACCGAGGACGACGTGGCCGCACAAACCACTGCGAAATACGAGGTCGCGCTGAGCGCATAGCCGATGTGGCTCGACAAGCCTCGTAACCCGGAAGCGCCGCTGGCAGGCCTCAAAGTGCTCGAACTGGCGCGCGTGCTTGCAGGGCCTTGGGCGGGGCAAATCCTCGCTGATTTGGGCGCGGATGTGATCAAAGTTGAAGCGCCAGAAGGCGACAACACCCGTATCTGGGGGCCACCCTGGGTCGAGCACAATGGCGAAAAGACCTCGGCC
Source organism: Altererythrobacter sp. (assembly GCA_013002295.1). Lineage (GTDB taxonomy): Bacteria > Pseudomonadota > Alphaproteobacteria > Sphingomonadales > Sphingomonadaceae > Erythrobacter. Next base: position 7,124 of record JABDKI010000128.1, read on the forward strand.
TATTACCATGCGTGCAACCGAGGAAAGCGTTCGGTGGTGGCGGATTTTCGCCAGCAGGAAGATATCGCGAATGTTATCGGGCTCGCATCCGACGCAGATGTAGTTCTCGAGAACTTCCTTCCGGGGAAGCTCGCCAAATTTGGCCTGGATTATACGGCGCTTTCCAAGCCAAATCCTCAGCTTATCTATTGCTCGGTCACAGGTTTCGGACAGGATGGCCCGCGCCACAACGAGCCCGGCTATGACTTCGTGATCCAGGGTATGAGCGGCTTCATGTCTCTGAACGGCGAGCCTGGCGGCGATCCGATGAAATTCGGTGTCTCGATCTCTGACCTTTCGTGCGGCCTATACGCCGCCAATGCCATTCAGGCAGCGCTGCTGATGCGCGAGCGCACCCGAAAGGGGCAATGGATCGATATGAGCTTGCTCGATTGCTCGGTTGCGCTGCTCGCAAACCAGGCCTTGAGCTATTTCGCGACCGGCGCAAATCCGCCGCGTATGGGCAATGCGCACGCACAGGTTAGTGCCTATGGTGTGTTCCCGACCAAGGACGGCCCGGTTGTGATGGCGCCTGCCAACGATGCGTTGTTCCGCAAGCTGTTAAACGTCCTTGAGCGGCACGATCTGCTTGAAGATGAGCGCTTTTCATCAAACGCAGCGCGTGTCGCCAATCGCAAAGAAGTCGACACCATCATCGCGCAACAAACCGTTCTTTGGGAACGCGATATTTTGCTGCGCCACTGCGCAGAAGCTGGCGTGCCTGCCGGCCCGATCAACGATCTGGACGAAGTCTTCGCAGACCCCCAGATTAAGGCCCGCGGCATGCAAGTGGAGCTAGACGGGATGCCCGGCGTGCGCAGTCCGTTCAAGTTTTCTGATGCAGAACTGGCGCTGGACAAGCCCTCACCGACTCTGGGCGAAGACGGTTAAGCAACCGCAGCTTTCAGATCATCGACCAAATCGGTCCGCTCCCAAGGAAACAGATCGCCTTCGGGCGTACGGCCAAAGTGACCATAGGCCGCGCTCTTGCGATAGATTGGCTTGTTGAGACCAAGGTGCGTGCGGATCGCGCGCGGAGTCAGCCCGCCAAGCTTACAGATAGAATTGATCGCCGCTTCGAGCTTCGCATCATCCACGGTGCCAGTCCCGTGCGTGTCAACATAGAGCGACAGCGGCTCTGACACGCCGATCGCATAGGCGATCTGGATCGTGCAGCGCTTGGCAAGACCAGCTGCGACTACATTCTTGGCCAGATAGCGGGTGATGTAAGCCGCCGAACGGTCCACCTTTGTCGGATCCTTGCCGCTGAACGCGCCGCCACCATGAGGTGCCGCGCCGCCATAGGTGTCGACAATGATTTTGCGGCCCGTCAGGCCAGCATCGCCATCGGGCCCGCCGATCACAAAGCTGCCGGTCGGATTGATGTGCCAATGTGTTTCATCGGACAGGAAACCGTCGGGCAAAATATCCGCCACTACGCCCTTCACATAAGACTTAAGCTCGGCCTCTTTCGTGCCTTCGTCATAGCCCTCAGCATGCTGAGTGCTGACCACCAGCGCCGTGCAGGCAACCGGCTTGCCATCCTTGTAACGCAGTGTGACCTGGCTCTTGGCGTCTGGCTCTAGGAAGGGCGCCGCGCCAGAATGGCGATCCGCCGCCAGCCGCTCCAAAATTTTATGGCTGTAGTCGAGTGTCGCTGGCATCAGGTCAGGCGTTTCATCGCAAGCAAAACCGAACATGATGCCCTGATCGCCTGCGCCTTCGTCCTTGTTGGAGCCTTCAGCGCCCGCATCCACACCCTGCGCGATATGTGCCGACTGGCCGTGCAGGTGATTTTCGAAGGTCAGCGTCTTCCAGTGAAAGCCGTCTTGCTCATAGCCGATATCGCGCACGGTGCTGCGCACAGCCTGCTCGATTTCTTCCTTGGCACCGGGCGCCCAGCCGCCATTGACGGCCCAAGCTTCGTTGTTCTCGTCATACATCGGCGCGCAGCGGATTTCGCCCGACAGAATGACGCGCTGAGTGGTGGTCATGGTCTCGCAAGCGACACGTGCTTCTGGATCTTTGGCGAGCATGAGATCAACAATAGCATCAGAAATTTGGTCAGAGACTTTGTCCGGGTGGCCCTCTGAAACGCTTTCGGAAGTAAAAAGGAATTCGCTACGCATGACGCCTCGATATAAAGAGTTCTTTATGTGTGGGCGTTTCCTAGCTGCGACGCAATCGCAAGGCAACCAGAGAAGCGCCGATCAAGAGAAAAGCCCAGCCCAATGGCAGGATATTGCCAAGTTTCGCGAAAAGCGTTGCGTTTTTTGCAGGCGGGATGGCTCCATCGAGCCGGCCATCGACACCGCTGGGGATGTACGACCGGACGATTCCATTTGCATCGATAACTGCGCTGATACCAGTGGTGGTTGAGCGCAGTACAGGCAGACCCTCCTCAATCGCGCGCAGCCGTGCATGCGCCAGATGTTGCGGCGGCCCCCAGCTCCCAAACCAGCCATCATTTGAGGGGTTAAAGATGAATTGCGGGCGGTTTGCGCGATCGACAACCTGACCAGAGAACACAATCTCATAGCAAATCTGGATGCCGGCACGGCCAAAACGCCTCAGCTCCAACGTCGCAGGACCAGCGCCCGGCTCGTAATCAATCGAACCCGCAACAAGTCTGGAAAGCCCGATCGGTTCAAGGATGGAACGCATCGGCAAATATTCGCCGAATGGCACCAAATGCGCCTTTGAGTAATTGGCGAAAATCTCGCTGCGTCCATCGATCGCACTCACGGCATTGCGAGCACTGACCGCGCGCACCCGTCCATCAGGCTGCCCCATATTCAAATGGACCAATCCGGAGAGCAGAACCGACTTCTCGCCGATGACCGCTGCAATCCGTTGGCGCGCAAATTGCGGATCACGACCGGCTGTACGTGCACGATAGTATCGCTCGGGATAGCCGTCCTCCAGATAGTCCGGAATCGCGGCTTCGGGCCAAAGCACCAAGCGCGGCTCTTTGCGCCCCGGCAGCGTATTCTCTGTCAGTCGTGCAAATTGCTCTTCGTACTTGGTCGGGTCGTCACGTTCCTCCTGCGGGATCAGCGGCTGGACCAGCACGAATTGAACTGTGCCTTCATCGTTGACGTATCGCGCGGTTGGGAAAAGCATTGCCACTGCAATGCCAACCGCGACGACGAACGACAGGATTCGTGCGCGACCCATGCTCCAAAAAGCGATCGGCAGCCCTGCTATCAGAATGACCATGCCGGAGAGCGCGTAGGTGCCAAGCCATGGCAGCAGCAAGGCTATACCCGGGCTGTCAAAGTCGCCCAGCAACATCAACCCCAAGGGCGGCCAGGGGTATCCGGTGAACAACCAGCTGCGCAGCCACTCAGTCACAATCCACGTGCCCGCGAACACACAGGTGAAGACCGCCATCGTGCCTCTACGCGCGATGAGATGCACGGCCAGCGCCGCAAGCGCGGGGTAGATTGCAAGGTATAAACACAGCAGCGGGACCGCTAACCCCCCCAGGAACACCGGCATGTCGGATTGAAATGTGAACGCGGTAGCGATCCAGTTGTTGGCTACGGTGAGATGCGCAAAGCCAAAGCACCAGCCCAGGAATGCTGCAGCTTTCCCTGAATCAGTGGTCCGAAGTAGAACGATAAAGGCAGCGACACCAATCATGCCAACTGGCCATAGCCCCAGCGGAGGATATGCGGTGGCAGACAGTGCGCCAAGAACCAGTGCGAACACGCGCGGCCAATGAAGCAGCACTTGCCACATTCGGAGGACTTGTTCGGTCATGGTCCGAATGTAGCCCCTTTCACCTCAACCAAAGCCTGAATGCTTTTAGCCTACGGCCTCTTCGTTATCTTCGCTTGGCTGTTTACGGCGACGGCGCGGCTTGGGCGCGGCTTTGCTATCATCGTCTAAAGCTGCAATCGCGGGCGGAAGCACCGCCGCGTCAATCTCGCCATCTGCATTCCCGCTGGTGTCTTCGCGCGGTTTGCGGCGCGTGCGGCGCGGTTTCTTTTCGCCTTCGTCACCTGATTGATCGATATGTTCGCCTTCATAACCCCGGCTACCTTCGCTGGTGCTGTCGTCGCGATTGTCACGATTTCCACGCGAACGGCGATTGTTGCGGCGACGATCATCACCATCATCATCGTCATTATCATCGTCGGATTGGCCGCGCTCGTCCTGACGTTTCGCCTTCGCTTCTTCCTGACGCGCCTTGTTGTCGGCAATCACCCGGAAATAGTGGTCAGCAAACTGAAGATGCTGCTCCATCAAAACGCGGTCGCCATTATGCTGCGCGTCCTGTGCCAGCTTCTTATATTTGTCGAGAAGCTGCGGCGCGTTTCCACGCGCCCGGCTGTCGATGCGATTGGCGCTATTGCTGCCGCCCTGGTTACGGTTATTGCCGCGGCCGCGACGTCGATTATTGCGGTTATTATTCAAGGAATTCCATCCTTTTTGGAGGCCCCCACCCGGCTATTCGCTGGAGTAGGGTCATCTCACCCCTTTACTTGCGCTCTGTCCATGGGACGGAGCAGTCCTATCCACATGATCTCGCAGGCGGTTACGCGCTGCTCAACTGTTCGAAAATGTGGAGCTTAGGCCCTCGGTGAGCACGTAGGCGAACCGGGAACTGATTCGTGGGTAGACTCGCAGATCGGGTTTGCCAAGCCTTTATCGCAAAATCAGCGCGCGCGGGCGCCCCGCCAAGTCAAAGCGCAAACCGGCCTTGAACCCGTTTTCCTCTGCAATTTCGCTTACTTGTGCCGCCTGAGAGGCTCCGATTTCCAGCACTGCCACCCCCGCCGCTGTCAACGGTTGACGCAATTGGGGGATGATGACGCGGTAGTCGTCAAGCCCTTCCACGCCTGAAAAGAGCGCGCTGGCAGGTTCATAATCGCGTACGTCCGGATCGAGGTCAGCAATAGTTTCGACATAGGGCGGGTTAGCGATGATGAGATCGAATTGGCCCAGATCATCGGACCAGCCAGGATGGTGCCAGTCGGCACGCAACATATGCGTGCGATCTGCTACGCCGAGCCTTGCTGCGTTGGCTGCTGCAACCGACAGAGCAGAAAGCGAGGCATCAATCCCGATACCTTCTAGCGAGGGCCGCTCGGCCAGCAATGTGATCAACAATGCGCCTGATCCGGTGCCCATATCCAGTGCGCGCCCGCTGTCCGATGCAACCTCGAGAGCGGCTTCGACAACACATTCGCTATCGCTTCGCGGGATCAGGACATCGGGAGTGACAATGAAGCGGCGGCCGTAAAACTCGGCATCGCCCAGGATGTAGGCAATCGGCTCTCGATGGAAACGGCGATCAACAAGCGATGCGAAATCGACAGGCGCATCATCTGTCATATGTCCAAGCAACATATCGCTGCGGTTTGTGCCCAGCGCATGTGCCATCAGCAGTTCAGAATCGAGCCTCGCGGTATCGCTGGTCTGGGAGAGGCGCCGGGCCGCGTCGCGGATCGCCTCGGCAACCTTCACTCGTTCATCGCGGCCAAGCGTTTGGCCTCGTCCTCTGCGATCAGC
>JABDKI010000153.1 GCA_013002295.1 Altererythrobacter sp.
CATCAAGACCGCGGATCGCGCTGCGATGTGCAGCCTTCACATATACGAAAAGCGGGCGGGCGCCAGGATATGAGAAGTCAGAAATATTCGCATAGGTTGGGTCAACGCCGTTCATTGGCAGGCCCTGTACCTTGTCTGCGTTCTCTTCCAGATAGCTGAAGCCGAACACACCGATTGAGCGCGGATTGCTCTCGATCTTCTGCACGATCAGATTGTCTTGCTCGCCCTGGTCGACATATTTGCCGTCCGCGCGAACTTCGGTGCAAACCTGATCATACTTGTCTTCGTCGCTCTCTTTGAGAGCCTTCATGTCTTCATTGGTTTTACAGCCAACCTCCAGCACGAGCTCTTTCAGAGCATCGCGAGTGCCCGAGGTGGACGGCGGACCGTAAACGAAGATCGGCTCGTTCGGGAGCGAAGGGTCAACGTCTGACCATGTTTCATTGGTCTGCTCACCACCATAAGGGCTGGCGGCCAGAGCTTCGTAAACGATCTTTGGGGAAAGGTTCATCATCAACCCGCCCTGCGCGGACGCAAATGCGATGCCGTCCAGGCCGACCTGCAACTCAACAATGTCTGTCACACCGTTTTCCTGGCAGGTTTCGAACTCAGACATCTTCATGCGGCGCGATGCATTGACCATGTCGGGGGTGCTTGCGCCAACGCCGGCGCAGAACAGGTTCATACCGCCGCCAGTGCCAGTCGATTCAATCAGAGGAGAATTGAAATCGGGATTAGCGCGAGAGAAGTTCTCCGCCACTTGCTTGGCAAACGGGAAAACCGTTGAAGAGCCAACCGCGCGAATGGAGTCGCGTGTGCCGCCACCGGCACCTTCACCGCAAGCGGCAAGAGCGAGGCTCGAAATTGCCAGAAGGCAGGTTGTTTTTACAAAACGCATGGAAAAATCCTTCAATTGACCCCTAGGTATGCGATGTCGCTTAGGGGAGATGCGTGACAGTAATGTGACAATTGTTAGTCAGCCCTGAGCATGTTCTCCGGGCGGACCCAGACGATCAGAAATCGATTTGAGCGCGAACGCCGATCACATCTACGCTGTAATCCGTATCGCCAGTTGCGGTCGGGTGAACGGCGTTCGAGTAATCGAGTTTGCCATAATTCGCCAGCAACATGGTGTAGTCAGTCGGCTTCCACACCAACGACAGGAAGTAACCGTCCTGTGTGCCGCCGACGATACCGGCATCGCTGAGATCGAGGCGATCATACCGCGCATTGAGCTGAATTGAGCCGATGCCGCCTTCGCCGACCGGATTGGCCGGCTTGGTGCGGTCAAACTTGCCGCCCTTGTAACCGCGCGTGTCGCCGCTGGTCAGGAAGTAGCCGATTTCTGCATAGCCACCGAAGAATGTCGGATCATCGCCCCCCATTGGCAGATTGACGCTCTGCCAATGGCCTTCAGCTACGCCGTGGAACGGGCCAGCAATGAATGCACCTTCAACACCAAATCCGAATTCGCTGGTTGCGCCCAGGTTGCCAGTGTTGGTGAACCGTTCTGACGTGAAATGGACCAGTGGACGCTGGCGATAGCGCACAGTCTCGCCAGCTTCGAGGTCAGAGTAATGCACTGAACCGCCGAAGTGCAGCTGCGTGTCGCCAGCCTTCGGATTGAACACTACGCGGCCGTCAGCGCTCCAGTTCTTGTTAGAAAGGTCTTCCATATTGTCAGTGAACAGACCGGTCTGGACGAGAACATTTTCGCCTTTGAACACGGCCCCGACACCAACCCGGCGCTCAAAACCGAATGCGTCAGTGAATGCGGCGCGCTCGATGAAGCTGGTGTGGAGCGAGCTGGTCAGCTCTTCCAGTGACTGGAAGGTATTCATCTGGCCAACCATGACCTCTGCGTTTCCTGCTTCGTAAGACAGAAACGCGTCAGTCACAGAGACATCATTGCCCGCGAAGTCGACTTCGAACTTGTAGCCAAAGCCGCCCGGCATATCGCCTGAGACACCAAGACGTGCCCGACGTGCTTCGCTACCGAAACCATCGCTGCGGCCAGTTGAAGACGGAACCGATGTGATGCCCGCATCATATTGCAAACGGCCACGTGGTTTAAAGCTCCAGCCGCCGTCAGCCTTGATTTCAGGCGCGCCCTTGAAGGCAATGCTTGCACCCGCGTCCGCCGCTTCAGCTGCTGCAACCGCCGCTGCTGCAGTTTCATTGGCAGTCGTAGCGGCAATCGTCGCTGCGGAAGCTTCAGCAGTTGCTGCGTCCGCCTTGGACTCTGCGTCTTCCAATTCTGCTTCTAGCGTGTCGATCCGCTGCGCCATCGCAGCCATTGCTGCGCGCATTTCAGCCAGTTCTGCCGCAAGCTCACTGTGATCTTGAGCGAAGGCGGGTGAAGAAAAACAAAGGACGCCAGCCGTTGCTGACAAAAGCAATGCACGTTTCATTCTGTATGTTCCCTATGACCGTGTTGCTGCGGCCCTATGACGGGAAAATTACACTTTAGTGACTTGCCGCTTATCTGCGCGCAGCTTGGCAGCAAACAACTGGAAACAAACAGTATTACTTATCCACGGAACATTGCCTAGTTCGCGCGCCACTTGCGATATCCCTTGGCCCGCTTAGCCGCACGATATTGATCGGCCACCAGCGCGATAACAGCTGATCCGCCATCACCCGGCGACCTGCCTTTGGCCATTTTCTCCAGCTGTTGCTTGGTCAGCGCCATGGTCGCGAGACCATTGAGAGTGGCATCTTTGAAGCCGGCTTGCGGAAGCGAAGCATCGGCATTCGTTCCCTCGCGCCAATGTTTGGGCAGCGCCGGATCGCTGGCTAATGCGCGCGCAATGCCAAGCAGTTGGACACCGAAACCCGCCTCATCCTTGGCCAGCGCAGCTTCAGCGACTTCCTTCTTCGTGATGCCGCCCGTCACCATGATCGGCATATCGGCAACCTTCGCGATGTCGCGCGCAAAATCGATGAAATAGGTCTCACGTTCTCCGGTTGAGCCTTCCTGCGGATTTCCTTGCATGGCGGGGCTTTCATAGCTGCCGCCCGACAGCTCGACGAAATCAAGCCCATGACCATTGAGCCATTCGACCACTTGGCGCGCATCCTCGAACTCGAAGCCACCGCGCTGGAAATCAGCCGAGTTAAGCTTCAGGCCCACGCCGAAGCTTAGCTTCACGCGCTGGCGCACCGCTTCGACAATCCGCAGCAGAAAACGCGCGCGGTTTTCCAGGCTGCCACCCCATTCATCGTCGCGCTTGTTGGTTAACGGCGACAAGAATTGACTGATCAAATAGCCGTGAGCGCCGTGGATTTGCACGCCGTCAAAGCCAGCCTCCTCGGCCATTTCTGCGGTGTCAGCAAAACGCGTGATGATTGCTTCGATCTCATCCGAAGCCAGCCGGCGGACCGGCGCGAAGAGCGAGGAAAACTTGCCGAGATTGAGCTCAACACCTGAAGGCGACACAGCCGTTTCGCCCAGGCTCTTGTAAAGCTGGCGTCCCGGATGGCTGATCTGCAGCCAAAATTGCCCGCCATAGGATTGGCCGATCTCTGCCCATTCCTTGAACGGCGCCAAATCAGTGCCCTTTTGCAGCACCACACCGCCCGGTCCGGTGAGCGCAGATGGGTCAACCATCACATTGCCAGACAAGAGCATTCCCGCGCCGCCCTTTGCCCATTGACGATAGAGCGCGAACAGCTTTTCACCCGGATACTGGCCCGGCTGCACTGCCATGTTCTCCTCCATCGCAGCCTTGCAGATACGATTTGGCAGCGTGCTGCCGTTGGGCAGCGTCAATGGCGCGAAAAGCGGACTAGTGGTCATGTGGCTTATTCCCCCGATAGCTGAAAGGGGGCTATCACTTCAGGGCGTACGCGCACAAGTCGCTGGGTTTCGCGGTCCAGCATGGCCCATGTCGTTCGTGCAGATACGATGACCTTGCCTGCTTCGTTTCTGAAGTCGACCCGGCGGTCGGACTTGGCACCCTTGGCCGCACCGTCGATCCATGTCTCTCCGGTTACGCTTTCGCCTGCAGAGATATTCCCGCGATAGTCGATCTCATGCCGGATCACGACCCAGAAGAACCGCGCATTGTCATGCGGTCGCGCTGCGGCATCCCAATGGGCGGTGGCAATATCCTGAACCCAGCCGACCCAGACCGTGTTGTTGACATGCCCGAGCTCATCAATGTGCTCGGGCAACGCGGTAAATTGCCGGGTAAACCGGGAGGTCAATCTGCCCTCTCGGTGTCCGTCATACCCATCTGCCACAGGATAAAGGCGTATTCCTCCGCCACTTCGTAGACCGAGTTCCAGCGGCCTGACTTGCCGCCATGCCCCGCGCCCATATTGGTCTTGAGTAGAAGCTCATTGTCATCCGTCTTCACATCGCGCAGCTTGGCAACCCATTTGGCCGGCTCCCAATAGGTGACGCGCGGATCGTTCAATCCAGCTGTGACCAGCATCGGCGGATAATCTTGTGCTGTCACTTGGTCGTATGGCGAGTAGCTGAGGATGTAGGAGAAGGCTTCCTTGCTCTCGATCGGGTTGCCCCATTCCTGCCATTCGCCCGGCGTCAGCGGCAGGCTGTCATCGAGCATGGTGTTGAGCACATCGACGAAGGGCACATGGCTGACCACTGCGCCATATTGCTTGGGGTCCTGATTGACGATGGCCCCCATCAGCTCGCCGCCAGCCGAACCGCCCGATGCGGTCACTTTGCCTTCGCTAGTGTAGCCAAGCTCGATCAGGCCGCGCCCCGCATCAACGAAATCGTTGAAGGTGTTGCGGCGCTCAAACATCTTGCCTTGCAGATACCAGCGACGGCCCAGATCATCGCCGCCGCGAATATGCGCGATGGCATAGGCAAAGCCGCGATCGACCAGACTTAGGCGTGTGGTCGAGAATCCCGGCGGCACAGCATAGCCATAGGCGCCATACGCATAGAGATGCAGCGGGCCGCCCATCTCTCTGTCTTTTCGCATCACAATGCTGACCGGAACCTTGGTGCCGTCCCGCGCAGTGATTTCAACCCGTTCGGTCCTATAGAGCGAGGCATCGTAGCCGCTGGGGATTTCCTGCTGCTTCAACAGCTCCAGTTCGCCCGATGCGAGATGATAGTCATAGACCGAGTCCGGCGTGACCATGCTTTCATAAGCGAGGCGCAGCTTGCTGACTTCATACTCGGGATTGTTCGAAAGACCGGTGTTGTAGCTGGCCTCTGGGAAATCGATAGATTTCATGTCGGACGCGTCAGCATAGCTGCGGATCTGCACCTGATCGAGCCCGTTCAACCGCCCCTCGGTGACGTAGAAATCCTTGAACAGCTCAAAACCGGTCAGATAGAATGCGTCCGATCCGGAGATCACAGTTTCCCATTCGCCGGGGTTTTCCAGCGAAGTCTTGGCGAGCCGGAAGTTGATGTGATCGTCGTTCGTCCAGACGAAAATCTCACCGTCTCGCACATCGACCGAATATTCGACGCCCTTTTGGCGCGGCTTGATAAGGATCTGCTCGCCGGTTGGATTGTCAGCGCGCACCAGCCGAACTTCGCTGGTTTCATTGTCGCCCGTGCCAATGATCAGCCAATCGTCCTGCGCGCTCAGCCCGGTACCAACACCGAAGCTCTGATCCTCTTCCTTGTAGAGCGTCACATCGCTTTCAACCGGAGTGCCAATCACGTGCAGCTTGGCTTCGAGCGTCCGCCACTCCTCAGTCGAGGGGCCGTAGACCAGCGCAGTATCATTCGCGACCCAAGTGAGGCCGCCGCGCAGATTGGTCAGCTCGTCAGCCAGCAGCTCACCCGTCTCAAGATCCTTGATCCGTGCAGTGTAGCGCTCCGACCCATTGGTGTCGGTTGAATAGGCGAGATAGCGCCCGTTCTGACTGACCGAGGCCGCGCCGAGGCGGAAGTATTCATGGCTCTCAGCAAGCTCGTTCTCATCAAGGATCAGAACTGCGTCCCCGCCAGCTGCAGGCTTGCGATAGTGCTTGCGATACTGCGCGCCTTCTTCGAATTCGGACCAGTAGATCCAGTCGCCATCCTTTTGCGGCACGGTGCTGTCGTCTTCCTTGATCCGCGCCTTCATTTCTTCGAACAAAGTGTCCGTCAGCGCCTTTTGCGGCGCCATGCGCGCTTCAAACCAGGCGTTTTCAGCCTTGACGTAATCGAGCACATCTTCGTCATCGATGGTCGGGTAAGACTGGTCTTTGAGCCAATGATATGGATCGCTGACGGTAATCCCGTGGTGGGTGTAGCTATGCTCACGCTTTTCGGCGATCGGGGCGGAGGTTGGTGCCTCACTTGTCACGTTCGTTGATTCCTCTTGATTGGCAGCATGGGCAGCAGCGAGCGGCGAAATCGCCAGACAAGCTGCGAGCGCGCCATGTGCAATGCGCGTTAAACTCATTGGGGCATCCTTCTGTGCGAACCCGGCGCGGGTGGAATACCGCGCGCTGAAAGACTATGTGGTGAGTCGTTTAGAGATTAGCGCTCATGCCGCAAGCCTGAAGCGCACAACACGCAGGATCGATCATATGCTGATGCAAACCCACGAAGCGCGTCTCGACGCGTTGAGGCAGGAATTGAAACGTCGCCAGCTCGACGGGTTCATCATACCCATTTCGGATGAGCACATGAGCGAATATGTCGGTGCCTATGCCCAGCGGCTCGAGTGGCTAACCGGGTTTGGCGGCAGCGCGGGTAGCGCGGCGGTGCTGCTTGATACCGCAGCGATCTTTGTGGACGGTCGCTATACCGTGCAAGTGCGCGATCAAGTGGACGAAAAACTGTTTGAATACCGCTCTGTGCCCAAGGACACGATTGGCGGCTGGATTGCTGAACATGCCGGTGAAGGCGCGCGCATCGGCTATGACGCATGGCTGCATAGCCGCGCCTGGGTGAATACCGTTTCAGCGCAAGCGGCCAAAGTGGGCGCGGAATTGGTGCCTGTCGATGGCAATCCGCTTGACGCCGTGTGGCAGGACCAGCCCGAGCCATCCGATGCAGTGGCGATGATCCAGACTGACGAACACGCCGGGCGCTCCTCGGCTGAGAAACGCGCCGAGATCGCCGATTGGCTCAAGGCCGAAGGACACGATGCAGCGGTCATTTCCGCGCTCGATTCGGTGGCTTGGCTGCTCAACATTCGCGGCTCTGACATTGCGCATACGCCGGTTGCACTCAGCTATGTCGTTGCGCATGCTGACGGCACCGCAGAACTGTTCATCGGGCCTGAGAAAGTGACACCCGAGCTGACACAACACCTGGGCAATGCTGTCACCATCCGGGAGCGAAGCGCATTTGCCGCCGCACTTGGCCAGCTGTCGGGCAAGAAAGTCGCGGTCGATCCAAACTATGGTGTGGCCGGGATTGCGCAGGCACTGGAAGCAGGTGGCGCTGCGGTCAGTTTTGAACGCGACCCCACCATCTTGCCCCGCGCGATCAAGAATGCAGTCGAACAGCAAGGGCATCGCGATGCACAAGCGCGCGACGGCGTTGCGGTCAGCCGGTTCCTGCGTTGGATCGAGGAAACTGCTCCATCTGGCGAAGTGGATGAGCTGGCCGCAGCGGCAAAACTCCTCGAATTCCGCCGCGAACTGGGCAACCTCAAAGACATCAGCTTCGACACGATATCTGCCGCTGCCGGCCACGCCGCGCTGCCGCATTACAAGGTCGATGAAGACAGCAATATTCCGATCCCGCCCAGCTCTATCTTCCTGTGCGATTCTGGCGGGCAATATCCGGCGGGCACGACGGACATCACGCGCACCGTCTGGGTCGGCCCCGGTCTGCCGACTGCCGAAATGAAAGACCGCTTCACGCGTGTTCTCAAAGGGCACATCCAGATTGATCGTGCGATCTTCCCACAAGGGACATGCGGCGGACAGCTGGACGCTTTTGCGCGGCAATATCTGTGGGAGGCAGGCGTTGATTATGCGCACGGCACCGGGCACGGCGTCGGTAGCTTTCTGTCAGTCCACGAAGGGCCGCAACGCATTGCCAAGCTTGGCGGCGGTCAACCCGGAGCGGATGAGGAGCTGTTCGAAGGCATGATCCTGTCGAACGAGCCCGGCTATTACAAAGCGGGCGAATTCGGCATTCGCATAGAGAACCTGATCCTGACAGTTCGGCAGGATATCGAGGGCGCAGAGGGCGACTATCTTGGTTTCGAATGCC
>JABDKI010000178.1 GCA_013002295.1 Altererythrobacter sp.
TGATCGCGTCGCTGATCTGTTGAAGGTTGCTGCGATCGCGGTCTGACAGCCCGGTGAAATCGGGAACGTCCAGATCGGTTTTTGGCTGTTCCAGCTTGTAGGCATCGACCAATGCGCGATGCACCAAGAGATCTGAGTAGCGACGGATTGGCGATGTAAAGTGGGCGTAACTGCCCAGTGCCAGCCCGAAATGCCCGGCGTTGGCTGGGCCATAATAGGCCTGCATCTGGCTTCGCAGCACCGCTTCCATCACTTGCGCTTTCTCGCTTTCGTCGCTCACATCTTTGAGCATCCGGTTGAACAGAGACGGCGTGATAACCTGACCCAAGGCGAGTTTGCGTCCGAAAGTGGCCAGATAGTCACGCAAGGCAATCAGTTTCTCACGTGCAGGTGGTTCATGAACGCGGTAAACGACAGGGGCGGTCTTGGCCTCCAGCGCCTGGGCGGCGGCAACGTTCGCCGCGATCATGAAATCTTCCACGACCCGGTGCGCATCGAGCCGCTCGCGCACGGCGATTTCGGCAATCTGGCCATGTTCGTCCAGCACTACCCGCCGCTCAGGTAATTCCAATTCAAGCGGATCGCGCGCATGCCGAGCCTTTTCCAGAGAGCGCCAGCAATTCCACAGGTCGACCAGATGCTTCGGTGCTGAACCGTCATCGATCGCATCCTGCGCGTCTTCATAGGCGATGTTGTGATGGATGCGGACAATGGCGCGGGTAAAGCGTGTCTTGTTCACCGCGCCATCTTTGCCAACGTGCAAGTGGCACACCATTGCCGCGCGATCCACGCCTTCCTTCAGCGAGCAGACGTTCGCGCTAAGCACTTCAGGCAGCATGGGAACGACGCGATCGGGGAAGTAGACTGAATTGCCGCGTTTGCGCGCCTCCTTGTCCAGCGCGCTTCCGGGTCGAACGTAGAAAGACACATCGGCGATTGCGACAATCGCGTTGAATCCGCCCTGCCCATCCGGCTCTGCCCAGATGGCATCATCATGGTCGCGCGCATCCGCCGGATCAATCGCTACGATCGGGACATCCCGCAGATCCTCACGGCGTTCGTCGCTCAATTCCAATTGTGCAGCCGTTTCTGCTTCGCGCAGAGTTTCTTCCGCGAAGACATGCGGTATGCCATGCTTGGCAATTGCGATCAGGCTGAAGCTTTTCGGCGCAAGCGGATCGCCGATCACTTCGACCACTTTCACGCCTGCGCGTTCAGATCGGCCGATCCGCTCGGCAATGACCAGCTGGCCCTCTTCTGCCTCGCCCACATCAGCGATACGGGTTGAGCTTCGCACCCGTTTGTCAATTGGCGCAAGCCAGGCCTTGCCGCTGCCGTCCAGCTCGACCACGCCCATCAGGCCTTCGGTCCGCGCGGGCAGTTTCTTCATCGGGTGGGCGATCCAGCCGCTATCGGTTTCCTCGGTCCGCGACAGCACCCTGTCACCGCGTTTGAGCGCAGGCATGCGCTTTCCGCCTCGTCCCTTCAGCTCCCGCATCGCGATACGCGGCGGCTTGTCCGGCGCATCCGGAGACCAATTGTCGGGTATGGCAATCGCTTCGCCATCATCAATCTCGACAACGCGCAGCACGGTCACTTTGGGAACACCGCCCATGCGGTGGTACGCGCTCTTTCTGCCGTCGATCAGGCCTTCCTCGGCCATGTCTTTGAGAATGCGCTTTAGCGTAATCTTTTCCTGCCCTTTAAGCCCGAACGCCTTAGCGATCTCGCGCTTGCCAGCAGGTGTATCCGAAGTTTGAATGAATTCGAGAATTTGTTCTTTAGACGGCAGCCCGATCGGGCGCCGCATTTTCTTATTATTTTTATTCATGACCCTCTATATCGGGTTCGGGGGCGCTTCAATCAATAGGCCTTGCCAATCAGGATCCGCTCGATCGCAGGGTCTCCTGTAAAAATACAGGCGCCATCAGCCGGAGCGGCATCGCGCGGCACGTTGCGGATAGTCAACTTGTGAGCCTTCAGCGTTTCAACCACCTTGTCTAGCGCAGCCCCGGACGGTTTTGACCACTGCACTTCCAACCAGCCCGGATATTTTGCAGAGCCATCATAAAACGCCGCTACCTCATCCAGCGAAGTTACGCCGCGGGTGATATTGGCGTCACGGCGCTCAGCAGCTTCATTGAACAGTGAGTTCTGAATATCTTCGAGCAGCGTGCTGAGGCCTGCAACGGCGTCTGAGCGAGGTGTGAAAGCGAAGTTGGCTTTGCCGTTATCCATGTTCCACAGCTGGTCACGGCGGATCATCGCAACTTTGTTGTCATTCATATCGCGTGGGCCCACCTCCATGATGACAGGTGCGCCCTTGCGCACCCAGTCCCACCGCTTGGCCGCGGCTTGACCGGGTTTTTTGTCCAGCAATACGCGCACCGGTTCGCCCAGTGCCTGTTGCGCCGCAATTTCTGCGCGCAAGCTCTCACAATATTCGAGAACGGCATCGTCCTCATCCTTGCCGCGCAGCATAGGCAGGATCACAACCTGGTGCGGAGCGATACGTGGCGGTACGCGCAGACCATCATCGTCGCCATGCGTCATGATGACGCCGCCGATCATGCGGGTCGACACACCCCAGCTGGTTGTGTGGCAATGCTGTTCGGTGCCTTCGCGGTCCTGATATGTGATACCGGCAGCATGCGCGAAATTGGTGCCGAGGTAGTGCGAGGTGCCGGCCTGCAATGCTTTTCCATCTTGCATCATGGCTTCGATCGACCAGGTCTCGACAGCCCCGGGAAAACGCTCGTTCTCCGGCTTCTCGCCTGCGATCACAGGCAGCGCCATGTCCTCTTCCGCGCAAGCACGATACATTTCCAGCGCGCGGTGCGTTTCTTCCAGTGCCTGTTCCTGATTTTCATGGGCGGTATGCCCCTCCTGCCACAGGAATTCGCTGGTCCGCAGGAACATGCGTGTACGCATTTCCCAACGCACCACATTGGCCCATTGATTGGTGAGCAGCGGCAAG
>JABDKI010000227.1 GCA_013002295.1 Altererythrobacter sp.
ACCGGCTGCAAGCTGATTGGGGCGAGAAAGCCCAGTTGGCGCTGAGCAAGGATCGCGAAGATCTTGCTCGAGCAGCTCTGGTCGAGAAGAAGAAGGCCGCCGATATGGGTGACCAGCTGCGCCAGGAGATTGGTGTATTGGATGACGCGCTTCGTGCGTATGAAGAAGACATCCAGAAGTTGCAGCATCGATTGCGCGAAGCCCGCAGCCGCCAGACAGCGATCGCTGCGCGCCTTGAGAGCGCGGAGAATCGCGTGAAGCTGCGTACGGTGATGAGCACTGAACGCACAGACGAAGCAATCTCTCGCTTCGATCAGCTCGAACGCCGCGTCGATTACGCCGAAGGCCGCGCCGAAGCGCTGAGCATTGCCGATCAGACAGGCGGACCAAGCCTATCAGACGAGATCGCGGCGCTCGAAGGGGCCGACGCAATCGATGATGAACTTGAAGAAATGAAAAAGGCGCTGGGCAAAGATGGCGCTGAAAAGAAAGGGGCATAAGCCGTGGATCCGGAATTTGTAATTGTACCAATGGTTCTTATCGGCCTGCCGTGGCTGATCTTGCACTACGTTACCAAGTGGAAGACTTCTGCGACGATCACCACCGATGACGAGGTCCTGCTGGACGAGCTTTATCAACTTGCCCGCCGCCTGGATGACCGGATGGACACCGTCGAGCGTCTGGTCGCGAGCGACAGCCCCGATTTCCAGCCGAAGCGCATTCAGGACAATCTAGAAAGCGATAACCAGCAATTGCGCGAACTCGATCGCCTGATCGCTGAGAAGAAAGGAACCGCCCAGTGAATAGCCCCCGCACCACGCTTTACCGCGACAAGCACAATGCCAAATTGATGGGCGTTTGCTCTGGCATTGCAGACTACACCGGGGTCAACGCGCTCTGGGTGCGTCTGGGTTTCCTTGTCCTGCTCTTCACTGTCGCACCGATCTTGCTTCCGGCATATTTCATTGCCGGCATGCTGCTCAGCAAGAAGCCGCCGCATCTCTATGTCGACAAGGAAGAGCAGCAATATTGGCAGCGCGTCCGCCAGAGCCCGAAGCGCACCGCGCGTGAGATCCGCGCCCGCTTCCGCGATGTGGATCGCCGATTGGCGCAAGTTGAACATCACTACGTCAGCAGCAATCCGCGCCTGACCGCTGAAATCGAGCGCCTGCGCTGATCAAGTGGCGCGACACGAAGTCAAAGAGGGGAAGAATATTGCCTGGCGAACTAATCCCGATCATCGCGATCATCTTCGGTTGCACCATTCCGATGGTTGCGATCTGGGCTAAGCACAAAGAAAAAGTGGCTCAGATGCAAGTCAGCACCACCGCTGAGCACACTGCCGAGAAAGCTGCGCAATACGCCAGCCAGGTGCAGAAGCTTGAAGATCGGGTGCGCGTGCTTGAACGCATCGTGACCGACAAAGGCTATGACGTGGCGACCCAGATCGAAGCTCTGCGCGACACACGGCAGGTTGAAGACACCGACAGCGGCGTGCCGCTGAATATGGATAGCAAGGAGCACGCATGATGGACTGGGGTGGACCAAGCTTTGTAATCTCGATCATCGCGGTCTCTTACGGTGCTTGGTTGATCAACAATTGGATCAGAGCAAAGCACGGATACGAGTTGGAAGACGAATGGGGCGGCAAGAGCAAGCGCCAGGATTCCGCTGAAACCGAAAAGCTCCGCAAGGAAAACCGCGAGCTGCACGGCAAGCTAGACGAGATGCAGGATCGCATGATCGTGCTGGAGAAGATCGTCACTGATCGCGGCTATTCGCTTTCCGAAGAAATCGAAGCCCTTCGTGACAAGGACAATGGTGTGCCGCTCGACATGGAAAGCAAGGAGCAAGCGTGATGTTTCCGATTACTGAAACCGCGATCATTGTCGGCGTAGCCATCATGACCGGCGGCTGGATCATCAACAGCTTCATGCGGATGAAGATGGGTTACCCGCTGGAAAACAGCTGGGGCAAGGCGATCTATCCGAAGAACGATGGCGAGGCTGTCGAGCGGGTCAAATTGCTGAGCCAGGAAAATGCGCAGCTGCGCGCAGAACTCGGCTCGATGAAAGACCGGCTTGCCAACGTCGAACGCATCGTGACCGACAGCGGATACCAGCTGACGCATGAAATTGATCGCCTGCGCAATGAAGCGGCGGACAAGGACGTAAACTGATGTTCGGCGCTGACACTTCTCTTGTGATTGACGCGCTGCAGATGGTGGGCCTCGCCGTGGTCGCGACAGGCGGAGCGGTGTGGTTCTTCCTGAGCCGTCGCAATTCTACCAACCAGCCAGTTGCCGAAGGCAAGGCAGGCGATTTGGAAGATCGCGTGCGTGTGCTGGAACGTATCGCAACTGACCGATCGATCGATCTGGAAGACGAGATTGAAAGCCTGCGGACAACAGACAAAACGAAGGAAATGAACTGATGGACGGTGATCTACTCCTGATTTTCGGCTTCGTACTGGTCACGCTGATGATCGTGTTCCCCTTTGCGGCGTTCATGCACAAGCGCAATGTCGCCCATGAAGAGCGGAAGCTCGAACTGCTGGCACGCGCCGAAGAAGCAAAAAACGGCGACGGAAGCGCGGATTTCCGCAAACTTGAGGAGCGTGTCCGTGTGCTTGAGCGCATTGCGACCGACAGCAAACAGGACCTAGCGCTTCAAATTGAGCAACTGCGTGATTTGCAGGAAATCGACGATCTGACTGCCAATGCAACGAGCAACAGGGAGACCGCGCGATGAGTTGGGCGACCGCCGTTGTTTTGATTGTGCTGATCAGTGCAATTGCAGGGGTAATGCGCTCTCGCAATCGCAATAATAGCCGCCCGAACGGACAAAACGAGGCGAATGCAAAGGCGCTTGATGAAGAGGCGCAACGCGAGATCAAAGATCTGCGCGAACGCGTAAAAGTGCTTGAAAGAATTACAGTCGATGGCCGCGAAGCACGCGCGATTGCGGATGAAATCGAAAGCTTGCGCGGCAAGCCGGATAAACAGGACGGATAAAGCCACAGGTTCAAGGAGGACATGAGGGATATGTTTGAGCCAACTATGATCATCGCCGCCGCATCGCTGGTTGGCCTGTGCGTGGTAGCTCACGCACTGTTGAAGGCGTGGCATGGCTGGCTTGCGCTAAAACAGCGCGAGCTGGAAAACACGTCAGGCGAAATCGAAGGCGGCGTCGGCAATAGCGCCGCACGGATCGAGATCGCGGACCTCAAAGAACGCATCAAGAAGCTGGAAGCCATCGCAAGCGGGGTGGATTTGTGAGCCAAAGCGCTTAGATGCGCTGTCATGCGATCCCTTAATGACATCCACGAAGAATATGATTTCCTCGAAGGCGATGAGCGCTACCGCCTTCTGATTGAGCTAGGCCGCGAGTTGGACCCTATGCCCGATGCCCTGAAAACCGACGCGACCCTGGTGCGCGGATGCTCCGCCAGCGTCTGGGTCTATCCCACACAAGAGAGCGGCAAGCTGCACTTCCTGGCGGACAGCAATGCTGCCATCACTAAAGGCATCGTCGCGCTGGTAATTTCAGCTGTACAGGACAAACCCGCCCGTGAAGTTGCAGCTATGGACGTAACCGCCATGCTTGCGCCGTTCGATCTCAAGAACCAGCTTTCCTCTAACCGCACACAAGGCGTGCCGAATATGATCGCGTTGGTCCGCGAACATGCGGCGCGGCTTGCTGATACCTGACCCGGAGATTTGACATGCGCCCGCTATATGCAGCGGGGGGGATCATCGCGACTGGACTGGCGGCGGTTGGAGCATTCCTGCCGATCATGCCGACGGTACCATTCCTGCTGGTTGCCGTGTTCTGCTTTGCCCGCAGCAACCCTGCGTGGGAGCAGAAAATCCTCGACCACCCGCACTGGGGCCCGCAAGTGCTCGACTGGCGCGAACGCCGCGCGATCAGCCGCAGAGCAAAATATATGGCGCTGGGCGCATTGAGTGCAGGTGTCGGCTTCACGTGGTTCACCTTGGGCGCGCCTTGGGTTTTCATGTCTCTGGCAATTCTGGCGATTTCAGGGACGTGGATCTGGACCCGCAATGAATAGTTAGGCTGAGAGGTCAGCGTCGCGGACCTTGGCAATGCCCGCTTCGCGCTGCTGCTTCAGCTCAACCTTCAGCTTCGCCGGATCGCGCGCGAAAACAAATCCAAAGCTGACGCCACCCTCTTTGCCAATCGTAGCGTGATGCAGTTTATGCGCCTGAACAAGCTGCTTTGCATACCCACGTTTGGGAACCCAGCGGAAATAGCGTTGATGCACCAAGCCGTCATGCACCAGCGTGTAGATCACACCATACAAAGTTATGCCAAATGCGGCCCACCACAGCGCGTCGGAAACGTAATAGCCGATCCAGAACATGAAAAAGACGATGGTGCCAAACACCACCGCGAACAGATCATTCTTTTCAAGGGTATTGTCATGCGGCTCATGATGGTCGCGGTGCCACGCCCAGCCCCAGCCGTGCATGATGTATTTGTGCGCATACCAGGCAAAGAATTCCATACCGATCAGCGCGGCCAGGACGATTGCGATGATTGCCCACCAGCTCATGCGGCTACTCCTGCACGCCGCGCGCCGGGCAATGCCCACCAGGGCACGTCAGGGCGGCGGTGATGCTCCAAATGATAGCCGAAATGGAAACAACTGGCGAGGCTTGCCAGCGTGCTGAAATTGTCGGAGCGCGCATTGTGCTCGTCGGCAAATGCGCCCTCGCCATGCCTATGCGGGCGGTAGGTACCAAAATAGAAAAGCTGCACTGACGAGAGCAGAGCAGGCGCACCATAAAGCAGGAATATCTGCATGAAGGGTATGTCAAACACGAACAGATAAATGCCCACCACGGTGTTGACGTATATCAACGATTGCCAGCCGAAGTACCGTTTGAAGAATGTCCAATACCATGCCCAAAACTGCGTCGGATGGGCGGTGTCGAAATCGGGATCGCCGTCTTTACCGGTGTGCTTGTGATGCGCGAAATGTGCATCGCGAATTCTTCGCCACGCGAAACCCGCGTAAAGGAACAACAGCACAGCTCCGAGCGCGGAATTCACTCTATGCCACTCAGGGGCAAGCGATCCGTGCATCGCGTCATGGCAGACGATAAACACGCCCACCGATAGCCAGCATTGCAGTGCCCCCATCAGCAGCACCTGCGGCCAAGCTTCCCAGCTCAGCTCGAAGGTAAACATCGCATAGAAGTGAATGCCCAGCCATGCGCCCGCGATCAGCATGCCGAATACCAATCCCAGAATACGCTGGGTGTGGCGGGAAGGAAGTTTCACGGGATGCGACACAATACGCGCCTTATAGGGCATTATCCCTCGGGGAAAAAGAATTCGCGCAAATGCTCCCCGATCTTCGCCGGACGTAGAGTCTCTGCGTCGATGCAGCACCAGCTTGATTGTACTTCGGCGAGCACTTCCTCGCCGCGACTGATCACAGTCTTGTAGAATGCGCGCGCGCCCTGAAAATGCTCCAGAACCGTCTGCGCAATGACATCGTCCTCGAGAAATGCAGGTTTGCGGTACGTAATCTCATGCTTCAATGCGACCCAGGCCTTGCTCGCCACGTCCTCTGCCGGGGCAAGCTTTTGCCAATGCGCCAGAACCGCATCCTGTACCCAATTGAGATAGCGCGCATTGTTCACATGCCCCATGAAGTCGATATCTTCGGGGAGGACTTTGATAGGAAAGGCGAAGGGCACTGCTGACATGTCTGTAAGTTAAACGCACAAAGATTGCTTTTCCATGACTCAAGCAATCGTGGTCTCTATTCAGCTTGCCAGTGTTGCGCGAAGGCCGCTAATCCGGCGATCAGAGGATAACCCAATGGCCAGCAAACCCCGCACACTCTACGAAAAGATTTGGGATGCCCACGTTGTCGAGACACGCGACGACGGGACTTCGTTGATCTATATCGACCGTCACCTGGTTCACGAAGTGACCAGCCCGCAAGCGTTTGAAGCATTGCGCCTTGCTGGCCGCAAAGTGCGTCGGCCTGATTTGACGCTGGCGGTGCCGGACCACAATCTGCCGACTACGGCGCGCATGGATGCAGACGGCAACCGGATTCCCATATCTGATCCGATGAGCGCGCAGCAGCTCGCCGCATTGGAAGCCAATGCACCTGCTTTTGGCATTCGCTACATTGATGCGACCGCCGCTGCGCAAGGCATCGTACACGTGGTGGGCCCGGAACAAGGCTTTTCGCTACCCGGGACGACTATCGTGTGCGGCGATTCGCACACCGCCAGCCATGGCGGGATCGGAGCACTAGCGTTCGGCATTGGCACAAGCGAGGTCGAGCATGTGCTGGCAACGCAAACGCTGCAATTGAAGCGATCGAAATCGATGGAAGTGCGGGTGGAAGGCGAGCTTGGCCCCGGCGTGACCGCCAAGGACCTGATCCTGCATATCATCGGCACGATCGGAGCTGCAGGCGGCACAGGCTATGTCATCGAATATCGCGGACGTGTGTTCGAACAGATGAGCGTCGAAGAGCGCCTGACTGTGTGCAACATGAGCATAGAGGCGGGCGCGCGAGCGGGCCTGATCGCGCCTGATGAAACGGTGTTCCGATACCTTAAGGGGCGCCCGCTCTCGCCCAAGGGCGATGAGTGGGATGCAGCTGTCGTTTATTGGAAGACGCTGCGCACGGACACAGACGCTGTGTTCGACAAATCCGTGACCATCGACGCCAGCGACATCGAGCCCACTGTAACCTGGGGCACCAGCCCGGAAGACACCGTCGCAATTGGCGGGATAGTCCCTGATCCGGCAAATTTTGCTGACCCATCGAAGCAGCAAGCTGCTGCGAAGAGCCTGGAATACATGGGCCTGACGCCGGGTCAGCGGATCGAAGATATTCCGGTCGAGAATATCTTTATCGGCAGCTGCACCAACAGCCGGATCGAGGACTTGCGCGCCGCCGCCAAAGTACTGGAAGGCCGCAAGAAGGCAGACAATGTCAAATGGGCGATTGTAGTGCCCGGTTCAGGCTTGGTCAAAGCGATGGCCGAAGACGAAGGGCTGGACCAAATTTTCAAGGACGCCGGGTTTGAATGGCGCGAGCCGGGTTGCTCGGCGTGCCTGGGCATGAACCCGGACAAAGTGCCGCCTGGCGAACGCTGCGCGTCCACCAGCAACCGGAACTTTGTAGGCCGCCAGGGTCCGGGCGCACGCACGCACCTTGTCTCGCCTGCGATGGCGGCTGCGGCAGCCGTCGCCGGACATCTCACCGATGTGCGACAGTTCGCGCAATGAAAGGTGCCTGCCACTGCGGCGCGATTGCTGTCGAGCTCGCGCGCAAACCGGAATATATAAACCTTTGCGATTGCTCGCTTTGCCTCAAGTCTGGCGGGGCTTGGGGATACTTCACGCAGACTGATGTCGGTGTGATTGGCGAGGCAGGCTCATACCGACGCTCCGACTACAAAGAGCCTGCTGTGCAATTGCACTTTTGCTCGAAGTGCGGAACGGCAACGCATTGGACGCTGACCGAGCACTTTGAGGGCGACCGCGTTGGTGTGAATATGCGAATCTTCGAACCCAAGGAATTGAATGGCGTCGAAGCGCGCACGCTCGATGGCCGAAACTGGTTCGGCGATGGTGAAGCCAATCACCGCCGGCCAGTAGGAAGACTCGGTGAGGATGTATTCCTGTAGCAATGTGGTGCTATGACAAAGTCAGCATCGGGAGGAGTAGCTAAGATGGATGTGATGAAAGGAATTCGAGTTCCTGAACGGCTCTACAAGGGTGTCCTTTGGCTGGTATCGGTTGTGTTCGCCGCATTCCTGGTCGGCTTCGGGAATCTGATCATCGGTGATCTCCCTCAAGTCGAAACGCGCATCGAGCGCAGCGATTTCGTCGAAACACCCGAAGTCACACAGCTCCGCGAAGAAATGCGTGCAATCAACGAAGAACGCGCTGCGGCAAGCGATCGGCTTGATCTTCTGCGCATCCAGCAACGCCAGGCATCGTCTGAAACGCAATCCGCAAAGCAGACATTTGAAGCATGGATTCAGACGCGCACAGCGACAACGGATCCCACGCAAGATCCCGAGGTCATCCGCCGAACCCGTGAATTGGAGCAGCTTCAGCAGAACGAGCGCTCTGTCGGAAATTCGGCTAGCGCGCTCGAAACCGAGCTGACAGAGCTTGATCAAAGATCGAACGCGGTTTTTGACCAGCTTTCCACCGCAGAACTGAGCGGCGTCCCCGCTTATGAGAGGGCGCAATTCTGGCAGGAACTTCGCATCTTTGCTCTGAGATTGCTGATTACATTGCCGATGCTGGGCTTCGCCGCCTGGCTGGTCGTGAAGCGCCGGAAGGGCGAGTATTGGCCAATTTCGCGCGGCTTTGTGCTGGCATCAATCTTTGTCTTCTTCGTCGAGCTTGTGCCCTACCTGCCCAGCTACGGGGGCTACGTTCGCTACGGCGTTGGCATAATACTGACCTTCGCTGCCGGGCACTTCCTGATCAAGAACATGCGCCAATATCTGGCCAAGCGGCAAGAGGTAGAACAAAAGGCCGAAGACGAACGTCGCAAACTTGTATCACACGACGACGCTTTCAAGAAGATGTCTTCCAGCGTGTGTCCCGGATGCGACCGCCCGATCGCGAAAATGGACGGAACAGAGACCAATTTTTGCGTTCATTGCGGCATGACATTGTTTGACACATGCAGCTCTTGCGACACGCGCAAAATGGCGTTCTTCCGCTTTTGTATGAAGTGTGGGACCGTGGCGGAAGAGGAAGCGATCCCGGCTGCGAATGCCCAGCCTATAACGCCTTAGCGCGTTACCCGTTTTCACACTTGTTATCTTTCACCCCCAACTCCAAGAAGTAACCATGACCAAGAAATCCAAAGCCGCCATTGGCGCAGCAGCTATCGGTTCCGCAGCGATTGCAGCGGCCCTTCTTTACGCAAACAAACGCAAGAAGAAGGACGAGGCGAAGCCGACCGTCCCTTCGGGTGAGAAACCTGAGACCGATTGATGGAAGCCGTTCGGGAAATCGAAGGGCGTGCGTACCCGTACGGCGCGAAGAACGTCGATACAGACGTCATCATTCCTGCGGAATGGCTCAAGACCATCACGCGTGAAGGATTGGGCAAAGGCGCGTTTGAAAGCGTGCGGGCGCAGCCTGACAACGTCTTCGATGATGAGCGTTATGCCGGCTCGCCCATCCTGATCGCAGGCGACAATTTCGGTTGCGGATCCAGCCGCGAACACGCCGCTTGGGCGCTGGGTGATCTGGGCATTAAGGCGGTAATCGCGCCGAGTTTCTCCGACATTTTCTCTGGCAACGCGTTCAAGAATGGCATCCTGACTGTGGTCCTTCCGCAAGAAGCAGTCGACCGCCTGCTGGAAGTTGCCGATACAAACGAAATCACAATCGATCTGGAAAGCCAGACTGTCACGACACCGTTCCAGGATCGTTTCACATTCGAAATCGATCCGTTTCGCAAGCAATGCCTGATCGAAGGGCTCGATGAAATCGGGCTGACATTGGCGCGCGATGCGGCCATTGCAACTTACGAACAACGCCGGGGCCAAGAAATGCCCTGGATCGAGAGAGGGACACAAGTCACATCATGAAGGCACTACGTACGCACCAAATTGGCGGCCCGGAAACGCTCACGCTGGACGAAGTCGAAGCCCCCACCCCTGGTAAGGGCGAAGTGCTGGTCGATGTGAAGGCCTGCGCGATCAACTATCCCGACACGCTGATGATCCGCGACATGTATCAGTTCAAGCCAGAGCGTCCTTACTCCCCGGGCGGCGAGATCGCCGGCGTGATCGAAGCCGTGGGCGAAGGTGTGGAAGGCTATTCGGTGGGCGACAGGGTCATGGCCGGGATTGGCAATGGCGGCTTGGCAGAGAAGGTCGTGGTGCCTGCTGGCCGCATGTTCCCGATCCCAGACGGCGTGGCGTTCGACAAGGCCGCGAGCCTGTTGATGACTTACGGCACGACGATCCACGGCTTGAAAGACCGCGGCCACATCAAGGAGGGCGATGTTGTCTTGGTGCTCGGTGCAGCAGGCGGCGTTGGCCTGTCCGCAGTCGAGCTGGCGAAGGCTTTCGGTGCTCGCGTAGTGGCGGCGGTGTCTTCCGAAGAGAAAGGCGAAGTTGCCAAGAACGCTGGTGCCGACGAGGTCGTGATCTATCCCAAGACCGAGATGGACAAGGACGCGTCAAAGGCGCTTGCCAATGCGTTCAAGGCGGCTTGCGGGCCAGAAGGCGCGAACATCGTCTATGACATCGTTGGCGGGCAATACTCAGAGCCCGCGCTTCGCTCTATCGCGTGGGAAGGCAAATTCCTGGTGGTGGGCTTCCCAGCCGGTATCGCCAAGATGCCGCTTAACCTGACGCTGCTGAAAAGCTGTGACATTGCGGGCGTGTTCTGGGG
>JABDKI010000230.1 GCA_013002295.1 Altererythrobacter sp.
CCTTCTTGTCCATGCTCGCCGAATTGACGAATCCCGGCTCGGTCAGGCGGCTCCATTCGCCCGGTGCGTCAAGATCAAGCGCGTAGATATGGCGTTCCAGCACACCATCGGCATTGCCTTCGAAATAAGCGCGCCCACGCTCCTGATCGATCCCAACCAGGCCGGTGACGACCCATTTGCCGGTGGTCAGCTGAGTCCACTCGCTATCTTTGAATAGATACAGATGCCCATACCCGTCACGCTCGCTCCACCAGATCAGCGATCCGTCGTTGAGGAAGCGATAGTTGTCGTCCAAGTTGATCCAGAAATCCTCACGCGCGGCGTTTTCTGTGAACCAGATCTCACTTGCACCGGTATTCGGATCGACCCGCAGCATATCGAGCACAGTCTGCTCGCGGTTCTGGCGCTGGACGTAGAGATAGTCGTCCGGCCCCCAATCAACGCGGGCGAGATAGATATCTGTCTCTTCACCCAGATCGACCTTCACGCGCGATCCGCCTTCCGGGTCCGTGATGTAGAGCTCTACGATCGCGTTGTCGCTGCCGGCAAACGGGTACTTCTGAGAGAAAACCTTCGTTCCCGTCGCGCCTATCGCCGCACGATTCACCACTGCCACGGGGGTTTCGTCGGTGCGCTGCACCGCAATGCGGCGGTCATTTCCGTCCCACCAAAATCCGGTGAGGCGCGCCATCTCTTCCTGTGCGACGAATTCGGCTTCGCCCCAGCGAATATTCTCACCTTCCTTGGGCGTGATCGGCTTGGCCTCTGCGCCCACTTCACCCACCCAAAGCTGGCGGTCACGCACGAAAGAGACATAGCCTCCGCGCGGGCTGAGCTTGGGGTTGAGTTCGCTCTCCTCGGTATCGGTCAGTCGCGTCACGCTGCCATCCAGGCCCGCAAGATACAGATCGCCATCGAGAGGCACGAGCACGGACTTACCATCGCTCGCCCATTGATAGCTGATGATGCCCTTGAGATTGCCAACACGCTGGCGTTCCCGCTGCATCAACTCGTCTTCGGATAGCGTGCGGCCCGATGACAGCTTCTCGCTATCCACCAGCATGGTCCACTCGCCATTTTCGCGATCAAAGCCCCACAGGTCATACCGCGCGCTGTCCTTTTCGCGGTTGCGCAGCAAAGTGAGATAACGGCCATCCGGCGAGAGTTTGGCCTGACGCGGGCTGGAACCATTGAGGCTGGGCGAGGCAAAGACACGCTCGAAAGTCAGTTCTGGTGCATCGCTCATCGCGTGATCGTCCGCGATGGCTGGGGTGGCAAAAGCAAGCGAAGCGGCAACGGCGAAGAGTAAGCGCATTTCAAGGACAGACCTCTCTCAAAAGTTTGGAGATGCCATGACGAAAAACCTCAGTGATTGCAAAGTTCCAACGAAAAAGGGCGGCCCGCAACAGGCCGCCCTTATCTAATTCGCTGGCGCGAGGCTTACGCTTTAGGAGCGTTGACCTTGCGTTCCGCGATACGCGCACGCTTACCTGTGCGGCCACGCAGATAGTAGAGCTTCGCGCGACGCACGACACCGCGGCGAACCACAGTGATGCTGTCAACGATCGGCGCGTACAGCGGGAAAACACGCTCCACACCTTCGCCAAAGCTCATCTTGCGCACAGTGAAGTTCGAACCCATTCCGCGATTGGAACGAGCGATCACTACGCCTTCGAAATTCTGAATACGTTCGCGGTTGCCTTCCTTGACCTTCACGCCCACACGAACAGTGTCGCCGGCGCGAAATTCAGGGATGTCTTTTCCCGCAGCGGCCATTTCTTCCGCTTCGATCTGCTGGATCAGGTTCACTGGTCCATTTCCTTCTTTTTTCGCTGCACACTAGAGGCAGAACGGACCGGATCGCCACGATAGCGTTCCCATAAGTCCGGCCTGCGTAGCCGAGTGTCGGTTTCCGCCCGGGCTTTGCGCCAAGCATCTACCTTCGCATGATCCCCCGATCGCAGCACTTCAGGGATCGTGCGCCCTTCCCATGTTTGAGGTCGGGTATATTGCGGATATTCGAGGAGCCCTTCTTCGAAGCTCTCCTCCGTTCCGCTTGAAGGCGCGCCCATTACGCCGGGAAGCAGCCGAATGCAAGCATCAAGTATCGCCAATGCCGCCGGTTCCCCTCCGGAAAGAACTATGTCCGCTAGGCTGACTTGCTCGATTTCGGGGCGAGCTTCAAACAGACGCTCGTCAAACCCTTCAAAACGGCCGCAAATGATGGTGACGCCAGGGCCGGAGGCTAGCTCGCAAATGCGCTTTTGCGTGATGGGTTTCCCGCGCGGTGTCATGGCGAGGATGGGCGCTTTGGGTTGCTGCTTGGCCGCGTGATCGACTGCGCTGGCGAGCACATCCGCTTTCAGCACCATCCCTGCCCCGCCGCCCGCAGGCGTATCGTCAACGCTGCGATGCTTGTCCGTGGTAAAATCGCGCGGGTTGATGGTGTCGAGCGACCACTTCTGCTCCTCCAGCGCGCGCCCCGCGAGCGACAAGCGCAGCGGCCCGGGAAACATCTCAGGGTAGAGCGTGAGGATGGTGGCGGCGAAGGTCATGGGTTGCTCCATTCGCCAGCTTCGAGCACTTTAGCAATGTGGGCTAACTCCAAGCGCCGCAATTTCTGCTTGGGCTGCAACAGCGGAAGTCCTCGGACAAATCGATACGCCAGCAAAAGCGGAAGAATTGGGAGCATCAAGCACCCCCGAACATCGGTTCCCTCATTCAGGTCTGCGAACTCATCCCAGGGCCAATTCGCCACCCAATCACCGTGACGCTCTGCGAGCTTCAGCGCGAAATCATCCACGTCATCGCCAAATATGCCTAAGTCTTGCATGACGGCAGAAGACGGCTCGGCATTCGATGCACCCATCCACTCGCGAGCCACCCATAGGACATATGCCAGCGCACCTTCGCTCTCAGGCGGAGGCTCGCTAGGAGTTGAAAACAACGCCATCTTTCGCCTTTGTATCAACGCTCAGTTCGAACACATCTGGCCGCGAATAATGGCCATCGGCGTCGAGGCTTGCGAGGCCTGCGCCAATTTCGCTCTGGTCCAGATCTGCGAACAGCGTTTCCTCGCCCTCGCCTGCTTGTGCAAGCACCCGCGCGTCGGGCGCGATGATCAATGAGCCGCCGCGATTAAGTTGCTCGCTTTCGATAGCATTGAACAGCGCCAATGCCTCATCGTTTCCGCCAACACGCTCTAACCCGTCAAACAGATCATCGCGGTGCTGCACCAGCCCGGCGGCGAGGACGAAGCAGCGCCCCTCCATCGCGTAATGCCGCGAGGCGATTTCATATTGCTCGCGCACTGTCGGCCATGCGGCGACATGCACACTTTCACCGAGGTTATGCATCGCCGCGCGCGCGAGCGGCATCCAATGCTCCCAGCAGATCAGGTTGCCGACCTTGCCCCACTCCGCCTGATGCACGCCGAGCGTTGAGCCATCGCCGCGCATCCAGATCAGCCGCTCGCCATGCGTCGGCACCAACTTGCGGTGCGGCAGCGGGTCTTCACCGGGGCGGAACATTAGCTGATTATTGAAGAGGCTCTGGCGCACTCGCTCATGCGCGCCAATGGATATGCACGCGCCGCTCTCGTCCGCGAGTTCCTGCAAGGGCAGCAAGCGTTCGTCATTGGACACAATCGCCTGTTCCAGCATTATCGCATGCAGCGCGCGCGTACCGGGATGGTCCCACAACGCCGCTCCGGGCGCTTCATCGAGCCACAGCGGATATCCGCCGAGAAAGGTCTCGCCAAACGCCACGAGCTGCGCGCCCTGATCGATCGCTTCCTTCGCGAGCCGGGTCGCTTTCTCGATCCCTCCCACAAAATCGAGCGGAATGGGCGCAGCCTGACATATCGCAACGTTGAGCTTGGTCATGCCCTACTCGTCAACGAAATCGGCTGCGATCACAAGCTTTTCGTCGTCCCATTCGATCACAGCGTCCTTGGTCATCGGGACCATAAAGGTCTTCATGCCTTTCGTGGGCACGGGATCCTTTTCAATTTCGATGATATCGGTCGCGCCGAAATTCTGAACGTCTACGGTGCGGCCCACCGCATCGCCGGCATCGGTGAACACAGCCAGCCCGATCAAGTCCATGAAGTAGTATTCGCCATCGTCCAGCGAAGGCAGCGCGTCTCGCGCTATGCACAGCACTGTGCCGCGTAGTTTTTCCGCCGCACCGCGCCCGGACACCTCGGCAAAGCGCGCAATCGCGCCGCCCTTATTGTCTGAACGGACTTTCTTGAGGGTAAGGACGCCTTCGGTCCCTTTGATGATGAAGCTCATGTGCTCGGCAAGCGCGTCTACGCCTGCCCCGAACAGCTTCAGGCGGACTTCGCCCGCCACGCCATGCGCGCCGGTTATGGCGGCAAGATCAAGATCTTTCGGCGTGACGGGCGTATCCGTCATGGAAATGGCTTACTCAGCCTTTTCTTGGGTTGCTTCTTCAGCAGGAGTTTCTTCCGCAGCTTCTTCGGCTGGAGCTTCCTCAGCAGCGGTTTCTTCTGCAGGCGCTTCTTCGGCTGCCGCCTCTTCTACGACTGCTTCTTCTTCTGCTGGTGCTTCAGCAGCTTCCTTGGCGGCTTCTTCAGCTTCAGCCAGCTTGGCTGCCTTCTCTTCAGCGCGTTCCTTCGCAGCTTCGCCCGGCTCACCCTTGTTCGGGTTGTTGCGCGGTGCACGCTCAAGAATGCCAGCTGCATCCAGGAAGCGGTGAACGCGGTCAGACGGCTTCGCACCAACGCTGAGCCAGTGACGTGCACGGTCTTCGTTGAGCTTCACGCGCTCGCCCGAATCCTTCGGCAGCATCGGGTTATATGTGCCGATCTGTTCCAGATACTTGCCGTCACGTGGCGCGCGGCCGTCTGCGACAACGATGCGGTAGTAAGGACGCTTTTTCGCGCCTCCGCGCGACAAACGAATTGCAACTGCCATTGTGTATTACCTTTCCAGTCTAAATCTTTGTAAATTGGTAAAATTATTTCTTGTTCAACATATCTCTAAGTTCCGGAGGGAGTGTGTCGGGATCAACCGACGGCCCTTTCGGGCCGCCAAGGCCGGGCATACCGCCACCGGGTCCACCGAGGCCGGGCATCGCAGCGCCGAGGCCGCCGCCACCAAACATCGATGCGAGGCCTTTCAGGCCGCCCATCTTTTTGATCTGCTTCATCGCGCGGCTCATTTCCTTGTGCATCTTCAGAACCTTGTTCACGGTCTGCACATCGGTGCCGCTGCCGGCCGCCACGCGCTTCTTGCGCTTCGCATTCATCAATTCGGGCCGCGCGCGCTCTTTGCCGGTCATCGAACCAATGATCGCATCCATATGGACAAGCACCTTGTCATCCATATCGCTCGCCGCCAGCGCCGCTTTGGCTTTCTTCATGCCCGGCATCATGCCCGCGAGCATGCCAAGCCCGCCCATATTCTGCATCTGTTTCAGCTGCGTGCGCAGGTCATTTAGGTCAAACTGACCCTTCGCCATACGCTTGGCGAGCGCTTCAGCATCTTCTTCCTTGATCGTCGCCGCGGCTTTTTCGACCAAGCTGACAACATCGCCCATGCCAAGGATGCGGTCCGCCACGCGGGAGGGATGGAAGGCTTCAATCGCATCGAGCTTCTCGCCGGTACCGGCAAATTTGATTGGCTGCCCCGTGACATGGCGCATGGAAAGCGCAGCACCGCCGCGCGCATCGCCATCCATGCGAGTGAGGACAACGCCGGTCAGCGGCACCTCGCCCGTAAAACTTTGCGCGACATTGACCGCGTCTTGACCCGTCAGGCTGTCTACAACCAACAGCACCTCGGTTGGCGCTGACACGGTCGAGATAGCTTTCATTTCTGCCATCAGCGCTTCATCAACGTGCAAGCGGCCTGCGGTGTCGAGCAGCAGCACATCCACATTCTGCAATCTGGCCGATTCCATTGCGCGGCGTGCGATATCGACAGGTTGCTGGCCCGCGACGATTGGCAAAGTCGCAATATCAGTCTGCTCGCCGAGCACGGCCAGCTGTTCCTGCGCCGCCGGGCGATTAACGTCCAGCGAGGCCATCAAAGCTTTCTTGCCGTGCTTCTCGCGGATCAGCTTGCCGAGTTTAGCGGTCGTGGTTGTCTTACCCGAGCCTTGCAGACCGACCATCATGATCACGACCGGCGGTTTGGCTTCGAGGTTCAGGCCTGGGGTCTCTTCGCCGCCCAGCATGTCGACGAGCTCGTCATGGACGATTTTGACGACCTGTTGGCCTGGCGTGACCGAACGCAGAACGTCCTGGCCTACCGCCTTTTCAGTCACAGCATCGATGAAACGACGCGCAACCGGCAGAGCAACATCGGCTTCCAGCAACGCAATGCGCACTTCGCGCATGGCATCGCGAACATCCTGCTCCTTAAGAGCGCCGCGGCCTTTGAGCTTGTCAAAGACGCCGCCTAGGCGGTCGGACAAATTGTCAAACATCGTCTTCAACTCCAAATCTCGAAGCTCGAAAGCTTCGCAAATGCGAAAAACGCCGGCGGACGAGAACTCGTCGGCCAGCGTGCGGAAATTGTTATCCGGTCGCTTCCTTCAGGAAACTCCCGGACCGAAATCCGACTTCTTTTGGTGACTGGTGGAGCCTAGCGGGATCGAACCGCTGACCTCTACAATGCCATTGTAGCGCTCTCCCAGCTGAGCTAAGGCCCCGCGCCAGTCATGTTGCAGGCCCTTCGACCTGCAGGAAGCGCGCGTTAAACGCGCCTCCCTACTTATGCAACGATAAACTTAGGTATCGTCGTCTTCGTCGTCGCCCTTGCCCTTGCTTACGCCAAGGTCATCATCGCCGCCGAGATCAACATCATTGTCAGGCGAGTCTTCTGCGTCATCGATGTTTTCCAGATCCTTCAGATCATCGTCATCGTCGCCGCTCAGATCGCTGTCCGGCTCTGCGTCTTTTTTCTTCTCGTCGCTTTCAAACGGGATCGGCTGCTTCGGCTTGAGCACTGGCTCAGGATGCCATTCCTCACCGCACTCGATGCAGGTCGCCGGATCATCCTTGCCCAGATCGTAGAAACGTTCACCGCATTTGGGGCAGGTACGCTTGGTACCCCATTCTGGCTTGGCCATGTCTTCATATTCCTTTGGTCGGGCCTGCTGAAACCGGATCAAGCAGACCGCGCGAAAAATTCTCTATCTTGATGGGTAGTAATTCAGTCCGAATCAAGAGCGCGGCGCGCCTTGCCATAGGGCTATGCCCCTGTCAAAAGTCGCGCTGCCAAAATCTCAGCTCAAATCGGACCGGAAACCCGCTTGCCAAGCCATAGATTCACTTTCTCACGACCGTTAACCGGCCGCTTACGCGTACCGGGAGACAAATCAATCAGTCACCGATCGATCATGTTCGGTGCGCTCGCCGTTGGCGAAACACGCGTCAACGGCCTGCTCGAAGGCGAGGACGTGATGGCGACCGCTGCCGCTATGCGGGCGATGGGAGCGACGATCGATAAACGCGGCGAGACCTGGCACATCAACGGCGTGGGTGTTGGTGGATTGCTGCAACCAGACGCGCCGCTTGACATGGGCAACAGCGGCACCAGCACGCGCCTGCTGATGGGGTTGATTGCGGGGCATGGGATCACCGCGCAGTTCACGGGAGATGCGAGCCTGTCGAAGCGTCCGATGGGCCGCGTGATCAGGCCGTTGAGCCAGATGAGCGCGAGTTTCGAAGCTTCTGAAGGTGGCACGCTGCCGCTGACCATGCATGGCGCTCTGCCCGCTGTCCCGATCACGTACCGTCTTCCCGTCGCCAGCGCGCAAGTGAAAAGCGCGGTGTTGCTTGCAGGTTTGAATACCCCCGGCATCACTACGGTGATTGAGCCTGTGCCGACCCGGGATCATTCGGAACGCATGCTGCGCGGCTTTGGCGCTCATCTTGAAGTTGAAGAAGTCGACGAAGAACGCGTGATCCGCATCCACGGTGAAGCGGATCTGACACCGCAGGATGTCGTGGTGCCGGGTGATCCATCATCAGCGGCCTTCTTTCTCGTTGCAGCACTGATCACCGAAGGCAGCGATCTTGTCATCGAAAACGTCGGCCTTAACCCGACGCGTGCTGGCCTGATACAGGTCCTGCGCGATATGGGCGGACACATCGAAGAACTGGACCGCCGCGAAGTTGGCGGCGAGCCAGTCGCCGATCTGCATGTGAAGCACTCGCCTTTGACTGGTATCGATGTCGATCCGGCGGTCGCCCCAAGCATGATTGACGAGTTTCCCGTGCTGTTCGTTGCCGCCGCCGTTGCGCAAGGCACGACGACCACGAGTGGACTAGACGAATTGCGCGTGAAGGAAAGCGATCGCCTTTCCGCTATGGCGGACGCGCTGACCTTGGCTGGCGCGCACGTTGAAGAGCGTGAAGACGGGTTGGTAATCCACGGGACCGGCGGTCAACCTCTGCCCGGCACGTTAAGAGAACCCGTCATCACGCATTTGGATCATCGTATCGCGATGGCGATGGCAGTAGCCGGCTCCGCCAGCCGCAGCGGAGTGGAGGTGGACGACACCTCCCCGATTCAGACAAGCTTCCCGAACTTCATGGGCCTGCTAAAGGACGCAGCATCATGATCATCGCAGTAGACGGACCAACAGCCTCCGGAAAAGGCACAATTGCAAAGGCAATCGCCGAGCATTTCGAGCTGCCTTATCTCGACACCGGCCTGCTCTACCGCGCAGTGGGCTATCAGACTGTTGCCGATGGTGGTGATCCGGATAGTCCTGAAGATGCGCTCGCTGCCTGCGATTTCCGCAGCGATCTCTTGCGATCCTCCGCCCTGCGCAGTGAAGAAGTGGGCGGCTATGCGAGCCGCGTATCCTCGCACCCAGGCGTCCGCCAAGCACTTTACGAACGCCAGCGCGCCTTTGCAGAGCAACCCTGCGGCGCAGTCCTAGACGGACGTGATATCGGCACGGTCATCGCTCCGGAAGCCGATGTGAAGCTGTTCATCACGGCCAGCGTGCAAGAGCGCGCCAAGCGCCGATGGATGGAAATGCAGGGCCGCGAGATCGACATTCCCTTGGCTGATATCGAACGCGACATCGCCGCGCGCGATTCCCGAGATATCAACCGCGCTGATGCACCTTTGCGGGCAGCACCAGACGCACTGGTGATCGACACGACCGCGTTGGACAAAGAGCAGGCGATCCAAACTGCAATAGAGGCTGTCCGCCAAGCGCTGCGCTAGACCGCAAATCACTTGCTTTTACGCCCGCCTTCGCCTAGGCGCGCGCTCGTTCTTTTGCATCTCTGCGATGGAAAGAACCTCCGCGCTGGTATTCGGCCTCGCGGAGACGTCGGCCTCTTGCCCTGCTAGCCCCCGCAATGGTGCGTGGGAGGCAGTTTAAGACCCGGAGAAAAACTCCGTGGCCGGTAGCAAACAGTGAACGAGGAAACTCAACCTATGGCGACTTCGCCTAACCCTACGCGCGACGATTTCGAAGCGCTTCTTAATGAACAACTCGGCGGTGCAGAAGATGGTGGCTTTGAAGGCCGCGTCGTAAAAGGCACCGTGACCGCCATCGAAAACGGCATGGCGATGATCGATGTGGGCTTGAAATCAGAAGGCCGCGTCTCTCTTAAAGAATTTTCCCGTGGCGAAGACGACCACGGCCTGACAGTCGGCAGCGAAGTCGAAGTCTTCGTTGATCGCGTCGAAAACGCAGACGGCGAAGCAATGCTCAGCCGTGACCGTGCGCGCCGCGAAGCAGCCTGGGACAAGCTCGAGAACGAGTTTGGCGAAGGCAAGCGCGTAGACGGCCGCATCTTCGGCCGCGTTAAAGGCGGCTTCACTGTCGACCTCGACGGTGCCGTAGCCTTCCTGCCAGGTTCGCAGGTAGACATCCGTCCGGTTCGCGACGTCACTCCGCTGATGGATGTGCCGCAGCCTTTCCAGATCCTCAAAATGGACCGTCGCCGTGGCAACATTGTTGTTTCGCGTCGCGCGGTGCTTGAAGAAACCCGTGCAGAACAGCGCAGCGAGCTGATCAACGATCTGGCAGAAGGTCAGGTTATTGACGGCGTCGTTAAGAACATCACCGACTACGGCGCATTCGTAGACTTGGGCGGCATCGACGGTCTGCTCCACGTGACTGACATGAGTTACAAGCGCGTCAATCACCCGAGCGAGATCATCGAGATCGGCCAGACTGTCACTGTACAGATCGTCCGCATCAACGAAGAAACCCAGCGCATCAGCCTTGGCATGAAACAGCTCGAAAGCGATCCATGGGATGGCGTGGCTGCGAAGTATCCGGTTGGCGCGAAGCTGTCTGGCACAGTCACCAACATAACCGAATACGGTGCATTTGTTGAGTTGGAAGCCGGCATCGAAGGCCTCGTCCACGTGTCTGAAATGAGCTGGACCAAGAAGAACGTACACCCTGGCAAGATCGTATCGACCAGCCAGGAAGTTGAAGTTCTGGTTCTCGAAGTCGACAGCGAGAAGCGCCGCATTTCACTCGGTCTCAAGCAAGCTCAAGGCAACCCTTGGGAAGAATTCGCAGTCAAGCACCCAGTCGGCGCCGAAGTTACCGGCGAAGTCAAGAATGCGACCGAATTCGGTCTGTTCATTGGCTTGGACGGCGACGTCGACGGCATGGTCCACATGTCAGACATCGCATGGGGCATCTCGGGCGAAGATGCATTGGCGCTGCACCGCAAGGGTGAAGAAGTTAAAGCGATCGTTCTCGACGTCGATGTCGAGAAAGAGCGCATTAGCCTTGGCATGAAGCAGCTCGAAAAGGGCGCGCCTTCAGCAGACGGTGCCGACTCAAGCGCGCTGCGCAAGGGTCAGACCGTTACCGTCACTGTCCTCGAAGTTCGCGATGGCGGCTTGGAAGTACAAATCGGTGAAGATGGCGCAACCGGCTTCATCAAGCGTTCTGACCTTGGCCGCGACCGTGACGAGCAACGTCCGGATCGCTTCCAGGTTGGCTCGAAGGTCGACGCTATGATCACTGGCTTTGATCGTTCGAAGAAACCGAACTTCTCTATCAAGGCACGTCAGATCGCTGAAGAGAAAGAAGCAGTGCAGCAGTTCGGTTCATCCGACAGCGGCGCGTCGCTCGGCGATATCCTTGGCGAAGCGCTCAAGGGCAAGGACGATTGATCAACTGATCATCGTTTGAGGCGAAACAGGTAAAGGCCCGGCTGTCACCCGACAGTCGGGCCTTTTCTATTGCGTCATTGACGCCTAGATTGAACGCATGACTTTACAAATCCATCAGTTTCCCTGCCTGTCCGACAATTACGGATTTCTCATTCACGATCCTGCCAGCGGCGAAACCGCGGCAATCGATACGCCGGATGCGAAGGAATATTTGAAACAAGCCGAGGCCAAGGGGTGGGCAATTACCCATATCTGGAACACGCATTGGCATCCCGACCATGCCGGCGGCAACAAGGATATTGTCTCGGCGACCGGCGCAAAGGTGATCGCGCCCAAGGAAGTCGAAAAACTTTCCGAGATCGATCAGGTTGTGTCCCACGGAAACGAAGCAAAGCTTGGTGAATTCACGGCCCATATCATTGACGTATCCGGCCACACCAATGGCCATATCGCGTTTCATATCCCCGAAATGGGCGTCGCCTTTGTTGGCGACAGCGTGTTCGCACTTGGTTGTGGGCGCATGTTTGAGGGTGAGCCCAAACAGTTCTGGGATAGCCTGAGCCGCATCAAGGCATTGCCGCCAGAGACCATGCTCTATTGCGCCCACGAATATACCACTTCCAATGCAAAGTTTGCGTTGCACGCTGATCCGGAAAATGCGGCACTGCAGGCCTATTCCGACGAGATCGACTCCAAGCGCGCCAAGGATGAACCGACCGTGCCAACGCAATTGTCGCGCGAGCTTGAAACCAACCCCTTCCTTCGCGCAGATGATCCAGCACTAATGGCGAAATGGGGCGGAGACGCACCGCATCAAACCTTCGCTGCACTCA
Organism: Altererythrobacter sp.; assembly: GCA_013002295.1. Taxonomy (GTDB): domain Bacteria; phylum Pseudomonadota; class Alphaproteobacteria; order Sphingomonadales; family Sphingomonadaceae; genus Erythrobacter. The sequence continues at coordinate 11,972 of JABDKI010000230.1, forward strand.
GAAGCGCCAAGGACAACTTCTAAGCGCTATGCAGGCATTGCAGGTAAAGCGGTTATCTGATGATCTGTCGGGAACATCGCTGATTGACGAGCAGGTGCCGGAACGAAAGCCCGGTGACGTGCTCGTCCGGGTGCGCGCCGCCTCGCTCAATTTCCCCGACTTGCTGATGACTCAGGGGAAATATCAATTCAAACCCGAGGTGCCCTTCACTAGCGGGCTAGAGCTGGCGGGCGAGGTGGTTGAGGCCGACCCGAGCAGCGCGTTTCAGCCAGGCGACAAGGTAATCGGCGGCAACAAGACGGGCGCATTCGCAGAATTCGCATGCATTCCCGAACGCGGGCTAAGCCCCCTTCCCCATGGTCTGAGCTTTGCCGAAGGCGCCGCGATGGGCGCGACTTACTCAACAGCCTACACCGGACTGATCGAGTTGTGCGGGCTGAACGAGGGCCAATGGGTCATGGTGACCGGCGCGAGCGGCGGCGTGGGCTTGGCTGCCGTAGATCTCGCCAAAGCGATGGGTGCGAAGGTGATCGCAGCAACCGGTGTGGACGCCAAACGGGAACGGATCGCTGCTCTCTATGAACCCGATGCCGTGATCCTCAGCGAAGGGCGCTTTCGCGAGCAAGTGAGCGAGATAACCGGAGGTAAGCTGTGCGATATCGTGTTCGACCCGGTCGGCGGCGATGTGTTCGACGAATGCACGCGCTGCGTCAGCTTTGCAGGCAAACTAATGGTGGTCGGCTTCACCAGCGGGCGGATCGCTGACATTGCGACCAACATCCCGCTGATAAAGGGCTTCTCCGTCGTGGGCTTGCGCGCGGGCGAGTACGCGCGGCGATTCCCGGAACGCGGCGCAGCGATCAGCAGCGAAATAGCGAAGCTTGCCAGCGAAGGTCGCATCAAGCCCGCGATTGATCGAATCCTTCCGCTCTCCCAATGGCGCGAAGGGTTTCAGGCAATGGCGAGCCGCGAACTCGTCGGCAAGGTGGTGTTTGAGCCGGGCACATAGTCCCTGATAACCGGATAGAACTGCGTAAACACCATGTCAGTCTCCGCGTGTTCAGCATGGCAAGTCGTGCAGGCATTGGGAGCAGGAATCAGCTGACCTGTGTCGCCCATTCCGAAATTGAAGAAGCCCGAGCCCGACTCGAACCTCTCGCTCGAACGCATGTGGATTTCGATCCCATGGCTATCTCCCATCACGAAGCCTGCCTGATTTGGAGGAACGTCGGTCTCAGCGGTGTAGAATGATAGCGCGAACATTGTTCCGTCCGGAAACTCGCCCGTGCGTTTGTATTCCGCATAAGCCGTCGGTTCCATTCGAACGACTTGGAACATTCCTGGGCTGCCAGAGTCAAATTCGACGTCTTCGTAACGCTGGCCAATCGGCTTGCCTCGGTTTGTAGTGGTCTTCATCTTTGTGCCGAAGCCGGCCTGTTTGACGGTCGGTCAGCAACAACGCACTGGAGGGATTGCGAGTCAATCGCCCGTCAGTATCCGGAAATCCAAACCCGACAGGATTTTCATCAAAGACGGCAACCGATATTCATCAGGTGGTTTGACCGCCGGGATCGACTTGGCTTTGCATATTATCGAGGAAGACTTGGGCCGCGACATAAGTTTGAAGGTGGCCAAACGACTTGTCGTCTTCTTCAGACGTCAGGGCGGCCAGAATCAATTTAGCGACGTGTTGTTAGCGCAAGCGGCCAGCAACCGCATGGCGCACGTGCTCGACTGGATCGAGGATAATCTGTCGGGCACGTTCAACCACACCGATCTTGCTGCACGGGCCGCGATGAGCCCGCGAAATTTCTCGAGACACTTCAAATTTGAGATCGGATATTCGCCAATGGCTTACGTCGAGCGCAGGCGAACCGAGAGGGCCCGTACCCTGATTGAAAGCGGAAACTCAGACCTGGCAAGGGTCGCCACTCTGGCTGGATTTGGATCAAGTGACACAATGCGGCGCGTCTTTACGAAACATCTCTCTGTCTTGCCACACGAGCATTTGAGACGTTTCGGGGCAGCTCAAGAATAGAACTGGGTCATCGCGCGGAAGCCCACGGCGAGCATCAGATCGAAGAGATTACTTCGTCAGCGAGTTTCTTGTCCGCTTCAGCATCGTGTCTGTCAGCGATCAGAGTGCGCGCTGCCGCAGCTGCGGCACCAACGGCAACCGATTTGACTTCAGCAACAGCGTCACGCTCGGCAGCCGCAATCTTGTCTTCGGCCATGCGCTTGCGCCGTTCAACCATCAGCTTGCCATCCGCTTCGGCCTTCTTGAGGATTGCGTCCGCGTCCCGCTCTGCATTCGCAAGCATATCTTCCGCGTGCTTTTCAGCATCCTTGATCTTAGTGGCGTATTCGTCGCGAAGAGCTTCTGCTTCAGCACGCAAACTTTTCGCTTCGTCCAGCTGATCCTTGATTGCCTGTATTTTGGTATCGAGCCCGCCAGTGATCAGGCCAGGCACCTTCTTCCAGATGAAGATTCCGACCAGAATAAGCATCGCGATCGACACCCACTGGTAGGAATCCAGACCAAGTGCAGCTGGTTCGTTATCGCCCGCAGCGATCAGTATGTTCAGCGCATCAACCATGGGTCATAGCTTCCTTCACGGCCGCTTTTGCAGCTGCACCGTCAACCGATGCGCCAGCAAGACGCGCCACAATATCCTGCGCTGCATCTGCTGCAACGCCCTCAACTTCGGCCATCGCCGCGCCGCGCGCTTCACCGATCCGCTCTTCAGCTTCGGCCAGCTTCTTGTCTAGGCGTTTTTGCGCGGCAGCAATCTTCTTTTCATTCTTCGCCGCGGCATCTGCCTTGGCTTTGGCGATCACCGCCTGCGCCTTCGCATGGTTTTCATTCTCGCGCTTGCGCCAGGTTTCTTCCTGCTCATCAGCGGTGTCACGCGCAGCTTGAGCGGCGGCAAGATCGTCTGCGATCTGCTTGTCCCGCATAGCCACCGTCTCCATCACTTTCGGCACCATTCCGCGCCCGATGACGAAGAAAGTGAGACCGAAAAAGATCAGTGTCCAGAAGACCTGGCTGGACCAGACTTCGGCAAGTTGAGCGATCTGAGGCATGCGTTGAGTCCGAAATTCAATTCAATCGAGACATTGCCCGGTCGACCCAAGAAAAGCCGACCGGATAATGCAATTCGTCTTAAGCAACGAAGATCAGGATCATCGCAACGACGAAGGCCAGAAGGCCCAAAAGTTCCGCTGCGGCGAAGCCGATGAACAAACGGCCCTGCTGGCTGTCTGCTGCACCGGGGTTACGCAGTGCTGACTCAAGGAAAGAGCCGAAAACGTTGCCCACACCGATGGCTGCGGCGCCGCAACCAATCGCTGCGAGACCTGCACCGATAAGCTGTGCTGCTGCTGGTTCCATTGTGAAAAACTCCTTTAGGTGGAAACTTGAAAACTAGTTGAGAAAAAACTCAGTGAAGGTTCTCTGCGTCGTTGATGTACAGCGACGTCAGAAGAGCGAAAACATAAGCCTGAATGCCAGCGACCAGGATTTCTAATGCGCTGATTGCGATCATCAGGATCAAGCTAGGGATGCCGATAAAGCCGCCGTAGACGGCGCCCGCATTGACACTGCCGATCACGAAGCTGGCGAGAACTTTGAGCAGTACGTGGCCAGCCATCATGGCAACGAACAGACGCAGCGCCAGGCTGAACGGGCGAACAAGGAAAGAAATCAGCTCGATCACCGGGATAAGCCAGATCAGCCACAGCGGCGTGCCGTGCGGCACGAACAGGCTGAAGAAGTGCAGGCCATGCTTCCAGAAACCAACGATCAAAACGATCGCGAAGCTGAGGATCGCCAAAACGCCGGTAACGGTAAAGTGACTGGTGAATGTGAATGCGTGTACCCCGGGAACGATTCCGACCGGGATAAGACCGAGCAGGTTGGCGAACAAGATGAACATGAATAGGCTGAAGATGTAGGGCACATATTTGCGCCCTGCCTTGCCGACATTGGCCTCCAACAAGTCATCAATGAAGCCCGTAAAACTTTCAACCGCCATCTGCCAGCGGCCAGGCACGAGCTGACGCTTCATGCCGCCTGCGACGAAGACCCAAAGCAGCACTGTGGTGATCAACATCCACAGAGCGGAATTGGTAAAAGCGAGATTGTAACCGGCCACCTCGAATCCGCCTGTGCCGAACATCGGCTCGATGGCGAATTGCTTCATTGGGTCGACCTTGCCTTCTTCGGCTGCCACGATCGTCTGGTCCCTAACGCCTAAAATTCTTGGGCACTGTTACTGATCCTTGTCAGGATCGGCAGAATGCGCGTTTGCTGAACGAATAACGTTTCTGAAGGCGACAATGATCCCAAGGAACAGCATCACCAACAGGCCCCAGGGCGATGTTCCGGCGAAGTGGTCAATCACCCAACCGATAACAAAGCCGCCAAAGATCCCACCAAGCAGATCCGCCAGCACCCGGTTGCCCATGCGATAATTCGCATCAGCGCCTTGTACCTTTGGCTGGTTGCGTTCCTCTTCACGCTCGCGTGCGGCCTTTAGCCGCTCTTCGAGCGCGTCAATTCGCGCATCCTCAGCGATGGGTTCCTGTGCGGACTTCTTGTCACTCATGCCAGCCTCCAGATATGGAATGCGCAGCACGCGCAAAAAGGTGCCCGCCGAGGGCGCCTGCCCACTAGGCGAGGCCTATAGGCAAGTCAACCGCAAGCGGGCCGGTTTACGCCGAAACTCGGCGCTATTTTGCAGTGCAGCGAGAAATCATCGAATTTCGCGCGGTTTGGGCCGGAAATCAGCCCGGAGGGCAACGCGAATCGCGCTGCGGCGGCGCAGAGGTGCGAGTCTGCCATGAACCGTTCGGTGCTTGATACATCTCTCCCGGAACCGTCTTGAGAATCAGCTGACAACCGGTCGACAGCGCGTACTCTTCCAAGGTCACACCATTTTCGCGTGCCTGTTCCGCATACACTGCGCGGCGCTTGATATTGATGTCATTGACCAGTCGGCGCAGCTGCGGTGTCGCTTGCCCGACTATATCGAGATATCCGTCCATCTTCTCACCCACCTGGCCCGACGAACGAGCAGCAGCATAGGCCGGATCACGCTGCGCCATGGCAGGCACAGTGAGGACTCCCAAAGCGACGGCGGAAATCACACCGGCAAAAGCAAGGTTCTTCATAGTTTTCATGGCCGTAGCCTTTCCTGTTCTTTCGCCTTCCAATCAGAAGATGTCAGCATTCTCTTCAATCGTCTCGGCTGTGTCTTCAGCCAATTGATAAATCACTTCGCTGCGGATGTTGATGTTGAGTTCAATCACAATCGGGCCGTCGGGTGCTTCCACACTGATGCACCCGGCCAACATCGCGATCGGGGCCAAGACCCATCCGCGCCGCCATGCTGCGCGCTTGCCGTGTGTGCTCCCGATCATCGGAAAGCTTGTGGCACCGCGCCGATTTGCGGTCAAACT
>JABDKI010000247.1 GCA_013002295.1 Altererythrobacter sp.
CGCTATAGGAGACGGTACGATCGACGTGATCGCCTCAGGGCATGATCCGCGCGGACCCGAGGACAAACGCCTGCCGTTTTCCGATGCTGAACCCGGCATGGCAGGGGCGGAGACGCTTTTGCCGCTGACCATGACTTTGGTGCGCGATGAAGTGATTGATCTTGGCCGCGCCTTTGTGCTTCTGGCTGGCAATCCAGCGAGGATATTGGGTGTCGATGCGGGCGAGATTACCCCCGGACATCAGGCGGACATTGCGTTGATCGATCCTGAGAAGCCCTGGATTGTCGATAGCGCCAAAATGTCTGCAAGCGCTGGTAATACGCCGTTTGACAAGCAGCCGATGCAAGGCCGTGCAGCCGCGCTTTGGAAAGGCGGGGTGCGGTTGTTCTAGCCGACAAAGCAAAACCCCCGAGTGCCTTGGCACCCGGGGGTCATTCTCGCTGGAGAGAGAATCTGTTGGTTAGCGTGAAGCCAAGCGAACACCGCGATCAACTGCGCCTGGCAGAGGGCTGCTTTCAGCATGGGCAATGCAGCCCGCACCACCGGCCTTCACGGTTGCACACATTGAAGCTGCACCGCGCGCGCTGAAGCCAGCGGCGGCGACGCGGTAATAGGTCTTACCATCAACTTCAGCCTGCGTGACGACCAGGTCGCGTCCATCAAGCTGTGAATGGCGGCTTTGATAGATCGACCATGCACGCTCGGCTGCGTCACGTGTGTAGAAGCTGCCAAGCTGAACAAGATGCGTGCCGTCGGTGGCATTGCTTGTCGCTGCCATACGGCGCTGTGAGGTGTTGGCTGCCCAACGCGAGGCGGGTTTGCGATCTGCCGCTTGATAGTTGGCGGGCAATTCCTGAACCACCGGGTTCGAAACCACGCGCGCGCTGGCAACCTGAGGTGTTGGCGCGTAGGCCACCTGAACTTGCTCAGCAGCTGCAACCTTCGCCGGTTGAGCAGGTGTTGCGATCAGAGTCGAAACGACGTCCGCTTCAACTGCGGCCAGTTCTGCGCTCTGCGTGTCTGCAACTGCCACCTGCGGCTCGACTGTATCCTGTGCCGCTTGCGCAACCATGACGTCCTGGCTCGGGAAGTTGCCCAATGCCAACTGAATGGGTTGACCAGCATCATATGTTGGCGTGACATCAAGCAGCGTTGCCACGCGCGTTTGAAAAGCTTCCGGGCGGGCTTGTTCTGCCCATTCTGCGATGCGATCAGAAACCAGATTGGCCGGCACATCTTCGGCTGCCATCACACGAGCCGCGCGCCAGTCACCCGCAAGTGCATAGGCGTAGGCCAGATTCTGGCGAACCTTGGCTGAGTTCTGACCACCGCGAAGCGCATTGCTGAGAACGCGCACGCCATCGCGTGGTTCGCCTGCCAAAGCAAGTGCCAGACCGCGGTCGGCGCGCTCGAGCTGACCTTCATACTGGTCCAGAATACGGATTGCTTCGACATTGTTGCCTTGTGCAGTCTGCGCCAGCGCATAGCTCAAGACCGTGCGGTTGTCGGAGTCGCCAAGAGCAAGCGCGTCACCAAAACTTGTCGCCGCAGCCTGAAACCGGCCAGCTTCGAGGTAGGACGCGCCAAGGAGGGCGCGATTTGACGCATTGCGTGGATCAGCCAGTACTGCGGCTTCCGCATACTCAACCGCCTTGGCAGCCTTGCCTTTTTCAATCGCAGACTGCGCCTTTGCGAGCGAAGCAGAAGCGGGCGGCGCGGCAGAAGTCGTGCAACCTGCAAGCGCGACGCTGACCAGCGCGGTGCTGAGTGCGAGTGCAATCTTTGGCGTGTTGTGTGCGGTCTTGCTCATGACGGCTTTCCCTTGTTCTTACTCAAATCGCTCAATGCTGCGGCATTTGCGCAGCAAGAGCGTCCAGTTCCTTGATCTCGTTCAGAAGCGAATCGAGAGCATCAGTCACAATCTGCTGCGCGCTTTGTCCCTTAATGGTCGAAGCCAGGCGCAGCTTGAGGTGACGCTCAGCATCCAGACGCAGCGTGAATGCAGCGCGTTTGCCTCGCTTTAGAGCGCTCTTGCGAGCGGCGGTTGTTTTGGCTGGCGCAGCGGTTTTCTTGGCTAGCGTCAAAACCGGCGCGTCGTTCGCATCGTTCGAAGCCGGCGAAATTGGTACGACATTGGACGGCTCTTCGCTGCCCATATCGTTCCAGCCCAGATCTTCGAGCGCTTCTGCTGTGGCAGTTGCTATCGGCAGTCCTGATTGCGGGCGCATAGCGGGCTTTGCGCCACCTTTGCGTGCAAGCAGCGACTGATTGAGAGAGGCGAATGTGGCTTCAGACATGGCCAGCGCCTCCGCTTACTGTGCTACACGGCGGCCGAAACCACCAGCCGGACGATGCGCGCTTGCAGCTTGCGGCTGTGTGCCGGGCGCTGCGAAGACGGTGCGGCGGAAGTTTTTCTCAAGACGATCCGAGATATATTTCCAAAGCGCGGTCATTTCTGCGGCGCTGCGGCCTTCTGGATCGACTTCCATAACTGTGCGGCCGTCGATCATCGATGCCGCAAAGTCCGTGCGATGGTGCAGAGTGATCGGCGCAACGGTGCCGTGCTGTGACAGCGCAACTGCGGCTTCTGATGTGATCTTGGCTTTCGGTGTTGCTGCGTTGACTACGAAGACCAGCGGCTTGCCGGCACGTTCACACAGATCAACCGTCGCACCAACAGCGCGCAGATCGTGCGGGCTTGGGCGAGTTGGCACAACAATCAGTTCGGCCACGCCGATGACAGACTGGATCGCCATGGTAATTGCTGGTGGTGTGTCGATCACAGCGAGCTTGAAGCCCTGCTGACGCAGAACCTGCAGATCGTTGGCAAGACGCGCCACGGTTGTTTGAGCGAAAGCAGGATATTCCGCTTCACGCTCGTTCCACCAATCGGCCAGCGAGCCCTGTGGATCGATATCGATAAGTACAACTGGCCCAGCGCCTGCGCGCTGTGCTTGTACGGCAAGGTGCCCTGACAGGGTAGTTTTACCCGATCCGCCCTTCTGCGATGCTAATGCTAGTACTCGCAACGCCTTAATCCCCCTGGTTAGCCCTTAGGTTGGTGCCGCAAATGCGACTTCGGGATACGGGGATCGCAGGATACCGTTATTTTTAGGTTAACGTGGACCGATTGGTTGGCTCTTTGCTTGTGCTGGAAGCCTGTTAAGCTGGGTCTCGAAAAAGGGGTAAAGGGAGAATTTTGTGGCCGATCAAGCGGTAACTCCGGACTTAGAGGCGGCTGCACCCGCCAAGCTGGCAGAGCGTATCGGCAGCCTTGATCTGATGCGCGGGATCGCCGTGCTAGGAATTCTGGCTGCGAACATTGTCGCCTTCGGGCAGCCTTTCAGCGCTTACATGTTCCCTGAAACCTTTCTTGTTCCCGCGGGAGACGAAGGCGGCTGGATGTGGATCGCACAATTTGTGCTGATCGATGGAAAGATGCGCGGAATTTTCACAGTCCTGTTTGGCGTGGGGCTGTATCTGTTTATGGAGCGGGCTTGGGCAAGGGGGCAAACGCGCTGGCTGCAAGCGCGGAGATTGTTCTTCCTGATGTTGTTTGGAATGGCGCATTTCTTCTTTATCTGGCGCGGTGACATCCTGTTCTACTACGCAGTGATTGGCTTCATCGCGCTCTTGTGTCTCAACTGGAGCCCCAAGGACCAACTCAAGGTAGGGCTGCTCGGCTATGTTGCGGGCGCAATATTTTATGCCCTCATGATGGCCCCGCTGCACTTTATCGCAGACACGTCATTCGGCGAAAATGTTGCGATGGCGGAAACGCGGGACGGGCTAGAAAATGGTAAGCAAGAGGCGCTTGCGGATGATGTGATCGAATCCGGGTTGAAGCAATCAGGCGATTACATCGGGTTTGTAGAGCACCGCTTTTCAGAGCACTGGTTCGAGCCGCTGACCAACGCGCTATTCTTTGGACTGGAATCGCTGCCGCTCATGCTGATCGGGATGGGATTGTATCGGCTTGGTTTCTTCAATGGCGGTATTGATCCGGGCCGGATGCGGTTCTGGGGCTGGCTCGGGTTTGTCGGAGGCGGCTTGCTGCATCTTCTGATGGGCCTCTGGGTGCAATCGATCGGATTTACATATTACGGCACGCTCGCGGCATTCGTGGGGATCAGTCCCCTGCCGCGCCTGATGATGGTGCTTGGCATCATGGCCTTGCTGGCCGTCTACGGGCCCGGCTGGAAAGGGTGGCTGGCGCAGCGGTTCGCGGCGGCGGGCCGCGCTGCGTTCACAAACTACCTCGGCACATCCATTCTGATGCTGTTTGTTTTCCATGGATGGGCGATTGGACTGTTCGGTGAACTCAATCGACCGCAGCTTTATCTGGTTGTTCTGTCCGCGTGGATTGTCATGCTGGCATGGTCCAAGCCATGGCTTGAGCGTTATCGCTACGGTCCGCTTGAGTGGCTGTGGAGATGTCTGACCTATGGGAAGATGTTTCCGCTGAAGAGGTAACGGTAGTCCACAGGCAAGCACCTTTATCCTTGCTATTGAGAATAATTCGCATATTCTCGTTCTTGCGAATCACTCGCAGGAGATTGCTGTCCGATGTACGTTTGCATCTGCAATGCCATTAAAGAAGCCGACTTGCGCCAGATGGCGCGCAAGACGTCTGGCGATGCGGAGGCGGCCTATGCGGCCATGGGGAAAAGGCCCAATTGCGGAACCTGCCTAAGTGAGGCGGATGAGATCCTGTTTGAAGAGCGCGAGCTCAGTTGCAAATCAGTCGCAGCATAAGCTAGTTGTGTGCTAGTGATTATCGCTCGCAAGTAGCGGAAATCTGACAACTTTTCTTGGCGACGCCTTGTTCAGACGGTGTGGTTGCGGCATATATACGTCCAAGCATTTCATAGAGGAGTATCGCCATGAAGGGCGACGCAACAGTCATCGAATACCTCAACAAGGCGCTCACGAACGAGTTGACCGCGATCAATCAGTACTGGTTGCACTACCGTGTGCTTGACGATTGGGGCGTGACGAAACTCGCCGCTTATGAGCGCAAGGAATCGATCGAAGAGATGGAGCACGCTGATGAATTGGCGGCACGCGTACTCTTTCTAGGTGGCCTCCCCAATTTCCAAGCCATCCATAAGTTGAAAGTTGGCGAAACCGTTGAGGAAATCCTCAAGGCCGATCTGGCGCTTGAGGAAGACGCGATCCCGCTATTGCGCGATGCGGTGGAGCACTCGGAGAAGGTGCGCGACTATGTGAGCCGCGATCTGTTCGCGAAGATCCTCGACGCTGAAGAAGAGCATGTCGATTTCCTTGAAACCCAGTTCGACATGATCGAGCGCATGGGTCTGGAAAATTACGTTCAGCTTCAAAGTCAGGCGGCTGGCGAGGGCTGACTTTTTGCAGATCGAGTTTTGAGGGGCGGGGCAGCGATGCTCCGCCCTTTCTATTTGGGCTCTTTATCCTGTGGACCTGCTGCAGCCATCAACGCTTCGCGTAGGAAGTAAGCCAATCCGGTTAGCAACATCCCCACGGACAGCACCCACATGAATGCCACCAGCACGCCGACCTTGGTCTCTATGAACGCTGACACAAACAATAGCGCTATAACTATGCTGATTACGACAGCTGCGCCGGTTGAAAATTTGATGGCTGTTCGGGCAAACCGCCGCCTTTTCGTGAGCCAGTCCAGCTCAACCTCGAAGGGAAGACGACTTAGGAATTCCGGATTCTCGGCGGTGGAATTGATGCAAAGCCTTTCAATCCGGTTCGCCAACCAGACAAGGCGCTGCATCATTACATTCATCATGCTTCCGATACCGACCAGCAAAAAGGCGGGCGCCAGGCTTAGCTCCAGCGCCTCACGCACACGCGGGGTGGAGGATGTGCGCTCGAACAATTCGGTTGCGATATTGCCGCCGCCTGCGGCCAGCAGGTCAATTACAATCATGTTTTACCCGAGCTGCCGCTGTAATTGCCGCCGCCCCCGCGATTGGCGTTGTAGGGGTTTTTGGGGCTCTTCAGAACGACCCGAACGGGCACTGCGTCAAAGCCCAAGTGTTTGCGGATGCTGTTCACCAGATATCGTTCGTAGCTGGTGGGGAGCGATTCCAGCCGCGTTCCGAACACCACGAAGCGCGGCGGACGCGTACCGGCCTGTGTAATGTAGCGCAGCTTGATCCGGCGGCCGCCCGGTGCGGGCGGTGGATTAGCGGCCATCGCATCGTCGAACCAGCGATTGAGCGCAGCCGTGGGCACACGCTTGGACCAGCTTTCGCGGATCTCGAAGGCGGCGCGCAGCATGTCGTCCAGACCCTTGCCGGTCTTTGCGCTAACCGCGAACAATGGCAGCCCGCGGACCTGCGCCAATCCATCATCAAGCGCGCCGCGAATGCCATTGAACAAGGATGACGCGTTCTCCGCAATATCCCACTTGTTGATCGCGATCATCAAAGCGCGGCCTTCTTGCAGCACCATGTCCGCAA
>JABDKI010000015.1 GCA_013002295.1 Altererythrobacter sp.
CAGCGTTCCTGCTGATTACGTTCCGACAAGACCTGTGCCGATAGCGGTGAAAGGCGAATGGCTTGCCTGCACCGATGCGATCTGTGTCCCTGAACAGGGGCGGATGACGACCGTCATTCCGGTTGAAAGCAGTGCTTTCACGCCGGATGAACGCTTTGCCTTGTGGCGTGCGGCGATTGCGCCTCCGCTTGATCGTGAGGGCGCATACGAACTTACAGCGGACACTCTGCGCGTAGCGATCCCGATCCCGGCGACCATGAGTTTGAGCGCGCCGCACGTCTTTGTGAGCAACACGCGCCTGGTCGATTATGCCGCGACGCAGACTTTCCGGCGCAATGGCGATGTTCTGGTGGCTGAAATTCTCCGCAAAGGCCGCGGCGAATTCGGGGCGCTCGAAGGCATTCTGGCGCTTGGCGATGGCAATGGAATCCGCTTCGCCGCGCAGGCGGGCAACGTTCCGACAGGCGGCGAATTGATCGCCGGACAGCCAGCCAGCACGCCGCCGATGTGGACGCTGCTTCTGGGGGCACTGGTAGGCGGATTGATTCTCAACATCATGCCATGCGTGTTCCCCATATTGAGCTTGAAAGCGATCAGCCTGGCGCGCGCCGGCGAGAGCGAAGCGCAGGCGCGTAGCGAGGGCATCGCCTATACCGCAGGCGTGGTTCTGGCATGCGTCGCGCTGGGCGCGGTCATGCTGGCTTTGCGCGCGGCGGGTGAGCAGGTGGGCTGGGCATTCCAGCTGCAAAGTCCGGGCGTTGTCGTTTTCCTGCTGATACTTGCAGCGGTAATAACAGCGAATTTCGCGGGCGTGTTCGAGCTGCCGTCCTTTTCCTTCACCCGAAGCGGAGAGCCGGCAAGCGCCTTTGCAACCGGGCTTCTGGCTGCATTCGCAGCGACCCCGTGTACCGGACCATTTATGGCGGTGGCATTAGGTGCGGCGCTGCTATTGCCGCCTGTGCAGGCATTGCTGCTGTTCGCGGCCTTGGGTCTCGGTTTGGCTCTGCCATTCCTGCTGATTGGTTTCGTGCCCGCACTGCGCCGCATGCTGCCCAAGCCCGGCGCATGGATGAACACATTCCGCCGCGTGATGGCGGTCCCGATGGGGCTCACCGCACTCGCGCTGGTGTGGCTGACACAGCAGCTGGGCGGACGCGGCTTTGCGATGTTGGCTCTGGTCGTCGTATTCGGCCTCATCATCGCGCTGTGGGTGGTCGGCAAGCTTCAACAGCGCGGCAAGATGGCGTGGCCCGCCTTCGGCCTTATCTCGGCACCGTTTCTGGTGTTCGGTGCCTTTGCGCTTCCGTCAGCTTATGCCGAGCAAAGCGCGAGCACAGCGGATTCGATCCTTGCCCCGCGCACATTCAGCGAAATAGCCCTGGCCGAAGCGCGCGCGAGCGGTCAGCCGGTTTTCGTTTGGTTCACCGCCGATTGGTGCGTCACCTGCAAGGTCAACGAAAGCGTTGCGATCGAGCGTGAAGCGACCAAAGCGGCGTTCGAAGAAGCGGGTGTGGTCGCGATCGTTGGCGACTGGACACGGCGCGATGCCGAGATCAGCATGTTCCTCAACAAACAGGGCGCGGCAGGAGTGCCGCTCTACCTTTGGTATGAACCGGGGCAGGAAGCCGAGCAGCTACCTCAGGTCCTTACGCCAGACATGCTCATACAGAGGGCGAAGCGCGACAATCCTCAATGAATGCGCCCGGGCGTTGGCTCGGATTGAGCACGAGCCGCCCCGCGCCGGGGATCGTCACCGCTATTTCGCGGGTGCCGGTCAGCACTTCCAAATCCTCGCTGAAAGCTGACACCTCTGCCCGCCAGAACGATCCATTGTCGATCTCTGTCGCGTCGATAGGGATACGTGCGACATGGCCATTGCCGATGAATGCCGCCATCGCTTCTGCGCCTTCGTCTGCCGGAGCATAGCGGGTGATCAGAATGCTGGGATGGTCGCCCATATCGCCACAGCCCATGGCAAGCAGAGGAGGCTGCCCGGGAATGCCGTAAATGATGCGGCCTGTAGTTATCGGGCTGTCAGACCAGATCGCGCCTTCTGTATCCGGCGAATCTATCGGCGCAGATGGACCGTCTTGCGCCGCGACATCGCGCGAAGCCATATCCGCATCCGTCGGCGGCGGTTTGCAGGCGGATGCCGCCAGAACCAGCACAAGGCAAGCACAGCGCAACATCATTTGCCGAACTTCCTTTGCGTTTTGCCATAGCGCATTTTGCGCGTTCCCGGGCGGCCTTCTGTCGCGCGGCCACGCGGCGCAGCGCGTTTGTCTGCATCGGGCAAGCCCAGCTCCTCATTCTCCAACCGCCGGATTTCATCGCGCAGGCGGCCTGCTTCTTCGAATTCGAGATCGGCCGCGGCTGCGCGCATGCGTTTCTCCAAGTCCTCGATATACGCACGTAGATTGTGCCCAACGAGATTGTTGACCTCGTCATCACCCGTACCGACCACAACGCTGTCCTTGCTGGCGGTATGCGCAACGATATCGGCGATATCGCGCTTGATCGTAGCGGGCGTGATCCCGTGCTCTTCATTATAGGCGCGCTGTTTCTCGCGCCGGCGATCCGTCTCGGCCATCGCGCGTTCCATGCTGCCAGTGATCCGGTCAGCGTAGAGAATGACCTTGCCATCGACATTGCGCGCCGCGCGGCCGATGGTCTGGATCAGCGAGGTTTCGCTGCGCAGGAAGCCTTCCTTGTCCGCGTCGAGAATGCAAACGAGGCCACATTCGGGAATATCCAGCCCTTCGCGAAGCAGGTTGATACCAATCAGCACATCATAGACGCCCAGGCGCAGGTCACGGATCAGCTCGATCCGCTCCAGCGTTTCTACGTCGGAGTGCATATAGCGCACGCGCACGCCGGCTTCGTGCATGAATTCGGTCAGGTCTTCCGCCATCCGCTTGGTCAACGTGGTGACGAGGGTGCGATAGCCCTTTTGGGCGGTGGCAAGGCATTCCTGAATGCAATCCTGTACCTGATCCTCGACCGGGCGGATCTCGACCGGCGGATCGATCAGGCCGGTTGGGCGAATGACTTGCTCCGCAAACACACCGCCAGTCTGTTCCATTTCCCAGCTGCCCGGGGTTGCGGACACGCACACGGTCTGCGGGCGCATCGCGTCCCACTCATTGAAACGCAGTGGGCGGTTGTCGATACAGCTGGGCAGGCGGAAGCCGTATTCGGCTAGCGTGATTTTGCGGCGGTGGTCCCCCTTGGACATGGCGCCAATCTGCGGCACGGTCTGGTGGCTTTCATCGACGAACAGCAGCGCGTTTTCCGGAAGATATTCGAACAATGTGGGCGGCGGTTCACCCGGAAGACGACCTGTCAGGAAGCGCGAATAGTTCTCGATTCCCGCGCAGCTACCGGTCGCAGCGATCATCTCCAGATCGAAATTGGTGCGCTGCTCCAGCCGCTGGTGCTCGAGCAGCTTACCCTCCGCCTCCAGCTCCTTGAGGCGATGCTCAAGCTCGAACTTGATCGCTTCGGTTGCCTGTTTCATCGTTGGGCCCGGCGTCACGTAGTGTGAGTTTGCATAGACCCGCACTGTGTCCAGGCTCGCGCCCTTTTTGCCGGTCAGCGGATCAAACTCGCTGATTTCCTCGATCTCGTCACCGAAGAAACTGATTCGCCAGGCCATATCTTCATAGTGGC
>JABDKI010000018.1 GCA_013002295.1 Altererythrobacter sp.
TCACTCCCTGAGCGCTGACTTCAGCCTCTTCTTCGCCAGCCAGAAGCTTAGGCGCAAATCCAAGCGCGCGCACTTGCTGCAGGAACTCTGGCCCGTTTTCAGCATCGCGCGAAGCCGCCGTCGCAACCGCTTCGACATCCTCGACATCCAAATCTTCAAGAAGCAGGGCAAACCGTTTTAGCCCGCGCATTGCAAGGTCAATCGAATCTTGCGCCAGCCGACCGGTTGTTTTGATCTCGCGCCCCAGCTGCGCGGTGACCTTCTCGTTCAACAGAGTAACCGGCGCCCGCATAGTTCCGCCGTAGACAACCAATCGAACGGTATTGGACCCGATGTCGATGATCGCGCGCTCTGCCGCATTGCCCGAAAAGCTGCCCGCCCGGTCGCTGCGCCGCCGCGACGAACTCACGCCTCGCGCCCCTTGCGCAAGGAAAGCTTTGGTACTGCGTCCGGATCCAGCGCATCACCCCGGCCCGACAAAGAAGGATTGGTCATGAAGTAGTGGTGGCAATTGAAGGGTTTATCGGGCGCTTCGGCTCGCAGATATTCGCCGTCTTCGCGCAGCAACCAGCTTTGTTCGCTATCAAGAACATTGGCCAGCAGGACTTGTTGCAGAACCTGATCATGCACGGTGCGGTTCCTGATCGGGATCAGAGCCTCGACGCGCCGATCAAGGTTGCGCTCCATCAAGTCAGCTGAGGAAATGTAGACCTTTGCATTGCTGCTCGGCATCGCATGTCCATTGGCGAATGCGTAGATTCGTCCATGCTCCAGAAACCGCCCGATGATTGATTTGACGCGGATGTTGTCACTGACCCCCGCAATGCCCGGCCGCAAACAACAAATACCGCGCACGACCAGCTCTATCTCGACACCGGCCTGGCTCGCTTCATAGAGCTTGTCGATCATATCCTGATCGGTGATCTGATTGCATTTCCCCCAGATTGCCGCAGGCTTCCCTGCGCGCGCGTTTGCAATCTCGGCATCAATCAATCCGTACAGATGATCGCGCAAATGGATGGGTGATATGACCAGCGCTTCTGTGCTGCGCGGTTCAACATAGCCGCTAACAAAGTTGAAAAGCTTTGCTGCATCACGGCTGAATTCTGGCTCAGCGGTAAAGAAGCTGAGGTCGGTATAGGTGCGGGTGGTAACCGGGTGATAGTTGCCCGTTCCAAAGTGGCAATAGGTGCGAAACCCCTCTTCCTCGCGCCGCACGACCATCGCCACTTTCGCGTGCGTTTTCCAGTCGACAAAGCCGTAAATGACCTGAACCCCGGCGCGCTCCAGCTTGCTCGCCCACATCAGGTTTTGCTCTTCGTCAAAGCGAGCTTTGATTTCGACCACTGCGGTAACCGATTTGCCTTCTTCTGCAGCAGCTATGAGCGCGCTAATAATGGCCGACTGGTTGCCTGCGCGGTAAAGCGTTTGCTTGATCGCGACGACATCGGGATCAGCCGCGGCCTGCCGGATAAAGTCCACCACCACTTCAAAGCTTTCATAGGGGTGGTGGATGACGATGTCTTTTTCGCGGATGGCAGCGAAACAGTCGCCATCGTGCTCCCGAATGCGCTCAGGGTAACGCGGGTTATAGCTTTCGAATTTGAGATCGCTCCGGTCCGCAGCCACAATTTCGCTCAATGAACTCATCCCGATGATGCCATCGGTCTTCATAACCATCGCATCGGACACGCCCAATTGTTCGAGCAGGACCTGCTCGGCAACAGGATCGAAATCCTCTTCCAGTTCCAATTGGATCACACGCCCTCTGCGGCGGCGCTGGATTGCGCTGCGGAAGGTGCGGACCAGATCTTCAGCCTCTTCCTCGATCTCTATGTCGCTGTCGCGCAGCACACGGAACAACCCGTCACCTTCGATCGCGAAACCGGGAAAAACATGATCAGCGAAGCGACAAATCAGGCTGGCGACAGAGATAAACAGCGCGTCGTCGCCCGGAACCCGCACAAATCGAGGCAATGCAGGCGGGATCAGCACCATCTCGATAACTTGCTCGCCATCCGCTTGCCGTGTGAGCGTAAAGAGAAGGCCCAATCCGCCATTCGAAACGAATGGAAATGGATGGGCTGGGTCCAACGCTTGCGGTGTGATAACCGGCAGAATTTCCTCGAGAAAATATGCTTCGAGCCAATCAATTGCATCGGGCGAAATGCGGTGCTCGTCAGCTATATGGATGCCGTTGGCGGACAATTGCTCATGCAGCTCTCGCCAGGTCTTTTCCTGAGCAAGCGAAAGCCGCGCGACCCGCTCTCTCACCGCGGTCAGCTGCTGCAGTGGCGTGCTGCCATCAATCGACAGGCGTTCAATCCCGCGCTGAACCTGTCCGGCAAGGCCAGCAACACGTATCATCACGAATTCGTCGAGATTGCTGCCGGAAATCGCCAGGAACCGGAGGCGTTCCAGCAGCGGATAGTTTGGATTGCTCGCTTCTGCGAGAACGCGCTCGTTGAACGCCAGCCAGCTCAGCTCCCTGTTGAAGTAGAGCTCACCGCTCATCACTGCGGGACGGCTTTGTTGTAGATTGACCGGTTCGCTGCCCATATTGGGCTGTTCTAACCCCGACAAGATACATTGTCGAAGGATTCAAATGAGCGTGCTGCTGTCAGCAATCTCAGTGATGCCGCGCTTGCCAGTGCCATCCCTGCCCAGTTGGACAATGACATCGATCACAGAGGCTGCATAAGCAATCGTATCTCCGCGCGTTAGGCCGATACCGGTTTGCATGACCATCAGCGATAACTGCTCCAACGCGCCGCGCAGACTGTTGGCGTGGATGGTCGAGAAACTGCCTGGATGTCCAGTGTTGATTGCGCGCAAGAAGCTGACGCTTTCCTCGCCGCGAAGCTCTCCCAACACGATCCGGTCCGGGCGCAATCTCAGGGCAGCTTGCAACAATTCATTGGCAGATACCTTGGCTTCGCCCAGCTCGCCCTTCACCGCGACAAGCCCCACCCCGTTCTCTCCCGGCAATTTCAGTTCCGGTGTGTCCTCCACCAACACGACGCGTTCATCATGCGGGATTTCCTGCAGCATGGCATTGAGGAATGTCGTCTTGCCTGTGCTTGTGCCGCCGGAGATCAGAATTGTTCGTCTTTGACGGATCGCTTCGCGCAAGAAAGCGATTGGCTCAGCTTGCGGGTCAGGCATTTGCGGAGGCGCTGGCTTAGAAAGCGGTCCGGCATCGTAAGCATCCAGCGGCAAATCCAGGCGGCGATGACGGCGGATCGCCATAGTCCAATGCTTGCGCGCAGCCGGCGGACTGCAAAACTGGATACGCGCGCCATCCGGCAGTGTGGCGCCCAGCAATGGGTGTTCGCGGTTGATCCCCTGGTGGCTCACGCGCGCAACCTGTTCCGCAAGCCGCTGAACAAGCGCGTCATCGATGTCAGGAGTGTCGACCCGCTTCATGCCGGGATCTGTGGCATCTTCGATCCAGACCTCGCCCGGGCGATTGACCATTATTTCGGTTATTGTGTCGCGATCCAACCATTGCCGGAACGGCGCCAGATACGCCTCCAGATAGACGCTGTGTTCACCCGAAGGTACTTTAGCGTCATTCGGCAAAGGATGGACTTCAGCAGACATCGTCTTTTCGCTCAATTCGGAACCTGTGAGAAATCCAGATCTCGCGATGTAAACACGCGGATCGGCTCACCTTGGCGGACACGGACCGTCGGGCCGATCTGTCCGTCTTGCTCAATGGCTGCGGCGGCGGCCGAACTGCCTCCGCCCAACACTACTGAAGTCCCACCCGATGCAATCGCGGTCAAACCGTCGACGACGGACAAAAGGAACGCCGAACCAAACCGGCGGAAGAAATTCGAATTCACATCGCCTTCGAGGCCAGTTGTCCCGTCAAAACCCACCGCAGGCGAGGCGAGATTAACAGAAGCGCCGTCTGGGCGGATCAAACGTGTCCAGATTACAAAGGCGCGCTTTTGCCCGCCTTGCAGACCGGATTGGTATTGCCCGACCAGCCGCGATGAGCGTGGCACCAGAATGCGTGTGCCGTCAAAGCTGCGCACATCTTCGCTTACAACAGCGCGGACAAATCCCGGAACATCGGTGTCGATCGCAGTCTCAAGTATCGCCGGGATCAACGTGCCCTGCGTGACCGTGGTGGACGGATTGGTCATCGGCGTTGCTTGCGCCGGCGCGCCGCCAACTCCGCCAATACGGCTCGCGAAGTCGGTGGCTGAATTGCCTGTCGATGCCGGGGATGCCGCGCTTGTCGCGACCGCCGCGCCTGGCGCAACGGCTTCTGCGACATTTCCAACCGCGCTGGAATCGAACACCATTGTCGGGCTGGAATATGGATTGGTGCTGGGCGCTATCGCGACAGCCGCTCCGCTCTCATCAATGGGTTCAGGCACGAAAATTGGCGGCTGCGCCACTCGGGCGGGCTTTGGTGCCGGGACGTCCTGAGGTGTTGCAACAACAGGAGTTGGATCAGCAGACAGGGCCGGCTGTTCCTCCAGGTCTGCCGATGTCATCGCCCAGAACGCAACTGCACCAAGTCCGGCAACAATGGCTACACCAGCAGCAAGCCCCAAGGCATCCGAGCCGGGCTTCTGCTGTGCCACGGCGGGGTAAGCGGTGCGGCTAGCCAAATCGATAACTTCCGCAGATTCCCTCTCGCGTGGATCAGCATTGGCCCCTTCACCAGCATTCCTTCCGGGTAATCGCAAGGCGAGCTTCATTGGTTTGCCTCCCGCGATTGCGCTTCGATCTGAGCCAAAGCGGCCTCATCGCGAAGCGGTGGTGACGGACGCACAGGTCCATTATTGAGCAGATGCGCGCTTCCATCACCGTGGCGCAACACAATCTTGCGTGGCACGGACTGCACGACAATCGTTTCGCCGCGGACAGTGAAATTGACTGGACCCTCTGTTCCATCCGCGTCCGTAATCAGAATCGCAGGAACCGCACGGTCAGTCGGCCAGCTGAGGAAAGTCGCACGGCCATCATCGTAAGCGCGGACCGGCAGAAGGCTGGCATCGCCGCGCTTTTCCCATGCAAAATTGAGTTTCGCGGGATCGAGCACTGCAAAAGGGTCTGTAGCCGCCGCCATCTCGCTAGCATTTGCCTGGTGGCGCGCTTCCAATTCGGCAGCAGCCTTGGCCGCTTCTAGTTCCGGATAGCGGAAGCTCATGACATAAACCGGGCGATTGCGCGGGCTCGCAACCAGATCGAACAGGTAAGTTCGCTGGCTGGTGACCACGGTAAGGTTCGTCACCGCATTATCGGCCAATGGCTTTACGAACAGCAGGTTCGCCCGCTTGTTCGGCGTGACCTGCCAGCTTTGCGAATCGCCGATCGCAACGTTTTCGATCACTTCGTCTTCAGCGAACATGATCGTTGCCTGGACGCGCGCTTTGCCATTGATGCGCACGACTTGCGCTGGATCATACTCCAACTCAACCAGACGCGGATCGTCAGCCATCGCCGGGGTGGCTGCCAATGTTGCGGTTGCAAGGGCGAGCGCAAATGCTGCTGCGCGGATCATGATGTAGTCTCCGATTTGCGTGCCAAAGCGCGCGCTTGCACAGGGCGGAAGCGATTGCCGATGCCGCGCGTGCGTGAAGTGGATTGTCCCGTATCAGAATGCGGGGCTGCACTGCCCCCGGATGTGGCGTACACCCGTGTTTCGCGCACCCTTGCCGTGCTGCCAGAGCCGCCGCCATCACTGGACATATTGGTCAATGTCGCTGCTGCAACGTCGACACGGCGCGCGCCCGATGCGGTTGCCGCTATAGTTGCGTTACGCGCCTCGGCAACGCGTGCCGAGGTTTGGTTAGACGTGTTGATCGCTGCTGTGTCTATCGCATCGTTTTGCGGTGCGAAGCCGAACACACGCCAGCCAGCAACCATTGTAGCGGCCACCTTGAGCACCATCAGCATCAAAGCCACGTGAACAGCCCCGATAAGGAAGAACGCCATCGCCGCCTGTGGATCGACTTGCCCTGGTATGGCCACCAGTGCGGACAAGACAGGCACAGCCAATTCTAGCATAATGGACCCGCCCAGTACCGCAAACAAAGGCACGATAGCGAGCATCACCAAGCCCTTAAGCCAACCGGTGAATAGCCCGCGCGTTGTCTCGAACAGTGCCATCACAACGAATGCCGGACCCAGCGCAATGAGCAATGCCAGCGCGATTTTGGAAGTCACTAGCAGGCCCACCGTGCCGAGCAGCAACATGATAGCACCCAGCCACATCAGACCCGGGGGTGAAAAGGCCTCAAAGTCTTCCTGACCTTGGCTTGCTTCCTGCACCGCCGTGAAAACCACATCGAGCTTCTCAGCAAACACCTGCGTTGCCGAACCATCGCTGCCAGAAAGTAGAGTGGCCAAGAAGTCTGGCGCTTCGATAAAGATCGGCCAGATGATGCTGCGAAAGGCAAACCAGCTGGTCGCAAAGGTCAGAACCAATCCGACCAGTATCAGGCGCGGTAACAGCGCACGGACACTCAAGTTTGAGCGCCCCAGCATCAGGCTGATGCCAAAGAAAGCAACATAGAGCGTCAGCAGAATGACCAGTGTGGTTTCAAGCGCTCCACCTGGCGCGAACAGGCTCCCGAACATGCCGGCCGCGCCATCTTGCGCAATGCAATCGACGGCCTGAAGCGCGGATGCGATGCCGCCCCCCATGCCTTCGAGCGCACTGTCGCAAACACCCGCCATTACTCAGCCGCCAGCCATAGCGGCAATTCGCCGCCCGCATCATTGTCCAAATGTTCCGGCCAAACTCGGCCGGTCAGCGGTGGGAACCAGTTCGCCGGATCATCGCCAACCGATGCGCGCAACTGGTCCAGCCTGCGCACAGAAGCTTCGCGGCCAGACAGGATGGTTAGAACTTCCGGAGCGCCCGAAAGATCAAGCCGCACCACAACGCTGGCGTCGGGCTGACGCACCAGGAAGCAGCGACTGTGTGCCGGAAGCGAGCGGATCAACGCCAGTTCGTGATCGGTCAGGCCAAAGCCATCGCAGTAGTCCTCTGCCCGAGCGCGGCTGTTCGGCATGAAGATCATTGTCGCAGTCTGTTCGACCAAAGCAGCCGAGATCCGGCTTTCGAGTGCATCGCTAGCGCTCTGAGTGGCAAACCCAACCAATGCATTGCGCTTGCGCAGCGTCTTCAGCCAATCCCGGATACGCGCAGCGAAGACTTCATCGTCCAGCGCCTTCCACCCTTCATCAATCAGGATCATGGTCGGCTCACCGTCCAGCCGTTCATCAATGCGGTGGAACAGATACATCATGGTCGGCGTGCGGAGGCGCGGATTTTCGAGCAACGCGGTCATGTCAAAACCAAGCACCCGGTTCGCCAGATCAAGCCTGTCGCTTGCGTTATCGAACAGCCAGGCGTGCTCGCCTTCGCCAATCCATGCCGAGAGCCGATCCGCCAGATCACCGGGCTGAGGCCTGCGCGATCCGGCCAGCAGTTCTTTGAAATGACGCAGTCGGCGAAGCGATGCATCATTGCTGTAAGCAGCGTCCACCGCAGCTGAAATAGTGGCTAGCTCTTCCGGGCCGTTCGCTTCCAGAACTACGCCAAGCCAATCGCGCAGGAACGCCTTGTTCTCTGCCGTGTCCGGTAGTGCGAGCGGATTGAACCCGGTTGGCTCACCCGCGCTGATCCGGTCATAG